>CAIUXE010000163.1 GCA_903902965.1 uncultured Actinomycetes bacterium
ATTTCTGAGAATTTACAGATTCAATGTAACTTAATGGATGCAGCCCATGCTGCGAAAGTTGAAAGATTTGTTTTTCTTGGATCTAGTTGTATCTACCCAAGAGATTCACAACAGCCATATAAAGAAGAGTATTTACTAACTGGACCACTAGAAAAATCCAATTCAGCGTATGCAGTTGCAAAAATCTCCGGGATAGAGATGGTCAATTCATATCGTAAGCAGTATGGCTATAAGTGGATCTCATTGATGCCAACAAACTTGTATGGTCCAAATGATAATTATGATTTATCTAATAGTCATGTTTTGGCAGCATTTATCAGGAAATTTACCGAGGCAGTTGCTGTCGGTTGCACTGAAATAACTTTTTGGGGCTCCGGAGCGCCATTGCGAGAATTTTTACATGTAGATGATTTAGCCGATGCTGTCGTCTACTGCTTAGAAAATTATGATGAAACATTGCATTTGAATATTGGAACTGGAGTTGAGATAAGCATTAAAAATTTGGCTGAGTTGGTTGCTAAATTAGCAGGATACTCAGGTGATGTTAAGTGGGATTCCACCAAGCCTGATGGGACTCCAAGAAAAGTTATGGATATCTCTAGAGTTCAAAAATTGGGATGGTCCGCTCAAATAGGACTCGAAAAAGGTATTGCTGAAACGATAGAGTGGTACCGAAGAGAAAGATTAGGTAAGTAATGGCCACAAAAGTAGCTTTAATAACTGGGATCACCGGACAAGACGGCTCCTATTTGGCTGAATTTTTGCTTGCCAAAGGATATGAAGTTCATGGAATTATCAGGCGTTCAAGCTCGTTTAACACTGCAAGAATTGACCATATTTACCAAGATCCACATGATAAAAACCCAAAATTAATTTTGCATTATGGGGATATGTCAGATGGTGTTGGACTTACCAATCTTGTCCGAGAGATAAAGCCAGATGAAGTTTATAACTTAGCAGCGCAGTCTCATGTTCAAGTTTCATTTACCATGCCGCAGTACACCGGACAGATCGACGGCGTGGGTCCCGTAGTTTTGCTTGAGGCAATTCGTGCTGCAGGGAATGAGACGCGTTTTTATCAAGCAAGCACAAGTGAGTTGTATGGGTCCACCCCACCACCACAAAATGAAGAAAGTATGTTTCGACCACGAAGTCCTTACGCAGCAGCAAAATTAATGGCGTATTGGACCACAGTTAATTACCGCGAAGCTTATGGAATTCACGCTACAAATGGAATCTTATTTAATCATGAATCTCCACGTCGAGGCGAAACATTTGTTACTCGAAAAATTACTAGAGCAGTAGCCGATATAGCGCACGGCAAGAGTAAGAAATTATATTTAGGAAATGTTGATTCTGTCCGTGACTGGGGATATGCAAAAGAGTTTGTTGAATCAATGTGGATGATGTTGCAACAAGACAAACCATCAGATTATGTGGTTGCTACGGGAGTTGGTGCCACAGTCCAGCAATTCGTAGAGGTTGCATTCTCACACGCAGGATTAAATTGGCAAGACCACTTAGAAATTGATAAGAAATACATTCGTCCTACAGAAGTTGATGCATTAATTGGGGATCCTTCTAAAGCACAACGAGAATTAGGGTGGAGTGCTAAAACCCACTGGCAAGATTTAGCAAAATTGATGGTGGATGCAGACCTAAAGTTAGGCGAGCGTTAACAGAGTTGCTTCTGGTGGTGAAGCTAATCTAAAGGGTGCGAATGGACTTGTACCCACCCCGGCGGAAATATGCAGCCAAGGTTGATCTGCAACTTTACTTAAGCCGCGGGCGCGCCAAGTTGGTAAATCACAATTTGTAGTTAAAGCACGCGATCCTCCGAGAAAACTTGGGAGTGGTAGTCGCACTTGGCCACCATGAGTATGCCCAGCGATAATTAAGTCCAGATTATCTTCATGCATTGCGTCTAGTAATCTCAAATATGGTGCGTGAGTTACGCCAATAGATAACTGAGCATCGGGATTTCTTTTTCCAGAGATAGCTGCGTAGTTATCTCTTTTTAAATGTGCGTCATCGGTTCCACGAGCTTCAACGGTAATTCCATTAATTGAAGTTATCAATTTTCTTTGATTCAAATTTAACCAACCAGCTTTAACTAATTCATTTTGTAATTTTAACCACGGTAGATTTCTCCCTAATCGGCTACCACTGCTATTTGAAAACAAATAAGAAATCGGATTTTTAATAGTTGGTGCGAAGTAATCGTTAGAACCGAAGACAAAGAATCCTGGCTTACTAAGCAGATCGCCTAATGCATCAATCACTGCGGGAACAGAATCTTGGTGGGCCAAAAAATCTCCAGTAACTATGGTCAAATCAGGATCTAAGGAACTCAACTCTTTCAAATCCGAAATTTTGTTTTTCTGCTTCGGGGTGAGATGTAAATCAGATAGATGCAAAATACGTAGAGATTGGCCCTTTGAAAAGATTGGCAATTCGACTTGGCGTAACTTAATCACGAGGCAATAGTAGGCCGAAAGGATCATTGTGAGATGATTGCGCCATGGGACTAAAAGATTCACTAAAGCATGATTTAACAGAGGCGATGCGCGCCCGAGATGAGTTAGTTTTATCAACTATCCGGCTTTGCTTGAGCGCAATTACAAATGAAGAAGTCTCTGGCAAAGAAGCCCGAGTTTTAAATGAGGCAGAAGTTATTCAAGTACTTTCACGCGAAGCTAAAAAGCGGAGAGAATCTGCACAAGCTTTTGCTGACGCTAACCGTCCAGATCGGGCAGAGCGCGAAAATGCAGAAGGCGAAGTAATTTCGAGATATTTGCCTACACCTTTGAGTGAAGCTGAACTCTCCTCCCTAATTGCCGAAGCGATCAAGGAAACTGGGGCGGCTGGACCAGCAGGGATGGGGCTAGTGATGAAGATTCTCTCGCCAAAAATTGCTGGTCGGGCAGACGGGGCGGCTGTCTCGTCAGCAGTTCGTGCTGCACTCGCTTAAGATTAAACAATGACTAAATACGAGTATGTAACAGTTCCACTTTTGACGCACGTAACAAAACAAATCCTTGATACTTGGGGTTCTGATGGCTGGGAGTTAGTACAAGTTGTTCCCGCGCCAGGTAGCAGCGACCAATTAGTTGCTTATATGAAAAGAGAGTTGGCATAAATGGCACATGAAAAAGTAAAAGCAAAACTTGCAGAATTAGGTTTAGAGCTTCCAGTAGCTGCTGCACCTGTAGCTGCGTATCTTCCAGCAATCAAGAATGACAAATTAGTTTTCACCGCTGGCCAATTGCCGACAGTAAACGGAGCAATTTCAAAAGTTGGAAAAGTTGGTTCAGACGTAACTCCTGAAGAAGGTAGAGATCTAGCGCAAATCTGTGCACTAAAT
This sequence comes from uncultured Actinomycetes bacterium, assembly GCA_903902965.1. GTDB lineage: Bacteria > Actinomycetota > Actinomycetes > Nanopelagicales > Nanopelagicaceae > UBA3012. Next base: position 3,365 of record CAIUXE010000163.1, read on the forward strand.
GTTCTTGCCGCGCTTTCATTAGTCTGCGATCTTGATGATGTAGTTCAAGTTGTAAAAATTGTTGGTTTCGTAAATGCTGCCCCTGGATTTACTGGCCTACCGGTAGTTGTTAATGGTGCAAGTGAACTATTTTTACATGTATTTGGTGAAGCAGGACGCGCAGCACGATCTTCTGTAGGAGTTGCTGAACTTCCGTTGAATGCACCTGTAGAAGTTGAAGCAGTCGTAGCGCTTCGTTAGTAGCGGTTAAAAAGTTTTAACGCGCGCGCTTTGAGAGTCGTTCTTCATCAAGAATTATCACAGCGCGCGCTTCAAGTCGAAGCCAGCCACGGCCAGCGAAATCTGCAAGTGCTTTGTTAACTGTTTCGCGGGATGCACCTACTAATTGCGCCAACTCTTCTTGAGTTAAATCATGATTAACATGAAGACCTTCTTCACTTGGCTTTCCAAAACGACCAGATAATTGGATTAATGCTTTTGCAACACGTCCTGGTACATCTGAAAATACTAAATCTTCAACAATTTCACTTACTCTTCTAAATCTTTGGGCCAATGACTGTAATAGGTAAAAAGAAACTTCCGGGCGCGAGCGCAAAAGTTCATGCAAGTCGTCATTTCCTAAACTAAAAAGACGAGCATCCGTGACAGCTGTTGCTGTTGAAGTGCGCGGCCTTAAATCAAAAAGTGAAAGTTCACCAAACATATCGCCAGGCCCAAGGACTGAAAGTAAATTCTCACGCCCATCGGCACTTACTGTGCCAAGCTTAATTTTCCCCTCACCTATTACGTATAGGCGTTCGGCTTGGTCTCCCTCGGAAAAAAGGGTTTGACCGCGGGTTAGCTTGACCTCATCCATAGATTTTCTGAGCGCATTAGCCGAATCATCATCCAGGGCGATAAATAACGGCGCGCGATGGATGATCTCTACCAATTCGCTATTTTCGATCACGGGGCTAATTTACCTGTTCACAGCCCTAGCGCCTAACGCGTACTCTTTCTGAGGATGAGCCCCAAGATATCCGCCGAAGCGAGCTCGGCACGCTCGATTTATCGAATTCTCACCAAGGAGTATCCAGATGCCAGGTGTGAACTCGACTTTAACTCACCCCTGGAATTGTTAATTGCAACAGTTTTATCTGCTCAGTGCACTGACAAGAGGGTCAATGCAGTTACTCCAGTACTTTTTAAACGCTTTCCGACTCTGGAGATGCTAAGCGAAGCAAAATCAAGCGAAATTGAAAAAATCATTTACTCAACTGGATTCTTCAGGAGTAAAGCAAAAAATATAAAAGAGTTAGCAAACAAAATATTAAAAGATTATGGCGGAGAGGTACCAAAAACTTTAGTGGAACTTGTAACGCTTCCAGGAGTTGGTCGAAAAACTGCAAATGTAGTTTTGGGAAACGCATTTGAAATTCCGGGATTAACAGTTGATACCCATTTTGGACGTCTAAGTAGAAGATTTGGTTGGAGTAAAGAAATAGATCCAGTAAAAGTAGAAAATGATGTTGCGAAATTGATTCCTGAGAAGGAATGGACATTACTTTCACATAAATTAATTTGGCATGGACGACGAATTTGCCATTCCCGTAAACCAGAGTGTGGGATTTGCCCACTTGCAAAACTATGTCCTTCTGCTGGTATTGGTTTAATTTAATCATGGAAAATTTAGTGAATCCACCAGAATGGCTAGTAAATATTGCAGATCTTCCAGCCAAATTTGAAAGTGATAATTTTCAATTTCCACTCAGGGGTGGAGATGAATCCACTCGCAAGGGCGCAGTACTAATTTTATTTTCTGGAAACAAATATGCGCCAGAGGTTTTAATAACACTTCGAAGTTCGCAAATGCGATCTCATGCAGGTCAACCTTCTTTCCCTGGAGGTGCTGTCGACGCAAGTGATAAAGACGCGATATCAGCCGCACTGCGCGAAAGCGAAGAAGAGGTTGGATTAAGAAGTGAAACAGTTGAGGTGATCGGATTACTACCTGAATTATGGTTGCCTCCAAGTAATTTTCATGTGAGTCCAGTTCTGGCCTGGTGGCGAGACCCTCATGAAATCGCTCCACAAAGTGTTGAGGAAGTTGTACGCGCTGAAAATATTTCACTTATCGAATTAGCCCATCCAGCAAATAGATCTAATGTGCGCCACAAAAGCGGATACATAGGACCAGCCTTTAATGTGGCAGAAATGCTAATTTGGGGATTTACCGCGGGGATTATCGATCGCATTTTGCATCACAGTGGTTATGAACGTGAATGGGATCACGAAAAAATTATAGAATTAGCGCCATGACAACCTTCGATTTCGTTCTAGTGGCAATTTTGATCTTTTCAATTTATCGAGGCTATCGAAGCGGTTTAATAACTGGTCTTTTCGCTTTTGTTGGCTTAGTTGGTGGTGGAATTTTAGGTTTGAAATATGGAACTGAATTTGCAAGCGCAAATAATTCACCAACCTCACGTATTGGATTAACTGCCGGGATTGTTGTGGCGTCAGCATTTGTTTGTCAGTTTTTGCTGGGTAAAGCCGCAAAATGGTTTCGAAAAAACTTCTTATGGAAACCACTAAAAGCAGTTGATTCAATTGCAGGTGGTGTCCTTGGATTAAGTAAGGCTTTACTACTTATTTGGATTATTGGCGAGCTTGCTATGATTTTTCCGCAAGAAAAAATATCACGGTGGTCAGATCAAAGCACTGTAATTGCGCAAATAGAAAATCATGGTCCAAAAGTGGTAGCAAAAATAATTGCGACAAGCCAAGATCAATTAATTAAAGCAACTAATTAATTCATAATTTTATTAGTCTTCGCTGCTTCCCGCATTTAAACCAGCTTGGATTAATTTCATTACATTTGGATCGGCAAGTGTTGTTGAATCTCCTACAGCTCTATTTTCAGCAACATCTCGCAAAAGTCTGCGCATAATTTTTCCACTTCGAGTTTTTGGCAGTTCAGCAACAACTAAAATTTGTTTAGGTTTAGCTATTGGTCCAATTTCTTTGGCAACATGATTTCGAAGTTCTTGAATAAGTTCTTCTCCACCAACATTTGGAATGCCTCCACGTAAAATTACAAATGCGGCAATTGCTTGCCCGGTCATTGCATCATTTGCTCC
>CAIUXE010000164.1 GCA_903902965.1 uncultured Actinomycetes bacterium
AGGCGAAGCAGCGATGGAGAAGCTAGCTGCACGAATAGTTGCAGAAGGATTAAGTGTTAGAGCTACTGAAGAAATTGTTTCAATGGGTAGCAAAGCGAGTAAACCTGCAAAAAGCAAGAAAGCCAAGCCTCGCAACGTTGAATTAGAAGAGATTGGCACTCAACTGGGTGACCATCTTGATACTCGGGTAACGGTTGAAATGGGCAGTGGCAAGAGCAACGGTAAATTAATTATTGAGTTTGCATCTGGTGCAGATTTACAACGCATAGTTAAAGAGATTCAAAAATAAAATGGAAGAGTTAACTCTGTCATCACTTGGAATACCTCGCGTTCTAAATGCTGCAACGACATATACACGTATTGGCGGATCACGAATGGCGCCGGAAGTATTAGCGGCGATGGTGCAAGGAGCAAGTGATTTTGTAGAGATTGAACAACTTCACAAAGTTGCCGGTGCATGGATCGCGCAATTAACTAAAAATGAAGCTGCCTATGTAACTCCCGGCTGTGCCGCGGCTATTGTTTTGTCGGTACTTGCAATTTTAGAGCGAGATAAAACTTCAATAAGAAATGAAGTTATTGTAGATCGCAATCACATGGTTGATTATGTGAAATCAATCGAATTTGCAGGCGGAGTAATTAAAGAAATCGGCGCGGAAGGAGAACGTTCTGATGCCGATTTAGTAAACGCTATTAATGAAAAAACTGCAGCAATCTTTTTTGTACCAGGTTTAAACCGACCACCAGGTGCACTTTCAATAGAACGTACAGTTGAAATCGCCAAACAACATAAAATTCCGGTTATTGTTGATGCGGCGGCGCAATTGCCACCAGTTAGCAACCTTTGGTATTTCACTAGAGATATGGGAGCGGATGTAGTTTTGTTTAGTGGGGGTAAAGGTTTACGAGGTCCACAGACCACCGGCCTAATTTTAGGAAAGGCCGAAATAATAAATGCGGCGGCTAAGTTCGCTGCGCCAAATACAACTAAAGCCAGATCACTGAAAGTTGGTAAAGAAGAAATATTTGCAATCTTGAAGGCAGTAGAAATGTACGTGAATGCTGATCATGTAGAGCAAGCCAGAGTTTGGAACGCAATTTGCGATCAATGGATTATTGATTTTGCTGAGATAAAAGGTTTTAAACCTTTCAAGATGGTTTTAAATGAGGCTGGCCAACCGCTGCCCCGGATCAAGATCGAAATCGATCAGCAGCTCTTAGGAATTAGTGCGCGCGAGTTGGCTTCAAAATTATGGGAATCAGACCCACGGATCGCTGTTGATCATCGCGACGACGACCAAGAAATATTTTTAACTCCTGAATTATTGAATTCGGCTGAAATAGCTTTAGTAACTGCTCGAGTTATTGAGTTAGCCAGAAGTTAATTTTGCTGCGCCATTCGATCGACGCTCAATCTCTTCCTTAACTACTCCAGCAAGTGCTTTTACGCCTTGGCGAATGCGTTCTGGAGTTGGGTGGCAGTATGAAAGACGCATCTGCCAGCTTCCAAAACCATCAGCATAAAAAGCAGTTCCAGGAACGTAAGCAACTTTTGCGGCGATAGCGCGCGGAACCAAAACTTTAGTATCAATCTCTGGCGGCAATGTAACCCAAACATAGAAACCACCTTTTGGACGGGTCCAAGTTGCTGATGCTGGAAAGAATTCATCTAAAGATTCCAACATCGCATCACGACGATCGCGGTATAAATCGCAGAAAGACGCAATTTGGTCTCGCCATGGTTCATTTGCTAAATATCCAGAGATTGTTAATTGAGCAAAATTTGAAGGACATAAAACAGAGGACTCATTTGCAATTACTAATTTTTCTTTTACAGCTTGCGGAACTAAAGCCCAACCGACTCGAAGACCAGGGGCAATTGTTTTAGAAAAAGAGCCTAAATAAATGACATTTTCAGAATCTTCTGCGCGCATTGCATTTGGAGTTGGACCATCAAACCCAAGTAAGCCATAAGGATTATCTTCAACTACAAAAATTTCGGCATCTCGACAAATTTCAAGAATTTCGGTTCTGCGCGCTGCAGGCATTGTTACACCAGAAGGATTTTGGAAATTAGGAATTAAGTAAATAAATTTAATTTTACGTTTTGCTTCACGAACAGTTTTGATCGCTTCTCTAAGAGCCTCAGGAATCAAACCTTTATCATCCATAGCAATATGGACAACATTCGCTTGATATTGAGCAAAAACTCCGAGTGCGCCGACATAAGAAGGAGCTTCAGCAAGGATTACATCACCCGGGTCGATAAAAATTCGGGTGATTAGATCTAGAGCTTGTTGTGATCCAGTTGTAACAACAATGTCATCACCTTTTGCACGAATTCCTTCGAGAGCCATAATTTCACAAATTTGCTCTCGCAACTTCGGGTGACCTTGGCCACTGCCATATTGCAAAGCTTCAGCACCATTTTCTAAAACTAATTTTTGAACAACGCTAGCCATCACATCCATTGGAAGAGCAGAGAGATTAGGCATGCCACCAGCGAGTGAAACAATCTCAGGGCGCGATGCCACGGCAAAAAGTGAGCGGATCTCACTCGGTAACATTAAAGCTGCCCGAGAGGCGTAACGGGCAGTTAAGTTTTCTTCGTTTTTCGGAATTATTGAACTCAAACCACTCGCCCCCTTGGAATTAATGTATTAATGTGAAGGGCAATCATCTCACAGAGATAGGTATCGGTGGTTTCAGTATTTACTTACGCTACTTACTTTATTTTCTCTACTTACGGAGCCCAGCTCGCTTCAAATCCTCAATCCGCAAAGTTCCGGTAAGTGCATCTTCTTCGGCGGCTAAATACAGTCGTTGCACTGCTACGACTAATGCTTCGGCCAGGGATTGTCTAAAAGAAGTTCGGGCCAATCTCTGCGCATCCCCTTCATTGCTCAAATATCCCAAATCAATCCGAACCGAGGGTGCTTTTGTTAATCGCAAAATCTCCCAACTTTTGCCATGGGTCCGACAATTTAGTAAATCCGTACGCGCGCAAATTTCTCGCTGTGCCAAAAGGGCAAAACGTTCGCCAACAACAGAATGAATTTCATGTGTGGCATTTCCATAATAGTAAGAAGCAATACCGTGCGCATTTGGGGAAGGACTTTTATCTAAGTGCAAAGAAATGAGTAAGTCGCAATTTACTTTATTCGCAAAATCAATTCGATCTAATTCAGTTGGATTATTGTCTTTTCCTCTGGTCATAAAAACTGTGACACCTAATGCACTTAATCTTCCTTCTAATCTTTTTGCTACGTCAAAAGTAATTTGGGCTTCATTTAAACCAAACGCCTCAGCACCAAGAAAATTTCCACCGAAACTTGCATCAATCGCGATTATCTTTCCAGCTAATGCAGGGCCACGCTGATGTATCAAATAGGTATCTCGCAGAGAACTAGCGAGACCTCCTCTAACAGTTCCAGTCAATCTAATTAGTGCAGTAAAAGTTGCTGGTCCGCAAACCCCATCAGCAGGAAGACCTACTGATTTTTGAAATTCAATTACTGCGCCTTCAGTTAGTGCCCCATAAATCCCATCAACTCGACCAGATGAAAACCCCATTTCATTTAATCGATTTTGCAAAGTTGCAATGTCATCACCACGAACTAATGCACCAGGAATGTATGAGAGGTTTCGATCTCCGAGACGCCATCTAGCTTCTTCAAGCGCAAGATAGATATCTCGCGTTAATTTTCCAGTGGCAGTTAATCCACGACTTTGTTGAAATGCACGCAATGCCTCTACAACTTCATTTGTAAAGGCAGCTTCCGATGAATTCAATAAGCCAAGGCGTGATAAAGATGTGATTGTTTCAGTGACAATCGCACCGACATCTCCAACTTTGGCTAACTCATCCACGAGTTAAATAAAGCCTTCGAGTTCCTTCATGATTGCAGGCTTTGGACGTGCCCCGACAATAGTTTTCACGATTTCACCATTAACAAAGAGGTTCATCGTTGGAATAGATGTAATTCCATATTTGATAGCGATGGCCGATTCTTCATCGGTATTCAACTTAACAATTTTAATTTTTCCGCTTTGTTCGGTAGCAATTTCTTCCAATATTGGTCCGACGGCACGGCATGGCCCACACCACTCAGCCCAAAAATCTACAAGTACTGGTGTTGTGCTTTTCAGAACTTCAGCATCAAATGTTGCTGTTGTTACTGGTGTTGTTGCTCCCATTAGCTTCTCTCTCTATTTGATTTAACTTAGGTTAAAAACTTTAGTGCCCAGATAAGAATCTTTCAGCATCTAACGCTGCGGCACATCCAGAGCCAGCCGCGGTAATTGCTTGACGATAAGTGTGGTCGACAAGGTCCCCACAAGCAAAAACACCTTCAAGATTTGTTTGAGTACTACCTTGACCGACTTTTACATAACCTTCTTCATCAAGGGTTACCTGCCCTTTAACAAGCTCGCTACGTGGGTCATGGCCGATCGCAACAAAAAGTCCGGTGGCAGCCAAAACACTTAGTTCACCTGAAACAGTATTTCGGATAGATAAGCCATTTACTTTATCTTCACCGAGCACATCAACAACTTCGCTATTCCAAAGAAACTCAATTTTTGGATTCGCTTGGGCGCGCTCAGCCATAATTTTTGATGCTTTAAGGCTATCGCGGCGATGAACCAGAGTTACCTTGTCAGCAAATTTGGTTAAAAAGTTTGCTTCTTCCATCGCTGAATCTCCACCACCTACAACTGCAATATTTTGATTACGGAAGAAGAATCCATCACAAGTTGCACACCAAGAAACACCTCGGCCTGATAATCGTTTCTCATTTGCTAAACCAATCTCACGATAAGCCGAACCCATCGCTAAAATTACTGCCTTAGCTTCAATTTTTCGACCAGTTCCATCAATTAAAACTTTTATTGGTGATTTCAAATCCATTTCAACAATGTCATCTGTAATTAATTCAGCCTCAAAACGTAAAGCTTGTTTTCGCATTGCATCCATAAGGTCTGGTCCCATGATGCCTTCAGAAAACCCTGGAAAGTTTTCCACCTCAGTAGTGTTCATGAGTGCACCACCGGCAGTCACAGAGCCTTCATAAATTAACGGTTTTAATTGCGCGCGCGCGGCATAAATGGCGGCGGTGTATCCGGCTGGACCTGAACCTACAATTACTAAATTTCGCAATTTAATCGCATCACTTTCTCTAATAAAGATAACGCTAATCCTAATCCTGAATATTCCAATTAATCAGATAATCCCTATTTTCGCCCCAAGCGCCCAATTATTTGAATTCTGAGTGAATTGATTTCGCTCACTTTGAAGAGAGAACCAAAAGCCAGATACAAAGCCCCCATAACTGAACCGGAAATTGCCAGATTTAATCCGACAACAATTAATTCTGCACCAAAGTGTTGCTCTAATAGAAGATGTATGGCTAGTGCTGGCGCTCCTGCTAGAAGTGCAACAAAAGTTAAGCGCATGTGGGATTTTAATAATCCTAAATAATGAAAGGTACCTACTTTTTTCCCGAGCAACTTTAAAGTTATTAGCGTTCCGACTAAATTTCCTAAACCAAGAGCAACTGCAAGACCTACCGTTACCCATTTAAGCGGGAGAACCGCGCCTGAAATTAAGCAGAGCACAACAGATAGAGCCGTGCTCGCTAAATTTATTAATACGGGAGTGCGAGTATCTTCAAAAGCGTAAAAGCCGCGCAATAAAAGCAATTGTGCGCTGTATGGAACTAACCCAAGTGAAAACCCAGCTAAAACTAATCCTATTTGGGCTGAGTCGGCGCGACTGCTACCGGAGAAAAGTAAAGTAGCGATTGCCGTGCTGAAAAATAAAAATGCAATTGCACTTGGAACTGTTGCAACAGCGACGTGCGTCAAAGATTTCTCTAATTCATTTCGCACTTTATCTTTTTCATTATTTGCAGCAAGCCGAGAGATGCGCGGTAGTAAGGCGGTAATTACCGAAACTGTAATTATGGAATGAGGAAGGATAAATACGAAATAGGCATAGCTATAGGGTGTAAAACCAACCCCAGTAGTTAGCCCAGCGATTTTTGCTGCAGCCGACGTTGCAGTTGCCACATTTACAACAACTAGGTATCCCAATTGATTTATAAAAACAAAAAGTAAAGTCCAGGCACCCAACTTAAAGGATTTATTAAGATTTGAATCTTTCCAATCAAAACGTGGGCGAAGATTTAAACCGGATTTCGCAACTACAGGAAAAAGCAAAGCGGCTTGAATCACAAACCCGAGTGATGTACCAAGGCCGAGCAATGCAATTTGGGCGGATGTAATTGTTTCAGCGGTTACGTCAGGAGCGATCGCTAGAAAAATAATTAAAACGGCGATCACCACCAAGTTATTAGCAACCGGCGCCCACATCATTGGTCCAAATTTGCCTCTTGCATTTCCCACCTGGCTCCACATCACAAAAATTCCCATCATGAGAATTTGAGGCAAGCAGTAGCGCATGAAAGTAACCGTTAACGAGAATTCAGTTTCGATTCCTTGATTAGTAAATTTAGGAGCGTAAATTCGTACTAGTAAAGGAGAAAATACAACGGAAAGCGCTGTTATCGCAGCCAAAATTACAGTGACAATTGTTAATAAGCGCGATGTAAAAGCTTCCCCACCATCGGGGTCATCTTTCATTGCCCGAACAAGTTGGGGTACGAAGACTGCATTTAGCGCACCACCGGCTAATAAGATGTAAAGAATTGTAGGCAATGTATTTGCGACGTTGAATGTGTCAGCGAAGATTGAAGTACCAAGTGCAGCAACTAGTAATAGATTTCGAACGAGTCCAGTAAGCCGCGAAACTAGTGTGCCAGCGGCCATGACTGCAGAAGAGCGGATGAAATCAGGCTCGTTACTCATTTCTCCCCTGGACCAATTCATGTTTTGTTGTTCTTGCGTTACGAAGCCGACGGAAGATCCGGGTGCCTGCCGCACCTATTAATAACAACCCAGCTATTGCCATAACCCAACCAACAATCGGACCGATTACTGCAATAGTGACAGCAAGGGTAGAAATTCCTTGGTATTTGCGACCTCGTAATGTTTCAAGTTGGGCGTGTAGTTCAACTTTGCCACTTGCAATGGCAGTAACTGGCACCAAAACTTGAGTACGCGAATTAGGTTGCAAGTAAAGAGCACGGTCTTCAATTGAAAGAATCCGGGAATTAGCCGCAGATAATTTAAGTACAACTTGAGCAGGTGCATCAAAATCATTGACGATTGTTACTGGTAATTTTTCTTCACGCGAGGTCAGGGTATATCGACCAGGAAGCACTCGAAGTTTGTCTGCTATTCGATTAACCGCACCCGTAAATGAAACCGCAAGATATTGTGAAGATTTTTTATCAAGCCTTGGATTTAAAAGTGTGTTTAGCCTAATTGCGGTTTCACTAATGACAAGATCATTACTAACTTGCGAGATAAGTGCTAATTGTTTTCGCAAAGTTCTGAACTCGGAGATGTTCATCGAATTTAATTCTTGTGGACTCTCACTCCAATTGGGAGGCGCTCCGGCTGTCACGGCTTTACTGAGTGCGCGCGCCAATCGTACGGAACTCACACTTTGCAATTGCGAATATTCAACATCAGAGAATTTTTTACGGGTCGAGATTTTTGGAGACCCATATGGAAGGGCGTAAACAGGATCATTTCCAATCGCATATTTTAAATCCACCAGAAATTTAGTGGCGATTTCTTCGCCGGCACCTTTTGCTTTTGGCAATACCGTGTACCCGTCACTCATGTCGATTATCTCTTCAATCAAAGAGGGATCTATCAGCCAGGTGCGGCTTTTTATGCTTGGCTTGAGGAGTACAGCTAATTTTCCACCAAAACTTAAGTCGTTAATCAGTGCGTCATCTAGAAACTTGCCACTCATTTCGCGATGGGTAGGCCCACTGATGATGATCAGCGAATCGTTGACTGCGGCAGTTCCACTAGAAATCGGTGGTAAAAATAAGAATCCGATTGACCCAATAGTTAGTGTCAAGACAATCGAAAAATACTTCATGGTTTACGAAGATCTCCGGAGCGCGCAATTAATTTGCGCTCATCTGGGTAAGCAAGGCGAGTGGCGATTTCATCGAGTGGAAACCAGTCAACGACATCAACTTCACTAATTTGCGGAGCAAGTTCCCCACTAACTTCAGAAAAAAGAAAATGGTGGACGGTTTTGTGAATACGTTTTCCTTCAGCCATAAACCAAAAATCAATAACACCCAGAGATCGCGTAATTTTGCTAACAATTCCGGTTTCTTCTTCAACTTCGCGCAATGCGGCAGCTTCTGGAGTTTCACCAATTTCAATATGACCTTTTGGAAGTGACCAAAGTGTGCGTCCGCGTTTGTCATGTCGCCCGATTAATAAACCGCGCTCGCCACTTAAATCAACAACTAAACCACCAGCACTAATCTCTTCAACCCGGCGGGAAGTATTTGGGTTTTTACTTTTATCCGGCTTCGCCGATTTCTTTGCCACATTTTTTTTGGCCTTTACCTCCCCTGGCTTACCACCAGGACTTTTGTTCTCATTTTTTTTCGCAGCTGACTTAACCGGCCCAGGTTTTGGCGAGGGTTGGGATTTTGGCGGGCGCGGGGCAGGGATTGGCGAGGAAGGTAGCGTTTTTTTCGCCGCTAGCCCGTCCTCACCCGAGGTTCGGGACATACCCCTAGCCTACCCGCGTACCCTTCAACCCATGTCAAATGATCCGCACGCTTCGGCCGCTCAAGCCATCGCGGCATTGATCAAGGTGCCATTAGAGGCAAGCCAATTGGCAGAGCGGTTTCGAGGGGCCGGGCATCGCTTGGCCTTAGTTGGTGGTCCGGTGCGGGATGCACTTTTAGGACGTGAGAAAAATTCGGCAGGTGATTTAGATTTCACTACAGATGCACTTCCTGAAGTTACAAAAGAATTGCTAAGTGGTTGGGCCGATGCGGTTTGGAGTACGGGGATTGAATACGGAACTATTGCAGCGCAAAAAAATGGTTTAAGTTTAGAAATAACAACTTATCGCAGTGAAAGTTATGACAAAGATAGTCGTAAGCCTGATGTGCAGTACGGAGATTCTCTCGAGGGTGATTTAAGCAGAAGAGATTTTACGGTCAATGCAATGGCATTGGAATTAGATGGTAAAGAAAATCTTTTTGTTGATCCACATAATGGGATGCAGGATTTAATTGCAAAACAATTGCGGACACCTGGAACGCCTGAACAATCTTTTAGCGATGATCCACTTCGGATGATGCGTGCCGCTCGATTTGCGGCTCAACTAGGTTTTACGATTGCACCCGAAGTGCGTACTGCAATTAATGAGATGTCAGCAAGGTTGCAAATTATTTCATCAGAAAGAATTAGAGATGAGTTTGTAAAAACTTTAATGTCAGTAAACCCAAGACTTGGTTTAACAGTAATGGTAGAAACCGGATTAGCTGCGCAATTTTTACCAGAACTACCAGCACTACAACTAGAAATTGATGAACATCACCGACATAAAGATGTGTATGAACATTCACTTATAGTTCTCGAGCAGGCAATCGATCAAGAAGATCGTCTTGAAGGACCAAATTTAATTTTGCGACTAGCTGCACTTTTGCATGACATTGGGAAACCAAAAACGCGAGCACTAATTCCTGGAGGTGGAGTTTCTTTTCATCATCATGAAATTGTTGGATCCCATATGGCTAATAAACGATTACGCGCACTGAAATTTGATCGGGAAACTATCAATGATGTTTCAAAATTAGTTGAATTGCACCTTAGATTTCACGGATATGGGGAAGCCGAATGGACCGATAGCGCGGTTCGTCGCTTTGTTAGAGATGCCGGTGAGTTATTGACGCATTTGCACTTACTTACTCGTGCAGATTGCACTACTCGAAATATAAAGAAAGCGGAGTTGCTTGCGACCACTTACGATCATTTAGAAGCACGAATTGCCCAACTTCTTGAGGAAGAGGAATTAGGCAAAATTCGGCCTGACCTCGATGGCAATGAGATCATGGAGATTTTAAAGTTAAAACCATCTCGAAAAATTGGCGAGGCATACGAATACTTGCTTGAGTTGCGCATGGAACATGGTCCGCTTGGGCGCGAAAGAGCCATAAGTGAACTTAATAAATGGTGGAAAGAAAATAGCTAGAGCAGTAAATTAAATTGAATTTGGTGAGTCTTTAAACCAGTTTTTACGAAGTGAAATTGCAGCAACCAAAAATAATGTTGTAATAATTAAAGGTAGAGAAATCCCAAGACCTGTTTTCGGCATTACGGCCGCAGCTAATAGCGAACCGGAAACAATTGCTGCGTTAACAACTACGTCATAAACAGCAAATACTCTTCCTCGATAATCATCCGAAATTTTTTCCTGCACAAGTGCGTCATTAGTAACTTTTACTCCTTGGCCACCAAATCCGCTAACAAAGCCCATCGCGATCATTGCAATTTCATTTTGGGAAGCAACAAAAATTATTGGACCAATACTGGCAATCAACATTGCGATCCGCATCCACCTATGACGGCCAAAACGTCTTACAGCAGCTGGGCTTATGACAGCGCCTAACATGATTCCAACGCCCGCAATAGTGATTGCTGTTGCGAAACCACTTAACCCAGCATCAGGGTCATTTGGATTGTGGAAAGCATTTCGTTCTAAAATTAACGCCATCAAAGTCAGTGCAGTGAGTCCTCCTCTTTGTATGGCGACAGCAAAAATTCCAATGCCACTATCTTTATTACTTCTTAAATATGAAAACCCTTCACGCATTTGTGAAAATCCATCGCTCCATTTTTTCTTATCAGAGCCGATTTCAACTTGAGTCGGTCCTAGTTCATTTCTGCGCAGGCGTAAGGAGAGCAGAGCTGAAATAAAATAACCAAGTGCACCAAAAAGTACTAATGCGGCATCTACTCGGTCGGCGCCATTTTTAATTTCTAAGATATTCCTTAAACCAATACCAATGCCGCCACCTAGAACAATGGCGACTGTGCCTCCAGTAACAGTTAATGCGTTAGCGGCAACTAAAATTTCGCGGGTTACAACGCGAGGCAAACTGGCTGATAAACCAGCAAGTATCAACCTATTAATTCCGAATGAAATTAAAACAATCAAAGTCAATTCAAATCCAGTTGCATTTAACAAAATTGCAGTAGCAACAACTAGCAAGGTGATCGTGCGGCCAAGATTTGCAAAAAACAAAATTTGGCGGCGTGAATACTTATCGAGAATCGTTCCGACAAAAGGACCTATTAATGAGTATGGAAGCAATACTGTGGTGAAAGCAATTGCAGCGGCTGTGGCACTCGCCTGTCGTTCAGGTGAGAAAAGAACGTATGATGCCAATGCGCTTTGGTAAAGACCATCAGTTAATTGCGCACTCCAGCGAATTGCTATTAATCGCCATAACCGATTTTCACTAAATAATCGGTGAGCTCTTGGCATAGGTGGAAGCCTAGAGCGTGCTGGGGTTAGGCTTGTCTTTATGTGGTCCAAACGGGGCAGTATTGATTACACCCTTTCAAAGCGCGCCACATTGAACGCGCTATTTAAAGGTTCATCACATGCTTCAGATGCTTGCGATGCTGATCCATATTTATTGCGTGCTGCAAAATTTCATGGAGAACCATCTGGTCGTAAATGCCCTATCTGTCGCAGCAAAGAGTTAATGGAAATTCGTTACACATTTGGCGATCAACTCGGGCAGTACTCAGGTCGAATTAAATCAACGGATGAATTAATAGAAATGCAAAATGAGTATGGCCAATTTAGAGTTTATGTAGTTGAAGTTTGTCGTAACTGTCACTGGAATCATTTGCATCTGTCCTATTTATTAGGGGATGGCAAGGAACGTAAAGCGCCACGTAAGGTGCGCACCTTGGAGGATGAGGATTGGGTCAGTTAATCGCTAATCTGGGCGCATGAGCAAAGAGCAGGTGCCTGCAAGGGGTAAAACAACTCCAACAAGAAAACGGCGCAGGCGCAGGCGCACGCGTGTTTCAGCTAAAAGAATTTTATTGCGCTGGATCATGGTTTTTGGGGGCATTGGTTTTGCAGCAGCTAGCGTGCTGATTGTTTACTCATACTTCACAATTTCAATTCCAGACCCAAACGCTTATGTGACAAGTCAAGCAACCATTTTGCAATATGACGATGGAAGTGAAATTGGAAGATTAGGCGCGCAAAACCGTACCAGCGTGCCCTTGGCAAAAATTCCGATCGAATTACGTCACGCGGTTCTTGCAGCTGAGGATCGAAAGTTTTATACAAACCATGCAATCAGTCCTACCGGAATCTTGAGAGCATTTTATTTGATGGCCCGAGGTGGAGCAGTTCAGGGTGGATCTACTATCACTCAACAATATGCAAAAACGGCTTTTCTATCTCGCGAGCAAACAATTAAACGGAAATTAAAAGAGTTGATTATTGCTATAAAATTAGAAAATCAGTTAAGCAAAGATGAAATTCTAGAATCGTACTTAAACACTATTTATTTTGGTCGTGGCGCTTACGGTGTGCAAACTGCGGCACAGCAATATTTTGGATTAGATGTAGACCAGTTATCAGTTAGACAATGCGCTGTTCTTGCATCTGTATTGCGCTCGCCGGGTTATTACGATCCAGGTTTGCGTGAAGGAAACTTCGAAAGATTAACTGCTAGATATAACTACACAATAAATGCAATGGTTGCGGCCAAGTGGGCTGATAAAAAGTATTTAAAAAAGAAAAAACTTCCATCAATTAAACCTAGGTTATCTTCTGGAATTTTAGCTGGGCCCAAAGGTTATTTAGTTGCTGCAATTCAAGCTGAATTAAATAAACTTGGATTTCCTGATGAGAAATTAATGATCGGCGGCTTGATAGTAAAGACAACACTTAATAGACAAGCTCAGATTGCTGCGATCAATGCGGTTGACACCCTTGGACCTAAAACTGGACCAGCAAATCTGCATATTGGTTTGGCCTCGGTACGACCTGGGACTGGCGCGATAGTTGCAATGTACGGAGGGCCTGATTATTTAAAGCGCCAATTAAATAATGCAACGCAAGGCATAGCTCAGGCGGGATCTACTTTTAAACCTTTCGCATTAATTGCTGCACTTGAAAAGGGAGTTTCATTAAGCACAGTTTGGAATGGAGATTCACCACAAGTATTTGACGATGCTGGAAAACCTTACAAAGTTGGAAACTTTGCTTTGAAATCATTTGGCGATATCTCTTTATTGAAAGCAACGGCAAGTTCAGTGAATACTGTTTATGTACCACTTGGAATTTATGTTGGACCAGACAACGTCGTTGATGCTGCCAGAAGAGCAGGTATTCCACAATCAGTTGAGATGGTAGCGACACCTTCTGTTGTATTGGGAGTAGCAAGTCCAAGAGTTATCGATGTCGCTGCAGCTTTTGCAACATTTGCAGCACAAGGTGTTTATGCAAAACCGTATTTAGTGCAAGAAGTAGCTGGAAGAAATAAAGGTTTGCTGTATCAAGCTACTCCTACAGGGCAAGAAGTTTTTGCAAAAGATATTATGGCAGATTTAACTTATGCGCTGCAAGAAGTTGTCCGAACTGGTTCTGGTTTTGCTGCTCAAAAACTTGGTCGACCTTCTGCAGGTAAAACAGGCACCAGCCAAGAGAACGCTTCTGCTTGGTACAGCGGATTCACTCCACAACTTGCAACTTCGGTAGGTTTTTATCGCGATGATGCAACGGAAAGTTTGCGTGGAACTGGTGGCATGAAGACAGTAACTGGAGGTTCATTCCCAGCTCGAATCTGGACCTCTTATATGAAAGGCGCTTTAAAGGGCGAACCTATTTTGGATTTTCCAGAGCCTGCATATATCGGAGGGCAAGAGCCGACGCGGGCGCCAATTTCAGGTGAAGTAATTCCAACTCCAGAGGCGACACCAACCGTACCTCTTCCAATTGCTACTCCAAAAAATTAATCAAAAACTATTTGATCAAATGTTGTTGTAGTAAAGCGCACTTCAACATCAAGTTCACTGCCGATTTTTGGCGCGGCTTTACCTTTTAAACTTAATAATGAAACATGCATATGTGGCGCTTCAGCAAACTCAAGCTTTTTCCCATTCCAACTAAATGGACTTGGATTCCAACCAACTAAATTTAAAATTGATTTAGCTAAAGTTTTAACTTGTGAAATCAAATCTCTTTTGGGTGTCGCAATCTCTAAACCAACACCATGGGAAGTTCCACCACTTGCGACAACCAACCACGGCCAACTCGATATTGGCGATAACCCACTGGCGTAGGTTTCTCGATCGCATGAATATCTAAAACTTGAGCTTTGGCTTTTACCGCCGTGCGATCACCCAACCATAATTTAGTTCCGATCCGAATCTTCCAATTAATCTCTGGCCAATTCGCCTTCAATGTACTTAAATCATTTTCGGATATATGGGAAATCCAAACTGAATTATTGAACTCAGCCGCAGCTATTCCTCGTTGAGTCAAAGAACGTAAATTTTTATCAATCCAGTCCGCTGCTGAATTTTTTTGATCTATTGGCAAGTGGATTGCGATTCCTTCACACTTTCCACTTTTACTATATCTATCAAGTGCGTTTGCTAAATCAGATACTGAAAATCCATGTCGGTATATCGGTGACAAGAGTTCAAGAACAAACTTTTTTGGCATTTTTGGTGAGAAAACTGCAGAGTGCGGTGAAATTGTGTGAATCACTTTTTC
>CAIUXE010000165.1 GCA_903902965.1 uncultured Actinomycetes bacterium
ATAATCATCGGGATTACAGTCGCCACGCCTGCGCCGAGCAAAATCCATCCGATTATTACTCCATAAACACTTCCTGCACTTAACCCGAGAATCAATCCCCAGCCAGCTAAAGCCCCTGACCAAGTCAATAACTTCGCTATTCCAAATTTATTCGCAAACCAATCACCAGATAGCCGGCCACTGACCATCATGACTGAAAAAAGAATATAGGGAAGCGTGGCTACAAATGGCGAAGCGTGAAATGTTTCCCGCGCCAAAACTCCGCCCCAATCACTTGCCGCACCTTCACAGATAGCCCCACCTAAACCGAATAAACCTAAAATGATTAATTTACGCGGACGTTTATTTGGTTTCTGGTCATGGAGTACTTCGTGACGATCTGCGCTCCCTGGTAAAAACCAATCCTTAGTTATGAGTGAGATTATTAAAATAATTATGCCGATTGTAAAAGCATGAATTCGTGGCGAGATTCCTAAATTTGCAAAAACTCCACCAATCGCTCCCCCGCTTAAGCCACCTAATGACCACATCGCATGAAATTTGCTCATTACGCGTTTCTTGGCAAGGTGTTCTAAAGCTGATGCGTGCGAGTTCATCGAGAGATCATGTATTGATGAAACAAATCCGAAAATAAATAATGAAAGCCAAAACCATTGCAGACTAAGCAGCAACCCAACCAGTGGCACCCCAAGGATCAATGTGAAGGATCCGTATTTAGTGATCGGACCGCTGCCATATTTCGCGGCTAATTTACTTGTAGGTCTGAGAGCCGCCAGCACCCCAACTGAAGCGCAGAAAAGTGAGGTGCCAAGCAAACTATTTGAAATGTTCAGAATATTTTTGAAATCTGGGATTCGAGATATAAAAGTACCTACCGAAAACCCATTAAGTAAAAATGCTATTAATGTCGCATTTCGCGCTTTCCGATATCCGTCATTTTCTAGCATTGTTCTAGTCTATCTATTCAGCTATTCAGCTATTCAGCTATTCAGCTATTCAGCTATTCAGCTATTCAGCTATTCAGCTATTCAGCTATTCAGCTATTCAGTGTAATTAATAATGCCTAAGCACATTTCATCTCGAGTGCCTTCTCCCCACACAATATAATTTGGGGACAAATCCTTATACATCGGCAAAAGGGAACGTAAATTAACGTCATACGTACAACTAATTGAGATGGTATCTCCGATTTTTGCATCGATAGGAGTAGGCAGCCAATCAGTTGTTTGGTTATCGAAATTCCATGGAGAGCGATCTGAAAGATTTGTTTTGACTTTTGTACTTCCATTGGTGAGCCAGATGTTAATTTTTGTGCCCAATTGATGCATGTGTGGGGTTGATCCATAGATTTTGCGGTTAGAAGTTATCTTTTGCGTGCACTCTGAAATTGGAGAGGCAACTGGATTGCGTGGATCTTTGCCGCAGATAGATAGCAGACCTAGTTCCTGCAACGCAGCTTTCTCTGATGTTCGCTTTGTTAAATCACTCAACGCCGCCGCACGACTGCATAAGGGACCGGATTCTTTAGGGCCGCATGCCACCTCTATAGGTGCAGCGATCAACATTGTTTTTAATTCATTTACGGCGGCAGCAGCTTTTGAGTATTCAATCTTGGTAGTAACCAAATTGGTTTTGTCAGCTGGATCAGAATGACCCGACATGACCATAAAATGTGATTGCAAAATAAATTGATCTCCGACCGAAAATTTCATTCCAGTTCCGTTTGGATAGGCTTTTAAATTGCCGCCAGGTGCCCAAAAAGTAATCCAGCTTGACGCTGATGCACCAGCAAAAGCACTTGTCCCTGGTAATCCAATGTCACCAAAACACGGCCAGCCAGGCGTCTGACTCTCCTGATCAAGTTTCTGAGTAGCCGCAACGCTTGATGCAGCTAACCGATAAAGAATTCCGTGATGAGAAACTTTTAAGTTTCCAGGAGTAATCGTTACCGACGCAAGAAAAGTATCTTCAGTGAATTTTGGATCTAAAAGAAAGCAGCGGTACTCATCACTTCCACCATCAGGTGGTTTTGGAAGATACTCAGGAGTTGTAAGTGCAGCTCCAGTTTTGCCAGTGCTTTCTGATTGGGATGGGGTTGCCGTAGGCGTTGAACTCGCGCTTGGCTTAGCGGATGCGGCAGGTTCAGCTGGCATATCTGGCATGACCATGCGGTTGCGATTCTTTTGCCAAGTTAATTTGTTCCCAGATTTTGAGCATTTGTAATTAACGCCTTTAATTAAGGTTGTTGCTTTTTCTTTTGGACACACTCCCCCAGCTTTAGCTGTTGCTGAATTTGCGAACTGCGCATGGGTAGTAGAAAACAGAAAAAGAGTGAGCGTTAATGATGTAATTACTTTGGAGCGCATTTGGTAACTAAAAACTAATTAATAACCGCGTATAGAACCAACAAAATTCCCAATGCAGCTATGACAATCTGACTGCTCTTTCCAAGTAATAATTTAGCAGTGCTAGGGATCCAGGTGGCAGCTAGTAGTAGCACGCCCGGGACAACAATAAGAAGTGAATTTTTAAGTACGTCACTCTGTCCAGTTTGATAGCGCAAATTAATTAAACCGACCGCGAGCAGTAAATACCCACCCATACGGTAATTGCTAATCAAATTACTTTTCATGGCTTCATTCTAGGGAATAAGTAAAGGGTGCCGATTAATCGACACCCTTTACTCGACTTTCCTTTACTTACAGGAGGATTACTTAATTAGTGATCTTCCTTCATGCCTTCTGCAATTGACTTCATGCGAGCGATCTTCAAGATTGTTAGACCGAATACGCACTTTGCCAAGATGTCAGCGATTGTGTAACCAACCTGGACACCAACGAATTGTTGTGCAGTTGCATCTCCACCCATACCTAGAATGTAAGAAACTGGGTAAACGCCCCATGTAGCGATCAATAGCAAGCGCAAACGACCTACGGTCTCTGCAACTCCTGCTGGCTGACGCTCCAATGACTTTCCAAGCTCTACGAACAATACGTAGAGGATGTAAAGGAATGGAAGTGTTGATAGAACACCGTATAGAACTTGGGTGTTCTGATCATTTGAGATCTCGCCTGGGTAGCCAAGTGCGATCATCGCTGCTGATGCAGGAACAAGTCGAGTAATAAGTGACTTGGAAACTTCCTTTGCAAGAGCCAAAACAGCAATTACTTCAACTAGAAGTAGTGGCACTGTTAATAGCCAGTCAACATAACGATATGCCTCGTTGAATGAACCCTCGTCGCCAGAAATGTTTACTGACATCGTTGTTGAAGCTTCACCGAATGAGTTGAAGATTCTCCAGTAGTGGTAGCCAGCAATGAAGGTAACCATTGAAGACATAACTAGGGCATTACGGTACTTAGGAAGTACTCGCGCCTGTGACACCAAGGTGTAGACAGTACAAGCGAGCATTGAGATTAAACCAAATGAAAAAATGTTGTAAACAAGATTCCATTGGTTCGAGTCGAGTTTTACCATGTAACTATTCCTCCATGGGATTTAGTTATCCATGAGCTTTTTAGCCCTTGGAGCCAACTTCCAATGGAAACCTCGAGGCCTTCCACAGGCGGATTGACATCAAAATTATGAGGGAACAAAAGGCAAAGTTCTAGTTCAAATTCAAAAAAACACAGAATTTTCACATGAAAATGTTATTTTAAATTAGTAAATTAAAACCGCAGGTCAGCCGCTATAAATTAAAAGCACTCCCCCTGTCCCCTATTTTTGCGACACGCCTAGTGGGAGGATTTATCCCTTTGGTACTCCATCACAAAACCAAAAATACTCATCAGCAATCCTACGACTGCAATTATGGTCAGCCACCAGCCAAGTAGTACGCCAAGGCCGGCCAAAGTCATAAAAAATGCCAGTGGCAGTGGCCACCATGAATGCGGGCTAAAAAAACCTAACTCCCCGGCACGATCTGCAATTTCACCATCGAGGTTATCTTCCGGTAAAAACCCGCCAGTACGACGATCGATAACCAAAAAATAAAACCCGATCAAGAGCGCCAATAAAGTGCTTAACAAAATCGCCAGCGAGCCAACTACTTCACCAGATAATTTGAAGTAGGTAACATCAACAATTGCATAAAAAACTGCAATTCCTAGAAAGAACTTCCAGCCAAACTTCATTTGTGCCCACCATGATTTTTCGCGTTACGCGCTTCTGCTTCGGCAACTTCAGGGTGATGCAGATCAAAAGCCGGACGTTCACTTCTAATTCTTGGCATGGTCAAGAAGTTGTGACGAGGTGGCGGACAAGAGGTCGCCCATTCAAGTGATCCCCCATAACCCCAAGGATCGTCTACTCCAACTAGTGGTGCTTTGCGGGTAATCCAAATATTAATAAAGAATGGAATGTTTGATAACGCTAATAAGAATGCTCCGACAGTTGAAATCATATTCATGCCAGTAAATCCATCAGTGGCTAAATAATCTGCGTATCTGCGTGGCATCCCAACTATTCCAAGCCAGTGTTGAATTAAGAATGTTGTATGGAAACCAACAAATACTAACCAGAAGTGAATCTTGCCAAGAGTTTCATTCAGCATTCGCCCCGTCATCTTCGGCCACCAGAAGTAGTAGCCGGCAAACATAGCGAAGGTAACTGTTCCAAAAATTACATAGTGGAAGTGCGCCACAATGAAGTAGGAGGCAGAGACTGCAAAATCAAGTGGTGGGCTGGCCAAGATAATTCCGGTAAGTCCGCCGAATAAGAAGGTAATCAAAAATCCGAGTACCCACAACATCGGTGTATCAAAGGAGACAGAACCGCCCCACATGGTTCCGATCCAGTTGAAGAATTTAACTCCAGTTGGCACGCCAATTAAAAACGTCATAAAGGAGAAGAACGGAAGAAGTACTTGCCCGGTTGCATAAAGGTGATGTGCCCAAACTGCAACAGATAGAGCTGCGATTGCAATAGTCGCTGCAACCAAACCTTTGTAACCAAAGATTGGCTTGCGACTAAAGACCGGCAAAATTTCGCTTGCGATTCCAAAAAATGGAAGTGCCAAGATGTAAACCTCAGGGTGACCAAAAAACCAGAAAAGGTGTTGCCAAAGCATTGCTCCGCCATTTGCTGGATCAAAGATGTGAGCGCCGAAACGACGATCAGCTTCTAATCCCAAGAGTGCAGCGGCTAGTGGAGGGAAAGCCAACAAAATTAAAATAGAAGTTAGGAGGGTGTTCCAAGTAAAGATCGACATCCGGAACATTGTCATTCCTGGGGCTCTCATACAAAAAATAGTTGTAATGAAGTTAACTCCACCAAGAATAGTTCCGATACCACCAACAGCTAATCCCATTACCCAAAGGTCACTTCCGAGACCAGGTGAGAATTCCGCACTCGCTAGCGGTGCGTAAGCGGTCCAACCAAAAGATGCTGCACCACCTGGAGTTAGAAATCCAGCTGTTGCCATCAATGCGCCAAATACATAAAGCCAATAAGAGAGCATATTCATACGCGGGAAAGCCACATCAGCCGCACCTATTTGCAAAGGCATAATCACATTTGCAAAGCCAATAAAGAGAGCGGTTGCAAACATCAGCAACATGATGGTTCCGTGCATTGTAAATAATTGGTTGTACTGTTCCACACTTACAAATTGCAATCCGGGACGAGACAATTCTGCGCGCATAATCAGTGCGAGTAAGCCACCAAACAAAAACCAGAAGTAAGTTGTCATTAAGTAAAGATGACCAATTCGCTTGTGGTCAGTAGTTGTTAACCAACCAACAATGGCGCGGCCCTTGTTGCCCGGCTTCAAAACAGTATTTGCCGTCTGCTCACTTACTGCAACTGGTTGGGCATAGGTGGTCATGCAGCACTCCCCTTCAGAGAGTTGAGGTAATTTTGATACTCAACTGGAGTCACTACTTTTACAGTGAAAAGCATTTGTGAATGGTTGCGTCCGCAGAGGATGTTGCATCGACCTGGATACGAACCTAACTTTTTGGCCGTAAATTCAAATTGGTTTTGTACGCCCGGTAAATTTTGCATTTGCATCATAAATGCAGGTACCCAAAAACCATGTACTACATCACTTGCAGTCAGAGTTAAACGAACACGTTCACCTTGAGGAATGTAAAGAGTAGGTGGCGCTTTGGGAGTTCCGGTTACAGTCGCATCATTAGCATCTTTATACGAGAACTGCCAAGACCATTGAATTCCATTTACTTTAATTTCGTGCATAGCGACGCTAGATGGTGAAATTTTAATAATCGCTGATTCATCTCGAGCAGTGAAGTAGAAAAGCACTGCGACAATTAAAAAAGGAATTACCGTCCACACAATTTCAACTGGAAGGTGATAACGAGTCTGTACTGGCAGAGATTCATCTTTGCGTCTGAACTTCAAAGCTGCATAAAGGATTAGTAGCGCTGTAAATCCACCGACAATAAAAGCCGCGATCCATGCGCCTTGCCAAAGATTGAGTGACCGATCATTGATATCAGTTACATTTCTTGGAAAACCTAGCGCTGGCATTTCGGCACTTGAGCACCCTGTGAGTATCAATCCAATTGGCAACATCGCTGAGAGTGGAGCAAAACGAAAGCGTTTGCTCTTGATAACTCTGCTTAGAAGGGGCATTGGGTAAGGATAGTGCCCGACTTCGCATGATTTGCAGCACGGCAGTAGCGTTGTCCTCGTGGGGATGATCACAGCGGGAAAATATGAGGGACAACACCCTTTGCATCCCAAAGCGCGCCAAATCTTGCTTGATGCCTTTGATCAAGGCTGGGCTGATCCAACCCAAATCTCTTCACAAGGTCGCCAAGCCCAGGCACTTTTGACTCAAGCGCGCGAATCGATTGCCAAGTCTTTGGGTCTAAAGGTCGCTGAAATTGAACTATGGGGTGAGCCCGAATTGATCTCACCCATCGCAATTTGGGGGGCCCCTGGCTTTGGAACCGCACCGTTTATATACGGGGCAACTGAGCGATCTGAAATTATCGGGATGAGGGCTAAGTCAAAACAATCTTTTGAGATATCTGTAGATCTTGATGGTGCGATTGATTTGGAACTTTTAACCCAAACTTTGCAGCCAAATTCAATTGTTGCGATCCAAAGTGCAAATATTGAAACAGGGGCAATGCAAGATTTGAAAGCAATTGCCAAAGCGGTCGTTGCCCAAAACGCCCATCTTCACATCGATGCGACCGCTTCTGGTGTCCGTTTTGTGAAACCTTCATATTGGTCCACTTTGCATTTTGATGCACGCTCTTGGAATGGACCTGCTGGAGTGGGTGTCTTTGCATTAAAAAATGGTGCCCGGTGGTCCAACCCACTTCCACACACCAAACCAACTCGCTCGCCAAATAGTTTTTCAATTCCGTTAGCACTAGCCGCAGCTAGTGCTCTTGAAAATTGGATCATCGATGAAGCTGGAAACTCGGCACGACTTAAATCATTGATTGAGCGAATTCGCAATCATGTTAAACAAACTATTGCCGATGTCGATATTGCTGGAAATGCACAGTCGACTTTACCAAATATTATTTCCTTATCTTTTTTAAATGTATCAAGCGAGCAATTAGTTGCCGCCCTTGAAGTTGAAGGATTCTCAGTTGCATCGGGTTCTGCCTGTGTGGCATCTTCACTGGAACCAAGTCATGTTCTTAAAGCAATGGGATTGCTCACTCATGGCAACATGCGCATCAACTTAAATCACGATGTGCAAGATGGCGAAATAACCAAACTATTGGCACTGCTTCCAGGAATCATTTCAAAGTTACGTGAAAATTAATATGGCTACAGAACTGGATTGTCGTGGCAAGAGATGTCCACTGCCTATCATTGAGTTAAGTAAAAAGATCAAGGAATCCGAGTTAGGCCAGCAAGTACTTTTACTTTCAGATGATCCAGCGACAGCAGCTGATTTAAGTGCTTGGGCTCGGATGACTGGAAATGAATTTAAAGAAATTTCGGCTGATAATTTCTTAATTACAAAATCTAGCTAACTGCTATTTGAGAATTGTGGCTAATTCTGTAGCAGCGCTTTGACCATATGCCGTTTCAAAACGTGATAAAAATTCAGCAGTAGTGAACCGGTACTCCTGAGTTCCTTTAGTTTCCACAACATAAGTAGCCAACATTGCGCCAATTTGACCGCACCGCTCTAATGAAAGTTTATGACTTAAGCCAGTCAGGAAGCCTGCCCGGAATGCGTCACCAACACCTGTGGGATCAACTTTGGCATTCTCTTTCGGTACTGAGATATCAATTGGGGCAAAGTTTTTTGAATCAATCCGTGCGCCCTTTGAACCACGAGTGATTACTCGCATCTCGACGCGATCCAAAACTTCTGCTTCGCTCCATCCAGTTTTTTGTAAAGCTAAAGCCATCTCGTACTCGTTTAGAAATAAGTACTTCGCACCGTCAATTAAAGTTTTAATAACTTCGCCATCTAAGCGAGCCAACTGTTGCGAAGGATCTGCCGCAAAATCCAAACCACGATGTCGGCACTCCTCCGTATGGCGCACCATTGCATCTGGGTTATCCGGAGTGATTACTACCAGATCGACTCCCCCGTATTTATCGATGATTGGCCCAAGTTCAATATCACGAGCTTCACTCATCGCTCCTGGATAAAAGGAAGCAATCTGATTTAATTCTTTATCGGTAGTCACAGTGAAACTTGCAGTTAATTGAGTTTTAGAAACTTTTACAGATGAAGTATCAACTCCATGTCTAGTGAGCCATGAGTTGTAATCATCCCAATCTCGACCAACCGCACCAATCAGAATCGGGTTAAGGCCAAGAACTCCCATGCCAAAAGTTATATTTGCACCAACGCCCCCGCGACGAACATCAAGTTCATCAACCAAAAAAGATAATGAAATATTTTCGATCGACCCCGCAACAATTGAATCAGCAAATCGACCCGGAAATGTCATTAAATGATCAGTCGCGACCGATCCGGTTACCGCGATCTTCACGCGAGGGACTCCTTGAAGTTAAACAAATTAATTAAAGGAATCTCCGCAAGCACATGAATCGCCGGCATTTGGATTGTCGATGGTGAAACCTTGCTTTTCGATGGTATCCACGAAATCAATAGTTGCACCCATCAAATATGGAGTGCTCATCTTGTCGGTAACCACAGCTACTGAACCAAATTCGCTAATTGAGTCACCTTCGAGTGCGCGGTCATCAAAATAAAGTTGGTAGCGCAAGCCAGAACATCCACCAGGTTGCACTGCTACACGTAATTTAAGGTCATTGCGATCCTCTTGATCTAGCAAAGCGCGCACCTTAAGCGCAGCTCCGTCAGTCAAGCCGATTCCTGCCGTTGAAAGATTTACCTCTGTTGTGCTCATAACGACCTCCCGTGTTGGTCTAATCGTGCCATAAAAGAGAACCACCGACCCACCAAAAACCTTCCCGCGCGCCCTAATGTGGCGGGGCGCCTGGCAAACCTGAGAGAATTGCCGTGTGGCAACTTCAATAACAGACCTTTTACTACTTGGCCGCGGAGTTGATTTAGCGAGCGAACGTGGGGTGTCCTGCCCTGGTGAGCTACCGGCAGTTAGTGATCCAAATTTAGTTGAGCGCGCTCATGCTGCACGTAAAGCATTAGGCAGTCGAGCTTTTATTCTCGGTCACCACTACCAACGAGATGAAGTAATCGCATTCGCGGATGTCATGGGTGACTCTTTCAAACTTGCGAAAGATGCGGCAGCAAGACCTGAAGCTGAATTTATTATTTTTTGTGGTGTGCATTTCATGGCAGAAAGTGCCGATATTTTAACTAATGATTCGCAAAAAGTTATTTTGCCGGATTTAGCAGCTGGTTGTTCGATGGCAGATATGGCAAATAGCGAGCAAGTTGCCCAATGTTGGGATGCACTAACAGCAGCTGGTGTTGCAGATAAGACTATTCCAGTTACGTATATGAATTCATCTGCCGCAATAAAAGCCTTCACAGGTGAGCACGGTGGAACAGTTTGTACTTCCTCTAATGCAAAAACTGCGATGGCTTGGGCTTTAGAAAAAGGAGAGAAAGTTTTATTTCTCCCTGATCAACATTTAGGTCGTAACACAGCTGTTTTGCAATTAGGACTTTCCCTTGATGATTGTGCAGTTTGGAATCCATGGAAAGAAAATGGCGGTCTGACCGATGCGCAAATCAAGCGAGCTCGAATTCTTTTATGGCGCGGCCATTGCTCAGTTCATGGGCGCTTCACTGTTGACTCCGTAAACGAAGTCAGAGAGCGAGTCCCCGGAGTAAAAGTTCTAGTACATCCTGAATGTCAGTATGAAGTTGTGTCCGCAGCAGATGTAGTTGGCTCAACAGAATCGATTATTAAAACAGTTGCGCAATCCCCTGCTGGTTCAAAATGGGCGGTTGGAACTGAATTGAATTTAGTTCGCAGATTGGCTGCTGACAACCCGGATAAAGAAATAGTATTTTTAGATAAAACTGTTTGCTACTGCTCAACTATGAACCGGATTGATTTGCCGCACTTAGTTTGGGTAATGGAATCTTTGGTACAAGGTCGATTGTTGAACCAAATTACCGTTGACCCAAAGGTAGCCAAGTACGCAAAAATCGCTTTAGATCAGATGCTTGCCCTTCCTTAAAGAAATTTAGAATAGGATCGAATCATGAGTCAGTCATCTGAGAGTTCAAACAATGATGCCAACGCAGGTAAAGGGCGTCCAACCCCAAAGCGTCGCGAGGCCGAAGCTAAACGTCCACGTAGATCACTAGCCCCTGCGGTAAATAAAACTGATCGCAAAGCACTTAAAGCGCAGCAGCGAAAAAAACGCGAAGAGTTGCGTGGTGCCTATATGCGCGGAGAAGAGCGAGCATTGCCAACTCGCGACAAAGGACCAGCCCGTAAATTTGCGCGAAACTATGTGGATTCCAGATATTCGGTAGCAGAGTTTTTCATGCCACTACTAATGGTGGTTCTGCTTCTTTCAGTAATTCCAAGTGACAACATAAAAATATTGGCAACTCTGTTTATGTATATGGTCATCTTAATTTCAACGATTGATGGATTTATTATGGGCCGCAAAATTAAGGCCCAAGTAGCAGAAAAATATCCTGACGAGAAATTAAAAGGATTAGCTATTTACGCATGGTTGCGCAGCACTCAAATTAGAAGGCTGCGCAGTCCATCACCACTAGTTAAGCGCGGCGAAAAATTTAATTAAGGTCGCTTTTCAGGACTCTTATTTTTCGCTGGATCGCGTTCGGCTAGACCACCAATTGCATCATCAATTGCTTTTAATACTGCTGGCTCTAATTTAACTCCGGCAGCTTTAACATTCTCTTTTACTTGTTTGGCTTTAGAGGCACCGATGATTGCACTTGATACGTTCTTGTTTTGCAAGACCCACGCGATAGCAAGTTGTGCCATTGAAAGACCAACTGATTCAGCGATTGGTACAAGTTTCTGGACACCTTCGAGAACCTCATCGCGCATCCAGCCAGAGATCATGTTTGCGCCACTCTTCTTATCTGTGGCTCGTGATCCGGCAGGTGCTTTCTTTCCAGGCAAATACTTTCCAGTAAGAATGCCCTGAGCAATTGGGGACCAAACTATTTGGCCAATTCCTTCTTTCTCAGATAGCGGAACAATCTCTTTTTCAATTACGCGCCAAAGCATTGAATATTGAGGTTGGCTTGAAACAAAACGGTCGTAACCCATTGCATCTTGAATTTTCAATGCAGCAGCAATTTCGCTCGCGCGCCATTCAGATACACCGATGTAATTAACTTTTCCTTGACGAATCAGATCATCAAAAGCCTTCAAAGTTTCTTCAAGTGGAGTTTCGTAATCAAAACGGTGTGCTTGATAAAGATCAACATGATCAGTTTGTAAACGTTTTAACGAACCGTTGATTGATTCCATGATGTGTTTGCGGGATAGGCCACGATCATTTTTTCCGGTTCCGGTTGGCCAGTACACCTTGGTGAAAAGTTCGTAAGATTCGCGGCGCTGACCTTTAAGCGCTTTGCCGAGAACGGTCTCAGCTTTTGTGCCGGCGTAAACATCGGCAGTGTCAAAGGTGGTTATGCCAGCATCTAGCGCGGCATGAACACACTTAACGGCTTCCTCAGCTTCAACTTGGGAACCATGAGTAATCCAGTTTCCGTAGGAGATTTCAGAGACATACATTCCAGTACTGCCAAGGCGTCTATATTCCATGTCCAAAAGATATGTCACATCACTTGCTTTTGGCTAGTCGGGGGTTAGGATCCGACTGCTGGAGAAAATGAATAACAACTAAACAACAACTAAATACCTTTGCTTGATAGGGGAAGATCGGTGAAATTCCGACGCTGACCCGCAACCGTAAGTTGATTTAGCCGCTGAAAATGCTGGCAATCTCGATAAGTCGGATTACCTATCAATTAAAAGCAGTTTGAATACCACCCGTCGTGGTTTACGGGGCGGAGTTCCGAGTCACTTGGCTCGCGTAATTCGCCCGTCTGCTAATTATTTAGTGGGCGGTTTTTTATTGCGATAAAAGTCGGGATCGCCTTGTGGGCCCTTTTTCGAAAGGTTCACAATAAAAGATGTTGAAAAAAGTAATTCCTATTTTGTTACTCGCCTTATCTATCGGATCTATGGGAAACCCAATTGCACAAGCGGCTAGTGATACTGGGTATCGCTACTGGGGCTATTACCAAGCAAAACCTGGTGAAAGTAAATGGACCACTGCTATGACTGGACCAACTGTAAATATTCCAGATGGATCGGTAGAAGGATTCGCATTTACATTTGCTGGAGAAGTTATTAATACCGGCGCCCCTAAAGTTGCGCCAAATTTTGAGAGCATCTGTGGTAGCACTGCTGCTGTTGCAGGCAAAAAACGAATCGCCTTAGTTGTTGAGTTTGGGCCAAAAGTAATTGCGCCTAAAGGTGAAGTTGCTCCTAAGGCCTTCAATAAATGTGTTGTGCTTCCAATGAAAGCTACTGGTTTTGATGTCTTGAATAAAGCCACCAAAATTAGAAGTAACGCTTCCGGAATGATTTGCTCAATTGCTGCTTTCCCTAAAAACGAATGCAGCGAAAAAGCAATTAAAACTCCGGCCGGCTTGAAGTAATTCTTAATGAATCAACGATCATTGCATCCATTTGCGTGGTGGTCTTGGGGTATTGGTATTGCAATTACTGCAAGCCAATCCCCCGGAACGCCGGCCTTAATACTTTTATGTATTAGCGCTGCAGTGGTCGTTTTTTCTAAAAAGAGTGACCAGCCTTGGGCTAAAGCATTTTCAATTGGCATTCGACTTGGGTTAATAGCTTTTGTAATTCGAATGATTATTGGCGTAAGCCTTTCAGTACCGATTCCTGGCAATACTTTATTTACTTTGCCAACAATTCCACTTCCAGATTGGATGGCTGGCATCCGAATAGGTGGACCAGTTACATCCGAGCGCCTGAGCATTACGGCTACAGAAGGATTAACTTTCTTTACATTAATTCTGGCGATAGCAGCAGCAAGTGCATTAGCAAATCCAAAACAAGGATTACGTGCTCTTCCTGGCGTAATGCACCAAGCAGGTGTGGCACTAATTATTGCTACTACTTTGATTCCTCATTTCGTAATGTCAATTCAAAGAGTCAAACAGGCGCGGAGATTACGTGGTGATCAGCAGCGAATCGCTTTTCGCAAAATAGCAGTGCCGATTTTCGAAGACTCTCTACAACGGGCTATTAATCTTGGTGCTGCAATGGAATCTCGGGGTTATGGATTTAATGACTCCGCAACTGGACGCAGATTCGGTTCTCAAATTTTATTGAGCTCAGTAGTCGCGATCACAATTGGAATTTCTTTATTTCTAGCTGCGATCAACGGCGCCGCTATTGCCTTTGGATTTGGAATAGCTTTACTCGCAGTGGGATTAGTTGTGGCAAATAAATCTACAAAGCGGACTCGATACCGGCCACAGATCTGGAAAGGTGCGGAATGGATCGTATTAGCGACCTCAATTACTTTGATTTCCCTAATTATTTACAAAAATCAGAGTACGTTAACTACTTCAGCAATTTTCATTTTGGCGATATCCCCGATCTTTGTCGCACCTAAAGAGAAGCAAATGATTACGGGGGTAAAGCTGTGATTTCTTTTAATGAAGTATCACTAATTTATCCACAAGCACAGAAAACTATTTTTAATGACCTCTCCTTTTCGGTTCCCGAAGGTGAATTGCTTTTAATAATGGGTCAAACTGGTTCGGGCAAATCATCCCTGTTGAAATTGATAAATGGATTAGTTCCACACCACACCGGTGGAATTCTTTCTGGAGAAATTACTGTTGCGGGTAGATCTACCAGAATGCATAGACCACGTGAATTAGCAGATCTAATCGGGATCGTCGGACAAAATCCAGCGGAGGGATTTGTTACCGATACCGTGGAGGAAGAGATTGCTTTTGGGATGGAATCTTTAGGTATTCCTAGAGATGTGATGCGCAAACGAGTTGAAGAAACTTTGGATCTCCTGGGATTAGCGCAATTAAGAGATCGATCCCTTTCAACATTAAGTGGAGGCGAAGCTCAACGGGTAGCTATTGCAGCTGTCTTAACGATGCATCCAAAAGTTTTACTTCTAGATGAACCAACTAGTGCTCTCGATCCAATTGCCGCTGAAGAAGTTTTATCCATACTTGCTCGTCTGGTTCACGATTTAGGTTTGACGATCATCATTGCTGAGCACCGGTTAGAGCGAGTACTGCAATTTGTGGACCGGATAATTCACGTGTTGGGTAACGGAGAGGTGCGAATTGGCTTACCCGAGGAGATCATGGCGCAATCTCAAAGTGCACCACCGGTTGTCTTGCTCGGTAAAGATCAAGATTGGAATCCACTTCCATTAACAGTTCGTGATGCACGGCGATTAGCAGAACCATTGCGTGAGAAATTAGCAAACTTATCTCCCCCAATTCGTAAATCACCAGTGGGCAAATCCCTCCCGATAATTTTGGAGATTAAAAAGTTGATGGTGCAATATGAGAAAAACCTGGCTCTAAAAGGAATTGATATTGAAGTCAGTCAAGGTGAAGTTGTTGCCATCATGGGAAGAAACGGTGCGGGTAAAAGCTCACTGCTTGGCAGCACTGTGGGAATCACTCCAATTAAAAGTGGTCAAGTGCTATTGAATGGAAAACCAGCAGAAGAATTAAAGGGCAAATCACTAATCTCGCTCGTGGGATTTGTGCCTCAAGAAGCCACAGATCTTCTGTATGGAGAGTCCGTACTGCAAGAGTGCGGTTTTGCTGATCGAGATAGCCAGGTTGCGCAAGGAACTACTTACAAAATATTGAATCAGTTGCTGCCGGATATAACAGAGAGCGCACATCCGCGAGATCTATCCGAGGGTCAACGTTTATGCTTAGTTTTAGCGATTGTTCTTGCTGCTTCGCCAAAATTACTAATTCTTGATGAACCTACTAGAGGTTTGGACTATTCAGCTAAGTTGCGACTAATTAAAATACTGCAGTCAATGGCAGCTGAAGGGCGTTCTGTAATTTTAGCTACACATGACGTTGAATTAGTTGCTGAAGTTGCAACTCGAGTTATCTTCCTTGCTGAGGGAGAAAAAATCGCAGATGGAAGCACGCTTGAAATCCTGACTTCATCACCAGCATTTGCTCCACAAATTTCGAAAATTTTGGCCCCTGGCAAATGGTTAACATTTTCAGAGATAACTTCCGCTCTCGAGCAGAGCTAATTACAGATATGCAAATAAACAGATCAACTCCACTACTTGGCTTTGCATCAATAATTGGATTTTTTGCTTTTGCATGGCCACTCTTTATTTCTGCCGAACAAGTTGAAAACAATGGACAAGCAAAATATTTATTTCTGGCACTAATGCCAGTAGCACTTTTAATATTGATAGTTGAGTTGACTCAAGGCGATCTTGATGTAAAAAGTTTGGCATTCCTAGGAGTATTAACAGCGACTGGTGCAGCTTTGCGGATTTTTGGTGCAGGAGCAATCGGCGTTGAACCAATTTGGTTCTTAATAATTTTAGGCGGTCGTGCTTTAGGAAAACGTTTTGGATTTTTACTTGGATTAAGTGTTTTATTTACATCGGCATTACTAACTGGCGGTGCTGGTCCATGGTTGGCATTTCAAATGATGGCAGCAGCTTGGATTGGTTGGGGAGCTGGGGCACTACCGAAGATTGAAAAACAAAGAGTCGAAATAATTGTCTTGGCTACTTATGGATTCTTTGCTGGGTTAATTTTTGGCGCACTGATGGATCTACAACTTTGGCCATGGTTGGTAGGTGCCGATACTCAAATATCTTTTATTGCTGGGGCTCCGATTTTAGAAAATTTACATCGTTACTTTGTTTTTCATTTTCTAACTGCGATGGCGTGGGATATTCCACGAGCAATACTCACTGCAGCCTTGATTGCAGTGGCTGGAAAACCAATATTAAATTCTTTAAGGAGATCAATGCGGAAAGCTAATTTTGTTACCGCACGTGAGATTGCACAAAAGGCAGTTTTGTAATACTCATAGCTAAATTGCGCCCTCTGATGTCCACCAAAACTTGCTCTCCAATACCAATTGCTGAATCGATTAAGGCAAGTGCAATTCCATTTTTTAATGTAGGAGAAAATGTTCCACTCGTAACTTCACCAATAACCGCTCCAAGTGAATTTTTAACTTGCATTCCGGCCCGGGGAATTCCGCGCTCATCTGCAAGCAATCCGCGCAAAATTCGAGCCGAACCTTTTACTTCTTCCTCACGTAAACGAGAACTGCCGGCGAATACATTTTTCTGCCAGCCGACGGCCCAGGAGGATCCTGCAGTAACAGGTGAAATTTCTAGCGACAACTCATGGCCATGAAGCGGATAGCCCATCTCTGTACGCAAAGTATCGCGTGCGCCTAGCCCACAAATTTTTCCACCATGCGCGAAGATTTCTTTTGAAAGTAGCTCCCAAAGTTTTACCGCATTTGCAGATGTTGGAAGAAGCTCATAGCCATGCTCCCCGCTATATCCAGTTCGACAAACAATCATCTTTTCATTTAGAAATTCAACCTCAGCGAATGACATGTAATTTAACTCGACCTGTAATCCTGTAGCAGCTAATACTTGAGCGGAAACTGGACCTTGAATTGCAATTACTGCAAAATCATTGTGTCGATTTTGAATCTTTATTCCTTGTAAAAGCGCACTGTTAAGTGTGGAAAAAACATCATCTGAGTTTGCGGCATTTGGGATTATCAAAATTGCATCATCTGATTTCAAATAAACAATCAGATCGTCAATTACTCCCCCATCTTCGTTACACAACATGCTGTATTGGGCCTGTCCTGGCTTAATTTTATTTAGGTCATTTGTAATTATGGAGTTGAGCCACTCCTTGGCACCCGTTCCGTGAATTTCTATTTTTCCTAAATGTGAAACGTCAAATAAGCCAACATTGGTGCGCACCGCTTCATGCTCGGTCAGCGTTCCCCCGCCAACCGGAGCTGGATATTCAAGCGGCATCGCCCAGCCGGCAAAATCACCAAGTTTGGCATTTAAGGATTGGTGTATCTGTAATAGCGGCGATTCCATGAGCGCAAACTTACCGCTTTTGACTAGGCTGGATGGGAATTAACCAATATCGGGGGCGCAATTTGGCAACGCAACTTTCATTAGTCGAAAAAATATCCACACCTGCTCCATTGGTAATTGGCGTTGCTAAAGATGACGCGGGTTCTTTGGTTCTTGTGACCCCGCTAAAAGGGTTAGATGCTCAGAATTTACTGCAAACATTAAATTCCTTTAAAGCAACGGGCAAAGCAGATGAAGTTACTTTTGTTCCTGACGCAATGCACGGGATTTTGGTTTTCACCGGCATGGGCAAACTCGAAAAGAGATTTTCTGCCGAAACTTTGCGCAGGGCTGCAGGCAGTGCCGCTCGTTCGTTGCATGCGCACGCTCGCGCTGCTTTTGCACTTCCAGCAAGTAATGCAGATGATTTACAACCTATTGCCGAAGGCGCACTTTTAGGTTCATACGCTTTCCATGATTTTCGCGGCAGTGGTTCAAAAGATTTGAAATCTCCGCTAACTAAAATTGAGATTTACACTCCAAAGAGTCCAACTAAAGAGTTTAAAGAAGCGATTAGAAATGCTCAGGTGATTGTTGCGCAAGTAAATTTCACTAGAAATTTAATAAACATGCCTCCTAGTTATTTAACTCCAGATCGATTTACAAAATTAACAAAAAACCAAGCACCAGCAAATGTAAAAATCGAGATTCTTAATGAAGTGGCGTTAAAGCGCGGCGGTTATGGTGGAATCACAGCTGTTGGTCAAGGCTCGGCAAATCCTCCTCGTTTAGTACGGGCAACTTATCGATCAGCTCGTGCAAAAGCTCACCTCGCATTTGTTGGCAAAGGAATAACTTTTGATACTGGTGGTTTAGCTCTTAAACCTGCACAAGGTATGGAAGCTATGAAATCCGATATGAGTGGTGCTGCGGCTGTAATGGGCGCCATATTTGCAATTGCCGAATTGAAATTACCAATTTCAATTGATGCTTGGGCACCACTGGCTGAAAACATGGTTAGTGATACTGCAACTAGACCAAGTGATGTAATCACAATGTACGGTGGCAAAACTGTTGAAGTTTTAAATCCAGATGCAGAAGGCCGATTAGTTCTTGGCGATGCACTTGTTCGCGCTGCCGAGGTGGCACCAAAGTTGGATGGAATAATTGATGTGGCCACATTAACCGGCGCGCAAATTGTGGCGTTAGGTACAAAGACCGCTGCGGTTATGACAAACGATTTTGAATTTAGTGGAAAGTTTTTATCTGCGGCTCATTCCGCCGGAGAACAATTTTGGCCAATGCCTTTGCCTCCTGAACTGCGCGCATCTCTGGATTCCCCAGTCGCTGATTTAGCCAATATTGGTGAGCGGATGGGGGGAATGTTGGTTGCTGGTCTTTTCTTGCAGGAGTTCGTCGCCCCAGATCTGCCTTGGTTGCACCTTGATATTGCTGGGCCTTCATTTAACGAGGGTGCCGCGCATGGCTATACGCCAGTTGGAGGGGTCGGTTTTGCCCTCCGCTCACTCGTGCGATTAGCTCAAATCACAAAATAATCCCAATTCGGCTCTGAAGGTAAAGGCTGGCAAGATAGGGATACAA
Source organism: uncultured Actinomycetes bacterium (assembly GCA_903902965.1). Classification (GTDB taxonomy): domain Bacteria; phylum Actinomycetota; class Actinomycetes; order Nanopelagicales; family Nanopelagicaceae; genus UBA3012. Next base: position 19,129 of record CAIUXE010000165.1, read on the forward strand.
CTTTAAAGATGGATATGAAGGTGGGTAAGCCGAGATGGCAGCCGATGTTTTTGATCTAGTCGTATTAGGTGGTGGAAGTGGCGGATACGCCTGCGCCCTACGTGCATCCCAACTTGGCCTTTCTGTCGCATTGATTGAGGCCGGAAAATTAGGCGGCACCTGCTTGCACCGCGGTTGCATTCCAACCAAAGCCTTGCTGCATGCAGGCGAGATTGCAGATAGCACACGTGAAGCTGGAGATTTTGGAGTTCTTGCCCAGTTCAACGGAATCGATATGACTGGAGTCAACTCTTATAAAGATGGTGTGATCGGCAAGTTATACAAAGGATTGCAAGGTTTAGTTAAATCTCGAAATGTTCATTTCATTGAAGGATACGGAAAAGTTACTTCAGCTAATACCGTTGAAGCTAATGGCGTTACATATACCGGTAAAAACTTGGTACTTGCTACGGGCTCTTTTGCAAAATCATTGCCAGGTCTTGCAATTGATGGAAAGAAAATTATTACCAGCGATCATGCAATCGGTTTGGATTACATTCCAAAGAGTGTGATCGTTCTTGGTGGCGGCGTTATTGGATGCGAATTTGCATCAGTTTGGAAATCATTTGGTTCCGATGTGCGAATCATTGAAGGTCTTCCACATCTTGTGCCACTAGAAGATGAGTCAAGTTCTAAATTATTAGAGCGCGCATATCGCAAACGCGGAATTAATTTCGAAGTTGGCGTGCGCTTCTCAGGTGTAAGTGAAACCGCAACTGGAATTAAAGTTACATTAGAAGATGGTCGCGATTTCGAAGCAGATATTTTGTTAGTAGCAGTTGGCCGTGGACCTTCTTCAACCGGTGTTGGCTTTGAAGAGATCGGTTTAAATATGGATCGTGGATATGTTTTGGTTGACAACAAATG
>CAIUXE010000166.1 GCA_903902965.1 uncultured Actinomycetes bacterium
AGTAAGCAAGGAAATGGTAATTAGGTTGAATGAATTTAATCGAGTGGGTCTGGATCTTCTGGCAGGAATTGAGAAATTTTAATCACTATTTCACTGCCGCGATTTTTTGCAATCCATTCATAACCAAAATCACTTACTTTTCCCAACGTTCGCACGGTTAATGCCACGCCACGATAAGTACCTCCGGCAAGTGTTAACAAATCTGCAATCGCTGTAGCACCTGATGATCTGTAATTTCCTTTAATTAATTGAACGCTTTTCTCACACTCTTCAATTGAAATTCCATGCGTTACAAGATCCGCCGTTTGATATGCGTAAAAGTAAATTTCAGTTGAGATACGTGGTCGAAGCCAGGCAACTGAACGCCTACAAAAATTGCAATCTCCATCTACTAAGACCACAGTTTTTCCGTTAAAAGGAGTTATCTCACTCATTGAGAACGGTTTCCAACTTTCAAGATCTCGCCGTTACGTAAATACCAAACAACTCCGTCTTGCGCGCGAACTGTAGTTATCCGCAATCCAACATTTTCGACAATCCCTTTAACTTCAAGTAATTCAACTTCGTCGCCAACGCCATATTGATCTTCAAGCAACATTGAAAGTCCAGCAAGTAAGTCACGCACAAAAGTCTGAGCACCAAGTCCTAATGCAACACCAACGACACCAGCAGAGGTAAGTAGTGGGCCAAGATTTATTCCTAATTCATCAAGAATCGTCGCTAATGCGATTAGTGCAGTGGTTCCACCTAGTGCACTACGCAGCAATGCACCAATGGTTCTGGCACGCTCACCAACGCGATTGGATTTGCCTTTATCTGATCGCGTAATCAATCGATCCATGGCTCTAGTAATTGCGCGGGCACCAATAAATCGGATCAATAAAGCAATAGCTACGATTGTGGTGATGCGAAGTGGGGCACCGTCAAACCAATCTGAAAATGAGTTTATAAAGTCATTCATTATTTTGCGCCTCCAGTTGGGGACATTCCACTCCATTTTGAATGAAATGCCAAAGTATCTGCTGTTAAATCGATAGATCTAGTAAGTGATCTTGCTCCATGTCCAACATCAAATTCGGCACGAATTAAAACTGATCGGTCGCTAGTTGTTGCATGTTGCAAAGCAGCGCACATCTTTCGGGCATGTAGCGGATCAACGCGAGTATCACTATCAAATACGGTAAATAAAGTTGCGGGATATTTAATACCTTCATGTACGTGGTGATAAGGAGAGTATGAGATCAACCATTCAAACTCTTCTTCAATCTCGGCACTTCCATATTCATCAGACCAAGTGGCACCCAAGCCATGCTTTTCGTACCGGACCATATCCAGCAAAGGAGCTGAGCAAACTACTGCACTATACAGAGCAGGTTCTTGAGTTAGGGCTGCACCAACTAATAAGCCACCATTTGATCCGCCTTCAATCGACAGTTGCGCCGCAGTAGTCCAGCCCTGGTCAATTAAAGTTTTTGCGGCGGAATGGAAATCATCAAATACATTTTGTTTTTCACCGCGCATACCATCACGGTGCCAATCTTCACCTTCTTCATCACCACCGCGAATATTTGCAACTACCCAAACTCCACCGGCTTCAACCCAAGCCAGTGCACTTGCTGAATATCCAGGAGATAAACCAACTCCGAATCCACCATATCCGTAAAGAACTGTAGGACGTGGCTGATCTGGTTTTTCAGTTGGAGAAAGTACAAACATCCGTACAAGAGTTTCATCAACAGATTTATAGGTAATTTGTTTTGAGAAAACTTTTGGCACCGCAACACGTCCGGGAGGATCTGCATATTTAGTAAGTTTTAATGTGCGAGCGTCAAAATGGTAAACAGTCGGTGGAGTTACATGATCGGTGTAACCAATCCATGCTTCATGTCCACCTTCTGGTCGCTCGCTTAATCCAGTCAAAGTTCCAGACCCTGGCAACGGGATAGTGCTTTGTCGTTCTCCAGTTTCAAGTGAATGAATACTTATCTCACTAACTCCATGTCTTTCCCAAGAAACTAAAAGCATCGCACCTGGAAGTTGATCTCCATCTAATATCGCCCAACCACCCATTACCGCTTCCTGGTCTTCGGGTACTAAATCACGCCATTGCGCACTCTCACCCATCGAGAGCAAAGTACTTGGGGATGAGATGCAGATTCGACCACGTGGTGCATCAAAATCTGTTCCAATTAAAATTCTTCCGTCGCGTAAAGCCTGCACATCTGTTTGCGAATCGCTTTCTGCACTTTGAATCAAAATTAAATCTGGTTTTTCTATTGAACTACTTTGTAGATCAGCGAGCCACAGATCATTACGAGGTTCAGTTCCTGCACTTGCAGAGATGCTTAGCCAACGCCCATCCATTGAAACGGTCACTCCGTAATAACTGGTTATCTCTTCTTCGGATCCCCAAATTTCAATGTCATCTTCAGCAGGAGTTCCAACTTTATGTAGATACACCCGGCGATGAAACTGCTCTTCCTCCGCTGGAATTAATTCTGGAGCAAGTCGACGAACATAATAAAAAGCTTTTTCACCAGGAAGCCATGCAATAGGGGAGTAGCGACCACGATCGATCGGTCCTTCAATTATTTTTTTACTTTCAATATCTAGAACGTAAATTGAACTCTCTTCAGTTCCACCTGCAGATAATTGATAAGCAAGCAAATTTCCTTCTTTGGAAGGTTGGAATGCATCCAATGTTGTTTTACCTGTTGGATCAATTGCAATTGGATCAAGTAAAACAACTTCTGGTGATTCTGGAGTTTTTCGAGTGTAAAGAATTCCCAACTCTTCGCCAGCTTTACGGCACATGTAAAAAGATCTTCCACCGCGCCAAGCAGGAGTAGATATATATCCGGCGCCAAGCAATGTAGTTAAACGTTGCGCCCAATGATCGCGGCCGCTTAATTGTTTAATCTGGTCTTGCCAAAGTGCTTCTTGCGCCACGGACCATTTCTTAGTGGCTGCTGATTGGCCATCTTCTAGCCAACGGTATGGATCTGCGACCTGCTGCCCAAAGTACTGATCGCTGATTGCTTCACGATCGGCAGGTGGGTATTTCAGGCTCATGCGCCTAAGCCTAGGCTCGCGACACCAAAAGTTCATCAACTGACCCTTTTTTCTGGTGTGCCTTACTAGCCAACTTCAATAGAAACCAGCAAGATTTCACTTACCTGATTATCCAATTGGCACTTTGTGCGCAGGAGGGAGTGGCGATGTCTAACGCCCTTGTCCTTAACGCGACTTATGAGCCGCTGTGTGTTGTTAGCGAACGTCGCGCTCTGATCCTTGTCATGAATCAACGCGCAGGTGTTGTTGAAACATCTGGAACTTTTATTCATCATCCTGCTGGTGATATTTCTCTGCCAACTGTCATTAAGTTAAATAGATTTGTCAGAGTTCCATATCGCAATACCGTCCCACTTACCCGACGTGCGATTTTCGCCCGCGATGGTGGCAAATGTGTTTACTGCCAAGCTCCAGCAACAAGCATTGATCATGTGATGCCAAGATCTCGCGGTGGAGCCCATGCTTGGGACAATGTTGTGTCTGCATGCCATCGGTGCAACCATTCCAAAGCTGATCGAACTTTGAAAGATTTAGGATGGCGTTTACGAAATATTCCTAAAGAACCATCAGGAGCAGCTTGGCGAATCCTGGGTACAGGTCGCGCGGATCCCCGGTGGGTTCCATACCTACAGCCATTTGGCGTAGGAAGTGTTGTCGCTTAAGTAATAAATTTAACTAGTAGGATTACTGCATTATGAATTCACAAATACTAAATCTCGCAATTACCCAAGAAGATGGCACCATGGCCGGTGAAGGTCTCACTGCATTACAAACCTTTACTTATTTTGTTTTAGCTCCTGTTGGATTATTTATTGGAATCTCATTAATTGTTTACCTGATGACACGGCCACGCAATGCGCGCGGCAGTGCCGGACGAGCAATAACAAAAATCAATTAATTACGCTTTAGCGTCAACACCTTGAGCTTTTAATGCTCTCGCCATTGCATCTCGGTTCTCTGATACCAATCTGCGCAAAGCGGCAGGTGCAACTTTGCCTGCGCCAGATAACCAACTCTCCGCTTTAGCAAGGTTTTGGTCGCTAACTAAATATGCAGGGAATAAACCAGAAACGATGTTTGATGCAATTTCATAGGATTTCTTTTCCCATGTTTCAACCAAGCACTCAAAATACTTGTCCACGTATGGAAGTAATAATTCACGTTGGCTTGGACGTTGCATTCCGCCGATGGTCGCCAATTGAATGTGGTTTGAAAGCTCAGAATTAAATGCATCTTGCCAAGCTTTAGCTTTTACATCCGCTGTAGGAAGCGCTGCTCGACAAAAAGCAGCAGATTTAAGTCCACTTGCTGTGTTGTCTGCGGCTACTTCCTTAGCAATTTCAGCTTCAGTTAACTTACCGCGTTCAGCAAGGGCACCAAGGAAGTGCCAACGCAAATCTGCATCAACAACTAAGCCGGCGATATCCCCATCAAGAATTTGTCGGATTCGAGCATTTTGGCGATCTGAAAATGCAGCCGTGACAAATGAACGTGCATATTGCAACTGCATATCGGATCCTGGGGCGCTATTTTCTAGCAAGATTTCTAAACCATTCGCCATCTGCTCACGAACTTTGTCACGATTTTCTGCACAAGCAAATAGTTCGACAGCAGTTCCCATCTGAATCAAAGTCATCGAAATTACAGAGACATCTTTTTCGGTTGCAAGACCAGAAATAGCCATCGGAACATATTGACTGGCTGAAAGTTCTCCGTCGCGCAACATGTCCCATGAAGCAGACCAGCAAAGTGCACGAGTAAGTGGATCTTCAATACCAGCAAGGTTTTTGGTCAGAGTTGCTATCGAACGCTTATCAAAGCGAATTTTCGCATAACTTAAATCGCAATCATTTAATAAAATTAAATCAGCTTCTTTTTCGCCAATCAATTGATCAATCGATGTAAGGGCTCCAGCAACATCAAGTTCGACAGATTTACGAAGAGTCAATTTGTCACTCTTCAAATCGTAAAGTCCAACTGCCATCCGATGTGGGCGAAGTTCAGTTGAGCCTTTTGGAACAAGTGGTGCTTCTTGTGCAACAGAAATCTTGGTGTAATTACCGTCTTTAACTTCAATTGCTGGGCGCAATGTATTTACGCCAGCAGTTTGCAACCAGGTGGATACCCACGGCTTGAGTGAGCGACCACTAGTGGCCTCAAGTTCTACTAAGAGATCGTTCAAAGTTGTATTTCCCCATGCGTGCTTGGCAAAATACTGGCGCAAGCCATTAACGAAATTATCTTTACCAACGTGAGCCACAAGCTGTTGTAATACAGAAGCACCTTTTGCGTATGTGATTCCATCAAAGTTTGTTTTAACTGCTTCTAGATCTGACATATCTACAACGATTGGATGTGTAGATGAAAGTTGATCTTGGCGATACGCCCAATTTTTTCTTTCAGCGTTGAAGACAGTCCATGAATTTGTAAAGCGAGTTGCATCTGCGAGTGCGGTATATGAAGCCCACTCAGCAAATGATTCATTTAACCAAAGGTCATCCCACCAGGTCATGGTTACTAAGTCGCCAAACCACATATGTGCCATCTCATGCAAAATTACATTTGCACGCCAGTTGTAATTTTTGTCCGTGACTTTGCTTCTAAAGACAAAGTAATCCTCAGCGAATGTAACTGCTCCAGCATTTTCCATGGCACCAGCATTAAATTCAGCAACAGCAATCTGATCATATTTTTCAAAAGGATAAGCTAGGCCGAACTCTTTTTCGAAGTATGCAAAACCCTGCTTGGTGATCTTGAAGATCTCGTCAGCATCTAACTTTGCTGCAAGTGAAGTGCGGCAATAAATTCCAAGTGGAACTTCCTTTTCACCTTTATATGTGTCTGTTACAAAGTGATAAGGACCGGCAATTAAAGCGGTGATGTATGTGGACATGACTGGGGTTTCATTAAAGACCCAGAGAGTCTTGTTGTTTCCTAGATCTTTTTTCTCTTTAGCTGAATAGTTTGAAATTACTTCCCAATTAGAAGGAGCAACTGTCGTAAGAGAGAACTTCGCTTTCAAATCAGGTTGGTCAAAGCAAGCATAAACTCGACGTGAATCTGCAACTTCAAATTGTGAGTACAAATAAACTTCTGAATCGGCGGGATCAACAAATCGATGCAGACCCTCGCCAGAGGTTGAGTAGATGGCATCTAGATCTACAACCAAGGTATTTTCAGCAGCAAGATTTTTTAAGTGAACACTTTCGCCATCAAATACAGATGGATCTAATGCCACACCATTAAGGGTCGCGCTATGAAGTGTGCGACCAACTGCATCTATAAAAGTTTCGCTACCTGGTTTACTGCTTGAAAACTTGACTGTGGTCTTCGCACGAAAAACTTCGGCGCCGGTAGTCAGATCCAACTCGACTAGATAGCTGTCTACTTTTAAGTGAGCGCTACGAGCGGCGGCTTCAGCACGAGAAAGGTTTACTCCAGGCACAGATACTCCTTATATAAAGCGTTGAGGTGATATCCAACCACTTGGCGAGGGTTTGGGCTAAAAAGTAATCAGTGGCAGGCTTGGGCTATGGAGGCCCAGCAGGAGTATTCGAACTCAATCCGCACTTACAAGTTGCGCGGGGCCCGAATCACCCATTCCCAAGAGGCAGCAATTGAGCGGCATTGGCAGCGATTTGGGGTTGAGATTGGTGATGAGGCAATCGATCTGCACACGCTTTTTCCAGAGTTGAATCATGTGGTTCTTGAGATTGGAACTGGGATGGGAGAGGCAACTGCCGAGATGGCAGCAGCGGATCCAACAATTGGAATCGTCGCACTTGAGATTCACCGGCCAGGTATCGGTTCACTTTTATGGCGGATTGATCAAGCTGGAGTCGAGAATGTTCGAATCATTCACGACGATGTGATGTTGGTGTTGCCAGAAAAAATCCTTGATGAATCAATAGATGAAATCAGAATTTATTTTCCTGACCCTTGGCCAAAATTGCGCCATCACAAACGCAGATTATTGCAAGGAGATTTTTTAAACTTACTCGCTAAAAAATTACGTACTGGCGGACTTTTACATATTGCCACTGATTGGCAACCTTATGCAGATTGGATTGCAGAAAGATTAGATCAAGTTTCTGAATTTTCCGGGGGAGTAGTTCCACGTCCAGCTAATAGAACTTTTACGCGCTTCGAAAAACAAGGATTAGATAAAGAACATCAAGTTACAGATTTTCATTACTTCAAGAAGTAGATCGCTTAAAGCGGTGGGAGTTTTTTGCTTACTTCGTAATCTGAGATCATATCGATACGACGAGTATGTCGATCTTCCCCGGAATATGGAGTAGCCAGAAACGCATCAACAATTGCGAGTGCTTCACTTTCTGAATTCATGCGCTCGCCG
>CAIUXE010000167.1 GCA_903902965.1 uncultured Actinomycetes bacterium
GATTGACCCCGTGAGCGAGAACCCCAACCTGGTCTGGATTGATTGTGAGATGACCGGCCTGTCATTGGTCGAGGATGCTCTGGTTGAGATTGCGGTAATAGTCACTGATAGCGAGTTAAACCCAGTAGGTCCAGGAATTGAAATAGTTATTAAGCCCCCGGCAGCCGCACTCAATCAAATGAGTGATTTTGTGCGCGATATGCATATTAATTCTGGATTGTTACCACTACTTGAATCTGGAACGACATTGGAAGACGCGCAAGTAAAAGTTTTGGAGTACTTAAAAAGTTGTGGGGTTGAAGGTGGAAAATCCCCAATCTGCGGAAACAGCATCTGGGTAGATCGAAATTTCATTGCTCGCGACCTTCCAGAAGTTAGTGAGTATTTGCATTACCGAAGCGTGGATGTCTCTTCAATTAAAGAATTAGCCAGACGGTGGTACCCGCGGGTCTATTTCAATGCTCCAAAGAAGATCGGAAACCACCGAGCACTTGGCGATATCCAAGATTCGCTTATCGAACTTCGTTACTACCGGGCCGCCATTTTCACTGCAGCGCCCGGACCCGAGAGTGAAGCGCTTCGATTAATCGCCGAAGGGCTGACCGCCCCATAACTGATTGCCGGTAGTATTGGCCCCACATGGTGGGCGTAGCTCAGCTGGTAGAGCACTCGGTTGTGGTCCGAGATGTCGCGGGTTCGAGCCCCGTCGCTCACCCCACTTAGTTGTTTTGAATTGGCTGAAAAATCCCTGCGCGCCAAGGCCGCTTTTTTACATCACTGAAACATTTGCCCCTCAAAGTAACCAAATGGAAATTAATGGAGCAGATACCGCTTGGGTTTTGATGAGTGGAGCCCTCGTGCTCCTAATGACGCCAAGCTTGGCAATTTTTTACGGTGGAATGGTTCGAGCTAAAAGCACACTCAACATGATGATGATGTCATTTGCAGCAATGGGAGTCACCACAATTATTTGGGTCATCTATGGATACTCACTCGCATTTGGTCCAGATGCAGGAAATGGATTAATTGGAGATCTTTCGAATTTAGGATTACAAGGAACAATTGATCAAGTCGTTGGTGGCGATGGACATCAGATTCCAACTCTTGCTTTTGTAATGTTCCAATTAACTTTTGCAATAATCACTGTTGCGTTGCTTTCAGGTGCAATTGCTGATCGCACCAGATTTACTGCATGGGTTATTTTTGTGGCAGTTTGGATAACTTTGGTTTACGCACCAATTGCACATTGGGGATTTGCATCACAAGGCGGCACCGGCGGTTGGATGATCGATCGTCTTGGCTCGCTTGATTTTGCGGGCGGAACTGTTGTTGAAATGAATTCAGGCGCTGCTGCACTTGCTTTAGCAATTGTTCTAGGTAAGCGTGATGGCTACCGTCGTGATCCAATGCGTCCACACAATATTCCATTTGTGCTTCTTGGAGCAGGATTACTTTGGTTTGGTTGGTTCGGATTTAACGCAGGTAGCGCACTTTCAGCTGGACAACTTGCAGCAACTGCAATGATTAACACTCAGGTTGCAACCGCTGCTGCGGCAATGTCTTGGATTGCATTTGAAAAAATCCGTGATGGCAAACCAACAACACTTGGTGTTGCATCTGGTGCAATTGCTGGAGCAGTCGCAATCACACCTTCATGTGGATACGTCACTCCACTGGGTGCACTTGCTATTGGATTATTAGGTGGTGTCGCTTCAGCTTGGGCAGTTTCGCGTAAATACAAATGGGGTTATGACGACTCACTTGATGTTGTTGGAATTCACGGAGTTGGTGGATTTGTAGGAATGATTTCCATCGGTTTAATCGGAACCAAAGCAGTAAATGCTGCAGGCGGAGATGGATTGTTTATTAGTGGCGATCCGTCATTATTAATTAAACAAACAATCGCATCGGTTGCAACTATTGCTTATTCATTTATCGCCACTTGGATAATTGCTACCGTTATTTCGCGAACAATCGGATTCAGAGTGCGCCGAGAAGAAGAAGTAACTGGATTGGATACAGTTGAACATGCTGAATCTGCCTATGACTTCACATTGCACGCCAACCGCTAGATAATTAACTTAAGAGTTAGGATCTGGGAATGAAATTAATCACCGCAGTAGTTAAGCCTTCAAGACTCGATGAGATTAAAACTGCCCTTCGTGCGGGTGACATCAATGGAATGACAGTGTCAGAGGCAAGTGGTTTTGGTCGGCAAAAGGGCCACACTGAAATTTATCGTGGCGCGGAATACACGGTTGATCTAATTCCAAAAGTTCGCCTGGAAATTTTGGCAAATGATGACGACGTAGATCGCATAATTGGCATTCTAGTTAGCGCTGCAAACACCGGAAATATTGGTGATGGAAAAATTTGGGTAACACCAGTTGATTCAATCACTCGCGTTCGCACGGGCGAACGTGGAAGCGATGCAATTTAATTAGGTTGGAATTTCCTGGTTTGGACATTTAGCTAGAAGATTCAACATCGCCACTTTCTCTGGTTTCGTTAACCAAAGTCCGTATTTTTTCTTCACGGCTATTTGGCGAGAAACATATTGGCAGCGATAGGACTTGGTTGGTGGAAGCCAAGTTGCCGCATCCCCATCACCTTTTTGTCGATTAAGGCTTGCACTTACTGCCAACAAATTGAGCGGATCATTTGCAAATTGTAATCTCATCTCATCAGTGAATTGAAAAGCACCTGTTTGCCATGCATTTGAAAGCGCAACTACATGATCTATGTCAATTAATGAGGCACCAAAAACAAACTCTATATTTTTTCCAGAGTATGGATCTGGTAGTACGCCTGCCAAAACTTTGCATCCATTTGAATCAGATTTAATTACCAAATTCACTAAATCACGACGCAATGTGTCATTTCGTGCATCGCATCCATTTCGATCTGGATCTCGCCAATGTGAAAATGAAGAACGGTCATAACCAGTTTTTGCCGCACGACCTTTAACTGCCAAAGTTTCAATAATTACTGTCGCACGCTCTTTTTTTACATTTACCGCGATTGCAGAATCTGGGATCAACAATGCAATTGCTAGTAGTCCAACGACTGCAAAGCGTAACTTCATCTACAAAGAGTAAAGGGGTGATGACCGAAGTCACCACCCCTTTACTAATCAACTATTTATTTATGATGCCGGTGGTGCATCAGGTGCATCTGCCGGTGGTGCATCAGGTGCATCTGCCGGTGGTGCATCAGCTGCATCAGCTGGTGGCGCATCAGGTGCATCCGCCGGTGGGTTTGTAAATCCACCAGGTTGACCACCGAAGTTTCCGCCTTGTGGTCCACCGAATCCACCTTGCTGATTTGGATCAAAGCCTGCAGGTTGTCCGCCGAACACACTTGTTGTTCCGCCGAATCCACCTTGCATTCCTTGCTGCATGTTTGGATCAAA
>CAIUXE010000168.1 GCA_903902965.1 uncultured Actinomycetes bacterium
ACCAAGTGCGGCTCGTTCTTCACGGTACTCAACTGATTTTGCCAAGATTATTCAGGCACCTGTTTTCCATGTTAACGGGGATGATCCAGAAGCATGTGTGCGCATCGCTCGTTTAGCTTTTGAATACCGCCAAGAATTCAACAAAGATGTAGTCATCGACATGGTTTGCTATCGCCGCCGTGGTCACAATGAAGGTGATGAGCCAAGCTTTACTCAGCCATTAATGTACAAACTCATTGATGCCAAGCGCTCTACGCGCCATCTTTACACCGAAGCACTTATTGGTCGCGGTGACATTACAGTTGAAGAAGCTGAAGAAGTAGCACGTGATTACCAAGTTCAATTGGAAGCTGTCTTTGCTGCAGTTAATAATTTAAGTACCGAAACTGATCCAAACTTTAAAGCTCCAGTTGCACCTGATGCGAACAAAATTGTTACTTCAATTCCAGAAGAGTTAGCACGAGAAATTGCGGCAACTCAAACGGCAACTCCAGAGGGCTTTAATGTTCATCCAAAACTTACGCCACAGTTAGCTAAGCGCGTTGAGTCACTCAATGATGCATCAATTGATTGGTCAACTGGAGAAATGTTGGCCTTCGGTTCACTTCTTAAAGAAGGTCGCCCAATTCGACTTGCGGGTCAAGATGCACGACGTGGAACTTTCTCTAATCGCCATGCCGTTATTGTTGATAAGGAAAATGGAAATGAGTGGACACCGCTTCGTGCATTAATCTCTGATGAAAATCAGTTCTTCGTTGTTGACTCATTACTGAGTGAATATGCAGCAATGGGCTTTGAATATGGATATAGCGTTGAGCGTGAAGAAGCCCTTGTTTTATGGGAAGGCCAATTCGGAGATTTTGCTAATGGTGCACAAACCATTATTGATGAATTTATTTCTTCAGCGCTACAAAAATGGGGCGAGCGATCATCTGTAGTTCTTCTCTTGCCACATGGATATGAAGGCCAAGGTCCGGATCATTCATCGGGACGAATTGAGCGTTACTTACAACTCTGTGCCGAACAAAATATGACCGTGGCTCAGCCATCTTCACCTGCTTCTTATTTCCACTTATTGCGCTGGCATGCAAAGAATCCTGCACGCCGCCCAATGATTGTGTTCACACCTAAATCAATGTTGCGCTTAAAAGCGGCAGCATCTGCCTTGAGTGATTTCACTTCTGGATACTTCCAGCCAGTGATCAGTGATGATTCAGTAAGCAATGCTTCACGAGTTATTTTCTGCTCTGGCAAGGTTTATCACGATCTAGTTGCAGAACGCACCAAGCTTGGTGAAAACTCAACTGCAATTGTTCGCGTAGAACTTTTGTATCCACTTCCAATTGATGAAATGGTCGCAGAGGCTAACAAGCATCCAAACGCAAATTTGTTGTGGGTTCAAGATGAACCGGCAAATCAAGGTCCATGGTCACATATTGCCCTTCGTACTTCTGAACAACATGGTGGTCATGGATTTGGTTCTCGTATTTTGCGTCGAATTTCTCGCCGCGCTACAGCATCTCCAGCAACTGGAAATCATCACTTGCATGAGGATGAACAAAAAGCTTTAATGCTTGAAGCGTTTACTCGTTAATTTAATTTCTTTCCACGCCTGTAGCGAAAAAGAACTACACCAATTATTTCCTGTGACGAAATCCAACCCCATGCACGAGAATCAGTGCTATCTGGGGCATCGCCTTCAACCCAAAATTTTTGGTCATTAAATTTCTTAACTCGCTTTACTAAAAAGATACCTGGGCGTTCTTCACGTTCTACTACTACGGTTTTTCCAACTATCGAATCGCCAACGGCTTGTAGGGCTGATGCACCTTGGAGCCAACTGACTACTAGCCAATCTCCATCTCGGTATGCGGGAAGCATGGAGCTACCCGATACCTTGACTGTGCCAAATTTGCTCATGGGCGGTAGTCTCGCACTTGTAGTTCCTTGAGTCGATGCGAACTGCGTGCCCACGGCACGAAT
>CAIUXE010000169.1 GCA_903902965.1 uncultured Actinomycetes bacterium
AAACGAACATCCATTTCTGCTTCAGTTCGATATGTTAAATGCGCAATGCGGCGCGCAATTCCCATACCTTCAACTGGTCCAAACTCTTTGTCATAAAAATCTCCACCATAAAAATGTGGATCTTTTTTAATCGCTCTAATTTGAATACTTGCTGCGCCAATTTGATCCCCAGTAGCAACGGCAGATGAGCCAATTGTGCAGATAGCGCCAACGCGATCAGGATGAGTAATCGCCCATTCAAGAGCGCGCATTCCACCAAGGGATGGACCAACGGCAAGTAAGTATTTTGCGATGCCGACCTTCTCAGTAAAGGCGTATTCGGCAGCGACCATGTCGCGAATTGTTAGATATGGAAAGCGCGAACCGTATGGTTTTCCATCTGGTGCGATTGATGCCGGGCCAGTTGAACCTTGGCATCCACCAATTACATTTGGGCAAATTATGAAATATTTATCAGTGTCAAAAGGCAAGCCTGGACCGACTAATGATGGCCACCAACCTGGGACATCTGACCATCCAGTTAATGCATGATTAATTAAAATTGCGTTGTCGCGGTTTTTGTTTAACTCACCCCAGCTTTGATAAGCGATGGTGATATTTGCTAGAACTTCACCAGATTCCAGTTCAAGATCGCCGATCTTTATAAATTGACGCTCGCCTGGTTCGTGAGTTTCACGCCAAGCACCGGTTACTGGCAAGGCTTTATCGGGTGCACTCATTTGAGCACACCCGACAAACAACCAGAAGGGGTAATTTGCTTAACCTTTTGCTGCGGCGAAACCTATTTCGAGGTCTGCTTTGATGTCATCAATGTGCTCGATGCCAACACTTAGGCGAATTAGCCCTGGTGTTACACCAGCAGTTAACTGCTCTTCTGGTGATAGTTGGGAGTGAGTAGTTGATGCAGGATGAATAACAAGTGAGCGAACATCACCGATGTTAGCAACGTGGCTGTGCAATTTAAGCGCTTCAACAAATTTCTTGCCGGCTTCAATGCCGCCCTTAATTTCAAAGGAAAGAACAGCACCGCTTCCTTTAGGTGAGTACTTCTTGGCAAGTGCATGCCATTTTGATGATGGAAGTGAGGCGTAATTTACTTTCTCAACCTGGGCATGTTTTTCTAGCCAAGTTGCAACAGAAAGTGCATTTGAAATGTGGCGCTCAAGACGAAGGCTTAAGGTTTCAAGTCCGATTGATAACAACCAGGCGTTAAATGGGCTAACTGCAGCACCAGTATCGCGAAGTAGTGTTAAACGAATCTTGAAGATGTAGGAAAGGTTTGCACCAAATGGTGAACCGACACCCAAGTTAACTGCGTAAACCAAGCCGTGATAACTTGGATCTGGCTCATTGAAGTTCTTAAAGCGCTCTGGGTGCTTTGCATAATCAAAGTTACCTGAATCAACAATTGCACCAACCACTGAGTTTCCATGACCTGAAAGAAACTTGGTAGCTGAGTAAACGACAACATCAGCACCGTGCTCAATTGGCTTAATCAAAAATGCGGTTGCAACAGTGTTGTCAACGATTAGTGGGACGCCAACTTCATGTGCGATTTTGGCTACGCCAGCAATATCAAGAACATCATTTTTTGGATTAGCAATGGTCTCACCAAAGAATGCTTTGGTATTTGGGCGAACTGCTTTTTTCCATGATTCAAGATCATCTGGATCTTCAACGAAAGTCACTTCGATGCCAAATTTAGGCAAGGTGTAATGGAACAAGTTGTAAGTTCCACCATAAAGTGATGGTGAAGAAACAATATGATCGCCGGCTTCTGCAACGTTAACAATTGCATAAAAAGTTGCGGCAGATCCTGAAGCAAGAAGCAAAGATGCAACTCCGCCATCAAGGGCAGCTAAACGTTGTTCCACTGCATCTTGAGTTGGGTTCATGATTCGGGTATAGATAATTCCAAGCTCTGCTAGACCAAAGAGATCTGCAGCATGCTTTGTATCGCGGAACTGATAAGCAGTTGTTTGATAAATCGGAAGTGCGCGAGCACCTGTTGTTGGATCTGGTACTTGACCAGCGTGAATCTGTGCGGTTTCAAATTGCGGTTGTGATGACATAACTAGACCTCCGGTTAGGGGGTATCGCTTTTTATCGCTAGATACCCGCGCTTGCCACTATCACTTCGATAGCGACCTGGTCTTCACCCGGAGCACCCCACCGCGGTGGAGGGTTGCCGTCCAGTAAGCCGGGGCTAAAACCTGGAACTCATGACCTAAGGGAAAAGATAGAGAAGTTATCTAAAAATGTCCACTCCGATTAACCAGTATTTAAGCAGCTCCCAAAATCTCTTCACTGATCTTTGGGTGCAACTCTTCCCGCATCTTGCAGAAGGCTTCTGGTGGCCAACCAGCACTAAAAGTGCGACGTAGCAAGAGGGCTAATGAATATTGCGAATCATTTGCAAGTGCTCGATCTAACGCGCGATGCGCCAGTGCGCCATCGCCACGCTCATAAGACAAAATTGCAAAGATACTCGCAACAGATGGAACGTTTTTCTCTGGAGCCATTCGAAGTAACCATCTCCACATGTTCCAATGAGTAATTAGCAATTGTTTTCCATGTGCACCAATAGCAAAATCTCTAACCTGAATATCAAATAATGATGCAAAAACTTCAACTACTAATTGTCTATCTTGAACATAACCATTTGTGGAGAACTCACTTATTAATTTCAATAAGGAGACAACGCCAGCTTTCGAACAATCTTTTTGCCCAAGTGATTGCAGATGCTCCCAATGCTTTTCGATCGCATCTGCAAAACCTGCATCCCAAGGTGAAGCCATAAAAGCGATTGAAGAAATTAACTCTGCCTCGCTTTGGAGTGGCATCAGATTTCCGGCGGCTACCTCTTCAGCAGCCAGTAATGATGTGGCAATTTCGGGAAGTGCCCGACCTTCAAGTGGACAACATTCATCATCAACACAACTTAATGAACGCCATCGCTCTTCTGAGACAACCACAAAATCGCGCACTGGAATTGATTTATTCAGATCAGTAAAAAGTTGTTTCAAAAAGTGGGAGTTAAAATCTAACTCTGCTGGTAAATACGCAACCAAAAGAATCTCCTCCGCCTTGTGGCTGCCTAATTGGGCCAACAATTCATCCGCTACTTCCGAATATTTATCTTTGGGAGGGAAATCAGAGCGCATCGTTAGGTCAACGGTTTGTCCTTTAATCGAAACCACTATCAAGGAGTTGGCTGGAGTAAAACCTAAAAGAAACGGAATTGCGATGAGTAAATCTGATGGACTGGTAATTAAACGAGGATTTTTCATGGTCTAACTTTGGTGTGGATTTGATGTGGCTCTTAAAGCAAATTGCTTTCGCTGTGGAAAAAATCAACCCGTGAAAACTGTCCGTGCTTTCATGATTTGAATTTGATTCGATTGATTTGTTGTTATTACACCAGGTATTTGTAGCCACACTCCTCCGTCTAGGCGGTATCTGCCACTCCAATTAATCGTTAATCCAACGTTCTTAACTCCCGAATTCAAATAAGTATGCGTAATTTCAAATGAGGGAAATGGGGCGCCGATCAAATGCGTTTCCAAAGTGGAATTATCCCCCCAGCTCCATAAGTATTTTGCACTCAGATCTAGATCGATCTTTACATCCAGCAGGATCAAACTCTTTTTAAAACTCTGTGGGGAATCAGTCCAAAAGATCACCGGTTCGCGAATCAGAATTCCACTCTGCGGTTGTAGAAAAATGCTCGCTGCAGGAAGAAGTTGTCTAATTTGGTCATTCAAAGATTTACGAACTGCTTTTTTGCGTACCGGCGCTATTCGCGGCTTCGGTTTTACTTGGCGCATTATTTTACGAGTTGGTTTGGGTGTTGGCTTAGCAGTTGGGGTGAAGGTCGATTTAGGCGCTGGCCGAGGCGTGTACTTAGGTTTAGCTGGAGTGCGTTTGCCAGTAATAACCAGCGCTCCATTTTCTACTGTTAAATCAATGCAGGTTTTAGTGCAATCAGCAGCGATTGAAAAAATATTTGACTGGAAAGAAAATAACAACGAAGAAATAATCAAAATTTTGAAAACCCTCAAAGAGAGCTCGAAGCGATCTGCCAGGTATTCTCAATTTGCTCAATCCCTAATGTTGCGTTGCTGGCGACCCCTGGAATCTTTAACGCAACTCCATTTTTTAGATTTAATTGCAATGCATTAGATCGTTCTAAAAATAGTTGGAGGGTGATCTGATCTTCGCTAATTGATATAGGTTTTATTTGCGTTATTTCATACCTCCCTCCAACCACAACTGCATCTCGATAAAGTTCCTGAATTCCGATGGCTGGTTTCAAACAAGTGCACGAGCTTTTGGCGCTTTTATTGAATCTGCGTAAGTCCCCAGTATTTAAAGCAAAATTCAACGCATCGACATACTCCACGATCAGTGTTATTGCCTCTGCTGGAATCTCTTGCGAAAGTTCAAAGGTTGCGTCACTCACACCAAAAGATTTTGGGCTTTGAATTGGAAATTTGGCACCTTCAATATTTGAATTTTGGGCGCAGCCAGTTAAAGAAAATACTCCCAAAAGTGCAAGTAAAGCTAATGCCTTCATGCGACCAGAGCGTAAAAGGGTGATGAAATCTTGGCGCTTCCATCCTTTCCTTCGGTGCAAAAACTCTTCTTGTGGTAACAATGCCCTGTGGCTTTTAGAGATGGTGATGGCTGGGTGGAGTGCATCTGTGGCGTTCGCCATTGGGGCAAGCATGGCGCTGCCGGAATTCTGTTGTTGCGAGATAACAAAGTGTTGATGCAACATCGCGCAGAGTGGGTACAAAATGGCGGAACGTGGGGAATCCCAGGTGGTGCTTGTGACTCACATGAGAGTTCCCTTGAAGGTGCGCTACGTGAAGCAAATGAAGAAGTTGGAATTTGCGCTGAAGAGATCACTGTTATTCGAATAGAGCGCGAAGCTCATGGTGATTGGTTTTATGACACTGTAATTGCATACGCACTAGATAATTGTGAACCGTTTACTGCCAATGATGAATCACAAGAGTTGCGTTGGGTTAATCGTGAAGATGTTGAATCAATGAACTTACATCCATCATTTGCGCGCAACTGGGAAAAACTTAGGGCAAATCTTCCCGCCTAAAATTTATCAAACGTAGCGAATTGGTCGTACCGACCAGTTTTGGGAAAGATAACCCGGAGTAGGTAAGCCTTCGGTCGTGCCCGCAGCCCATGCGCATTGTGGGCAGCTTCCATTCTTGCTATCAATAGCAAGGTCAAAAATAGTTGAGGACCAATAGGTGATTTCATTCCAAGTTCCTATTTTCAAATCACCACGCAAGTATTTTTTCAAATAGTAATTGTTGCCATAGTTTGCATATTGCTTAACGCCTAATTTCTTTTCATTAAAAGCAAATTTCATTAACTCATTTAATTCATCTTTAGAAGGTAGAAACCAATCACTTTTTCCACCACCGTTATAAGCATTTGCCGTGGCACCTGCGCCTCCGCCAACGCAAATTTTAACTAGTAACTTTGTATTAGCCGCACCATAGCCAATCCCCTTTTCGAATTTTCCTTTTAAGCTCATTATTTTTTCGGTGCCCATAGACTTTTTTCCATTTATTACTTCTACTGCAATGCACCAGGGATCAGGATTTTCACTAATTGCATTAGCCCACTCTTGGTTTAATGGCGCAGCTTCTAAATATCTTCCCCATGATTTTTTACTACCCGCATCGTAAAAAATTATCCCGCCACCTGGGCCAACACTGCCAAGTGGGCATTTGCCATTTGGATCGCAAGTAATTTTAGAGCGTTCTTCCATCCAAGCTCTATCCGCCAAAGCATCTGCTTCTGATTTTGCATTATCTGCTTTAAATTCGGCATCATTGTATTTACCAGTGCCATAGCTGTGAAACGATCCGAGAGTTCTGGGATAGCCGATATTGCAAACCTTTTCACTTCCAACGTAACCAACTACGCCAAATTCCACACCATTACCTGGCCCAGATAATTTAATGTACTTAGATTTACCAGGAACTACTATCTTCTTCCATGCTCCCCCAGATTCTGGGCGATGGTAAAAAATCCATTGCGTTATTTCATTGAGCTGTGAAGGGCCCCAACTTTCAATTTTTTTTCCGGAGCTAGAAGTTGATATCAAAATCTTTCGATATTCAAAGATCCAAGTCTTACCTTTTGCATATTGCGACGGCCAGCATGAGACATCTGGATCGCCACCAATTGCTGCTTTCTTTTTGGCTGCAGCAATTGCTGCTTCGTTAGGTGTGGTCGTGGGTGGAGCAGGAGTTGTTGCCGGAGTCGTGGTAGTCGCTGGAGCATTAGGTGCTACTGCGTTTGGACAGCCTGTGCTTCTGTTTATAAAAATTTTATAGAACGCGCTATTTGCTTGGTCTCCTGCTTGGTAAAGAATTGAATCAGGTATGTTATTTGCAGTAACGCCACTAATTTGCGTCACACCATTTAGAGAAGCGGTAGCACCAGGTGCTAACTCAAATGTTGCCACCATTGCACTTCTGTCGACACCTACTGGAATGGTGATATCAGCGGTGTACCCATCAGGACATTTATTCCAAGAATAAACGCCCGATGAGGTTACAAATTTAAAACTAAGTAGTCCTTGATATGTATCAGCTTTCGCTGCATCAACTACAAAGTTTGGAAAAAATAGCAAAGCAAGAGCAAGGCAAATCCTTAAATTTGCCCGCATTCTTGGCTTAACTACAACCTGATGTTGATCCGCAACCTTCGCAGACATAACAAGCACCAGCAGCGCGCATTTTCACACCGCAAGTTAGACACATTGGTGCATCAGCACTACGTCCGGTCATTGCTTCAAAGAGATCCGTTGAAGAGCCAACCGTTGGTGCAGCTGTTGTCGCTGCTGCAACTGGTGCGCTTTCAATCTTTACATCAGCGACCTTTGATTTGGCAGGAGTTATTTCAACTTCATCCATCGCCGGTTCAGGTGCTTCAGTTGTGTATGTGCCTGAATCAAGTGCACGTGCACGCTCTGCTGCTGAGTAGATGCCAAGTGCAGCACGCTCATCAGCTGGCAAGTAATCAAGTGCAAGACGGCGGAAGATGTAATCCATCATTGATTGGGCCATACGGATATCAGCATCATCTGTCATACCGGCTGGCTCGAATCGCAAGTTAGTAAATTTCTGCACATAACTCTCGAGTGGAACTCCGTATTGCAATCCGATTGATACTGCAATTGAGAAAGCATCCATTACACCGGCAAGAGTTGAACCTTGCTTGCCGAGTTTCAAGAAAACTTCACCAAGTGCGCCATCTTCATATGCACCTGCGGTCATGTAACCCTCGGCACCGCCAACACTAAATGAGGTGGTACGTGATGGACGTGATTTTGGAAGACGCTTGCGAACTGCTGGAGCTGGTGCTGCACTCTCAACAACGGCATCTGCTTTCTTTGCTTTGCCATCAGATAGTGGTTGTCCAACTTTGCAATTGTCGCGGTAAACGGCGAGCGCTTTGATACCTAACTTCCAGCTCTCGTAGTAAACCTCTTCGACATCTTCGATTGTTGCATCTTCTGGAAGGTTAACCGTTTTTGAGATTGCACCAGAAAGGAATGGTTGTGCTGCGGCCATCATGCGCACATGTCCCATTGGAGCGATCGAACGAGCACCTAATGCACAATCAAATACATCGTAATGTTCGGTCTTTAATCCTGGAGCATCAATTACATGTCCATTTGTAGCAATGAATTCAACAATTGCTTCAACTGTCTCTTCTGCATAACCAAGTTTACGAAGTGCTGCAGGAACTGTCTGGTTAACAATCTGCATAGATCCGCCGCCAACAAGTTTCTTGAATTTAACTAGTGAGAAGTCAGGCTCGATACCAGTTGTATCGCAATCCATCATCAAACCAATAGTTCCGGTTGGAGCTAGAACTGAAGCTTGCGCGTTACGCCAACCATTTTTCTCACCTAGTTTTAATCCAGCTTCCCATTCGCCATTAGCAACTGTCCATACATCACGATCAAGTGAGGTAACGCTGCGGGCAGCAACAGATGCAGCTGCATGCTTACGCATTACCCGAGTATGTGCTTGCGCGTTGCGGGCATAACCTTCGTAAGGTCCAACAATTCCGGCGATCTCTGCAGAGCGACGGTATGAAGTTCCGGTCATAAGTGAAGTGATTGCACCGGTAAGAGCGCGTCCACCTTCACTGTCATATGGAAGACCAGATGCCATCAAAAGTGCACCGATGTTTGCGAAACCAATTCCAAGTTGGCGGTAAGAGCGAGTTGTTGCTCCAATTGCCTCAGTTGGGAAATCTGCGAAACAGATTGAGATATCCATTGCAGTAATGATCATCTCGGTTGCTTTAACAAAGGTCTTTGCATCAAATGAACCATCTGACTTTAGGAACTTCATCAAGTTGAGAGATGCCAAGTTGCAAGAAGAGTTATCTAATGACATGTACTCAGAACATGGATTGGATGCGTTGATCCGGCCAGTCTCTGGGTTTGTGTGCCAGTCATTGATGGTGTCGTCATATTGAATTCCAGGATCAGCACATGCCCAAGCTGCCTCAGCCATTTTGCGGAATAGTTCGCGAGCTTTAACAGTCTCGATAATTTCACCAGTTGAGCGAGCACGAAGACCGAAATCTTTGCTCTCTTCATAAGCGCGCATGAAGTCATCACTTACGCGAACTGAGTTATTTGCGTTTTGGTATTGCACGGAGATGATGTCTTTTCCACCAAGGTCCATGTCGAAACCAGCATCACGCAATGCGCGAATCTTTTGCTCTTCAGAAACTTTTGTCTCAATGAACTCTTCAATATCTGGGTGATCAACATCCAAAACAACCATCTTGGCTGCGCGGCGTGTAGCGCCACCTGATTTGATAGTTCCAGCAGATGAGTCAGCACCACGCATAAAGGAAACTGGTCCTGATGCAGTGCCGCCTGACTTAAGTAATTCTTTTGATGAACGGATGCGTGAAAGATTTAATCCAGCGCCTGATCCGCCTTTAAAGATCATTCCTTCTTCGCGGTACCAGTTCAAGATTGAATCCATGGTGTCATCAACAGAAAGAATGAAACAAGCACTTACCTGTTGTGGCGCATTGGTTCCAACGTTAAACCAAACTGGTGAGTTGAAAGAGAAAATCTGGTGCAACAACATATGTGTTAATTCGTGTTCGAAGATCTCTGCATCTGCTTCTGTTGCAAAATAACCTTCAGCTTTTCCGGCTTTGGTATATGTAAGCACTACGCGATCAATAACCTGCTTTAGTGACCATTCACGGTTTTCGTGACCAACAGCGCCACGGAAGTACTTAGTAGTAACGATCATCGAAGCATTTAGTGACCAGGCCTCTGGATACTCAACACCACGTTGCTCAAATACGACTTCGCCGCTCTTCCAATTTGTCTGAACGACATCGCGTCGCTCCCAAGTCACTGCGTCATAAGGATGTAGACCCGGCGTTGTATAAATCCGCTCCATCTTCAAACCTGTTTTATTTTTGCTTCCGGTGCGGTTGATTACCGTGTCTGACATTTGCGCTTCCTCTTTCTCGATATTCCTACTTAGTTGAATTGGACCAAATTTATTTTTTAATTTTTATTTTTATTTTGTTTTCACTGAACTTCATTTGCTGCTTTTACTTACTACTACTTTCCGATCTTCGAAAAACATCCGCTTCTTCATTTTCAAGAGCGGATGGAAGAACTCGAAGTAGAGCAATCTCTCCTTCGAAATCATCAAGTGAATTGAAGTTGCGGTAGACCGATGCATAACGCAGGTAGGCAACCTCATCTAATTCACGAAGCGGCCCAAGAATTGCCATTCCGACCTCTTGGGTTTCAATCTCAGCTTGTCCAGTTGCGCGCAATGCCTCTTCGACTCTTTGAGCTAGAAGAGCTAAGTCATCATCATCGACTGGACGACCCTGACAAGCTTTGCGAACACCAGCGGCAACCTTTTCCCGACTAAAAGGCTCGGATGCACCACTTCTTTTAACTACTGCTAATGCTGAAGTCTCTTGGGTAGTGAAACGTCGGCCACAGGTCACACATTCACGGCGGCGGCGAATTGAGGAGCCATCATCGATTGGGCGGGAGTCGACTACACGCGAATCAGCTTGTCGGCAAAATGGACAGTTCATATCGGTACACCCCCTTTTAAGTGCGAAAATAGGTCTTGCTGGTTTAAAAGTTAAAGCTGTTTCAGCCCTATTTCGCGCTGCCTTGGGGATAAGGCTGTGGAGGAACTGTGGAGCAGTAAGCACAATCTGTGGACGAACCACAAGGTTGTAAGTACTACATCTAGTGGTAACAGTAGAGCAGGGGTAGAGGGTTCGCAACCCTAAAAACGGCGTGTCGAAAAAGTATTTTTTCAAAGTAGTTCAAAACCGACATCTTTTAACTTACTTAACTAGTGGCACCAAAATCTTTGTGCCTGCCTGCAAAGTGGCCCCGGCAAAAGGGTTGAGTTCGTGAATCTGGTCAATCACATCTTGGGTCGAACGCCCTGGGGCGATCGCCCGAGCGATAGACCAGTAGCTCTCACCAGGCTGGACGATTATCTCTTCTGCGGCGACGGCAGAGTTATCAGCAGCTGAAGTGGTGGAAGCTGCTGCACCATTGAAAGCAGAGAAAGTGGCTGCAAAGGATGAAGTTGCCACGATCAGGGCGGAGACCATTAACACGGTGCGTCCACGTTTGGTGAGGGTGAGAGTGGCTGGGGAGGTAGCCATTTTCATTTGGTGCCTGCTTTCTACTGTCGAATACTTACCACGTTCTAGACGGATTAGAACGTGTGTTCGAATTAAACTCCACCCCACTGACATATGTCAAGAAAATTCGAACAGATGTTTGAATTATTTCCATTTCCAAGGTAAAGTTGGGGTATGGCCACCAAAAAAGCAGCAGAAATCACCGTACCTGAGCTTCATGATGCGACAGACGGGACAGATGAGCCCGATGAACACGGATTAACCCCTCGCCAGCTCAAGATCCTGGGAGTCATCAAATCTGCCCTCCATGATCAGGGATATCCGCCTTCGATGCGTGAGATTGGCCAAGCAGCAGGTTTAGCCTCCCCTTCAAGTGTGAAGTACCAATTAGAACTGCTCGAGGAAAAAGGTTGGATCCGTCGTGACCCAACTCGTGGTCGGGCGATCGAAATTTTGCTCCCGGATCAAGATCAAGCAACTGGGTCTGTTGGAGACAAGTACTCCCTAGATCAAATGCGTGAGGTTCCACTTGTTGGCCGGATCGCAGCCGGTGCTCCCCTTTTGGCTGAGCAAGATATTGAAGAGAGTTTTCCATTGCCTGCTTCATTAGTTGGGGATGGCGAATTGTTTATGTTGAAAGTTGTCGGCGAATCAATGATTGATGCTGCAATTTGCGATGGAGATTTTGTAGTTATCAGATCGCAAAAAACTTGCGAGAAGGGCGAGATAGTTGCGGCCATGATTGATGGCGAAGCAACTGTAAAAACATTTACTCGTCGCGATGGTCACATCTGGTTACTTCCTGCTAATCCAGCCTTCTCTCCAATCAATGGTGACAATGCTGAGATATTAGGAAAAGTTACCGCTGTTCTTCGTTCACTTAAGTAAAATTACATCGTTAATTTTCGCCGCTAATTTTTCATTAACTAACGCGTGAATTAACGTTCCCTCGTCTACATACTCTTCGCTAAATATTTCTCCACTTTCGTGAATTGCATAAACCAGATCACCGCGCGAGTAGGGAACCGTAACTGTGATCTCTATTTTTGGATGAGGTAGAGCTGCTTCAATTGCGGCAACCAACCGTTCAATTCCAAATCCGCTTTGAGCAGAGATTGCAATACTTCCTGGGATCGATCGCACAAGTTCCACAATTAAATCTGGGTCTGCGATATCGCTTTTATTGATCGCGATAATTTCTGGAATTGCACCTGCGCCAATCTCGTCAATCACTTCACGAACTGCGCGGATCTGTTCCCGTGGATCTGGATGCGAGCCATCGACAACATGCACAATTAACGCTGCGCCTTCGACCTCTTCAAGTGTTGACTTAAATGCATCCACTAATTGATGTGGCAAGTGGCGCACAAAACCAACTGTGTCGGTAAATGTATAAACCCGACCATCGCCAGTTTGGGTTCGACGCGTTGTTGGATCAAGTGTGGCGAAAAGAGCATTCTCAACAAGCACCCCCGCACCGGTTAAGCGATTTAGCAAAGAAGATTTTCCAGCATTTGTGTAACCAGCAATTGCAACAGATGGAATTGTGTTTCGATCGCGCTCTTGTCTTTTTGTTTCGCGCGCTACTTTCATTTCTTTGATGTCTTTACGTAACTTAGCCATGCGATCACGGATACGGCGACGATCTACTTCAATCTTGGTTTCACCCGGACCACGACCACCGATACCAACACCGCCTGCGCCACCCGCACCCGCACGTCCACCCACTTGGCGCGATAGCGAATCACCCCAACCACGCAATCGTGGAAGCAGGTATGACATCTGCGCCAATTCAACTTGAGCTTTACCTTCACGACTTTTGGCATGCTGAGCGAAAATATCCAAAATCAAAGCGGTTCGGTCTACAACTTTTACTTTTACTTTGTCTTCCAACTGTCGCAATTGGCTTGGAGATAACTCACCATCACAAATAACTGTGTCAGCTCCAGTTTGAGCAACTACTTGCCGCAACTCACTTACTTTTCCAGATCCAATGAATGTTGCCGAATCTGGTTTGTCACGTCTTTGCATTAAACCTTCAAGAACTTCAGAGCCCGCAGTCTCGGCTAATGCCGCCAATTCACGTAGTGAATTTTCAGCATCTGTACTTGATCCTTCAGTCCATACTCCGACTAATACAACGCGTTCTAAACGCAGTTGTCGGTTTTCAGCAATCGAGACATCTTCAAGTTCGGTCGAGATTCCCACAACTCTTCGAAGTGAGCGACGCTCCTCTAGTTCTAACTGGAATTTTTCATCATTGCCTAAATCTTCACCGCCATCAGAAATCTGATTACGCAATCGCTCATTTTCACGAAGCAGTTCTAAATAAAGCTCTTCAGAACTCACTAAATCTCAACTTCGAAATCTTGCAAAATCACAGCAGCACCTGTCAAGGTCGCATTTGAATGCGGATCTAAATCAACAGTTAAGCGGCCACCTGGAGGGTTAACTAT
>CAIUXE010000170.1 GCA_903902965.1 uncultured Actinomycetes bacterium
AAACAAGCCATCGCCTGCGGTGCTGTACTTGCTTACTCATTTATTCTCACATTCATTATCGCAAAATTAATCGATGTAACGATGGGATTCCGAATTTCACAAGAAGCGGAAATCACTGGCATCGATTTAGCGGTACATGCCGAATCGGCATATGAAATCGGAAATGTTGGCTCATCAAGAGGAGGTTCCTTCTAATGGCAAATATGAATCTAATTACTGCAATCATCAAGCCATTCAAATTGGATGATGTGAAAAATGCACTACAAGCCCATGGCATCAAAGGGATGACAGTCTCGGAAGCTAGCGGTTTTGGACGTCAACGTGGTCACACAGAGGTATATCGCGGTGCCGAATACACGGTTGAGTTAGTACCAAAGGTGCGTCTTGAAGTACTAGTTAGCAGCAGTGATAACGAAGCCGTTATGGACGTAATCGTTAAAGCCGCCTCATCAGGTTCTATTGGTGACGGAAAAGTTTGGTCTGTTCCTGTAGAGCAGGTTGTTCGGGTAAGGACAGGGGAGAAGGGTGTAGACGCTCTCTAGTAATTGATGAGAGTCTAGTCAGATGGGCACACGAGAGCGTAGAGCACGCTCATATTCAGCTGATGCCCATCTGGCTTCTCTATTTAATGATGCACTTTTAAAAATCCCAAGTCGAGACTCCTTAGCACTTGCTGCAGTCGGTGGATATGGCCGTGGAGAGTTATCTCCCGGCTCTGATTTAGATTTACTCTTTTTGCATAATGGAAACATTCCTGAAGCAGATTTAACTAAGGCTGTTGAGAAAATTCTTTACCCACTCTGGGATAGCGGATTTTCTGTTGATCACTCTGTGCGAACCAGAAGTGAAGTTAGAGAGATTGCAGATATTGATGGACGCGTAGCTCTCGGTTTATTAGATATTCGTTGGGTTGCTGGCAATCGTGAATTAGTTGATACCGTCGAAAGTGTTGCGCTCATAGAGTGGCGAAAAAACGGTGCAAGGTGGATTAATGAATTAAGAAAGTATTCTCAAGAACGCACTCAAAGATCAGGCGAACTCGCATATTTGCTCGAACCCGATTTAAAAGAGTCGCGAGGAGGATTGCGGGATATTACTGCTCTGCGTGGAATCGCTAAGACTGATTTAGTTGCAGTGGAATTAGAGCGGATCGCTAAAGCCGAATCCACATTAAACAATGCCAGAGAAGCTTTACACTTAATTACAGAAAAAAGCAGTGACAGGTTAAGTTTTTTTGAGCAAGACAAAGTAGCCGATCTGCTTGGCTATAAAGATGCAGATGAATTAATGTTAAATATTGCCCAATCTGCTCGAACTGTTGATTACTTATCTGAAACAGTTTTTCATCGCTTTGATCAATATCGTCCACCGGCGAAACTTTTCTCATTCAAGGGCCGGCAATCAGCCGAGGAAAAAACAGTGGAGATTGGCAAAGGTGTAGGCATTTATCAAGGGGAAGTTGTAATAACGGGGGATTTAGATTCAGATCCTTCGGTTCTTCTTCGAGCAGCGGCATCTGCAGCGCAACGGGGTATTCCGCTTTCAATTGATAGTTGCAAATTAGCTAAAGATAAATTGACCGCTTTCCCACAGCCATGGCCGCGAGAAGCACGTGAAGATTTTGTTGCTCTTCTCGGAGCTGGAAATGCAATGGCGCAAGTCTGGGAAGCACTTGATCAAGCTGAGCTTACTCAGATTTTAATTCCAGAGTGGAACCGAATCAGATCTCTACCGCAACGTAATGCTCTACATAGACACACAGTGGATCGTCATATGGTTGAAACTGCACTTCACGCAAGTCTTTTAACTAGACAGGTGCATCGTCCAGATTTGCTATTAGTTTCGGCTCTCCTGCATGACATCGGAAAAGGCTTGCCAGGGGATCACAGCACTACTGGCGCAGAGATTGTTAAGCCAATATTGCAACGTATGGGATTCCCAGAAAACGACGTAGCTGTTATTGAAACATTAGTACTGCACCATCTGTTGCTTTCAACAGTGGCTACTCGCCGAGATTTAGATGATCCAACAACAATTAATTCTGTATGTGAACTAATAAGCGATCCACTGACAATTGAACTCTTACATGCACTTAGCATCTCGGATGGACAAGCAACCGGAAATACTGCATGGAGTAATTGGAAAGCATCTTTAGTCGCAGATCTAGTGAATCGGGTAAAAAAACAAATTTCAGGAGTCGGACTTCCACCGCAGCCAGAATTTTCGGAAAGCGAAAAGGAATTGGCTAAGTCTGGTCAGATACATCTTTCAATTATCAAGCGAGAGGAAATAACTGAACTATTAATTATCGCCCCAGATCGACCAGGGTTATTGTCAATCGTCGCAGGATTTTTAACAATCAATAGATTAAATGTTAGATCTGCACGAACACGCACCTTTGCGAATTCTGCAGTTATGAGATGGTTAGTACTAGCTGATGTATATGCACCTGATATTTCGGAAGACGCACTTAAAGAATCTTTAGCACAGGCACTGAATGGGGAGTTAGATATCGCTGAAAAGATAAAAGAGCGAGTGGCTAGTTATCGATCGGCTTCTCCAATACCTGTCCCACCACCAATTGTTGAAGTAATTCATGATGGTGCTACAGAAGCCACTGTTCTAGATGTGCGATCACATGATCAAATGGGATTGCTATATCTCGTAGGTAAAGCAGTAACTGAAAGTGGAGTTGATGTTCGGGCGGCGATAGTTTCCACCCTCGGAGCTGAGGCTTGCGATTCACTTTATATTACTGAAGTAGATGGTCGCCCCTTAGATCCAAAGCGGGCATTATTAGTTGCGCAAAGTATTGAGCAGCAGTTGCGCGCCAATAAATTCTAAGCGGATCTAATAGGATCTAGCCATGTTTGACTCGCTTAGTACCCGACTTACCAAGACCTTTACAGGGCTTCGTAATCGTGGCCGGATCAACCCAGTAGATATTGAAGAAACTTGCGAAGAGATTCGCGTTGCGCTTCTGGAAGCGGATGTTGCCGCTTCTGTTGTGACTTTACTCGTTGAAAAAGTACGTACGCGATCACTTGAGCAAATTTCGTTAGACAAAAAAGGTATAAATCCGGGTCAACAGATAATTTCAATTGTTCACGAGGAGCTCGTTGCTATTCTTGGTGGAAGCGCACGTAGATTGCGTTATGCAAAAGTAGCCCCAACTGTAATCATGCTTGCTGGTTTACAAGGTTCTGGAAAAACAACTTTGGCGGGAAAGTTAGCGGCGTATTTAAAGAGTGAAGGAAACACGCCAGTACTTGTGGCCTGTGATTTACAAAGGCCAAATGCTGTTGATCAGTTGCAAGTTGTTGGAAGTTCTGTCGGAGTTCCAGTCTTTGCTCCAGAGCCCGGTAATGGTGTCGGTGATCCCGTAAAAGTTGCAAAAGCAGGCATCGAATTTGCGAAACAAAAAGTTCACAACTTTGTAATTGTTGATACCGCTGGACGACTTGGCGTTGATAAAGAGTTGATGGAACAAGCTAAAAATATTAGAGATGCTATATCACCTAATGAAGTTCTTTTTGTTGTAGATGCGATGATCGGTCAAGATGCCGTAAATACGGCACAAGCGTTTCTTGACGGCGTAGGTTTCGATGGAATTGTGCTTACCAAGATGGACGGAGACGCCAGAGGTGGTGCGGCACTTTCGATCGCATCTGTAACAAATAGACCGGTAATGTTTCTATCTACGGGTGAAAAAAGTAATGAGTTTGAACCATTCCATCCGGATCGAATGGCAAATCGAATTCTGGGCATGGGAGATGTTGCAACTCTTGCCGAACAGGCCAAGAAAGCACTTGATGGAGATAGCGCACAAAAACTTGAAGAGAAATTTATATCTGGCGAAAAATTCACATTTGACGATTTCTTAGAGCAATTGCAAGCTATGAAAAAAATGGGTTCGATGTCTAAAATTTTAGGAATGTTGCCGGGGGCACAAAGTGCTGCGATGAAAAAACAAATCGCCGCAATTGATGACAATGAATTAATTCGTGCCGAAGCAATAATCCATTCGATGACACCAAATGAAAGACAAGAGCCAAAAATTATTAATGGATCACGACGGGCTCGAATAGCTCGAGGTAGTGGCACTGAGGTTTTCCACGTTAATAATGTCTTAGATCGATTTAGTGCCGCCCAAAAAGCGATGAAGCAGATGCGTAATCAGCCAGGTTTAGGAGGGGCGGCAAATCTGCCGGGTATGCCTCCCATGGCCGGATTGCCCGCTCAAAAGGTTGCTCCACCACCCAAGCGTTCCAAATCTGGTAATCCCGCTAAAAGAGCGCTTGAAGGCAGATAAATCTCCCCTAAATCTGTTTGGCAGGCTCAGATAGCTAGCGAGATAGGGCCCGTTTTCGCTTCTGGCCGTTGAGATGGCAAGATATGCCCCAAGTCAGGTGGGTTCGTTTCACCTGCTGGTACCGCTCGAACCAGATACCAATCTAGTTCCCAAAATTCAGGAGTGTTAGTGGCTGCAAAGATTCGTTTGGCGCGTATGGGAAAGATCCGTACCCCTCACTACCGTATTGTCGTTGCCGATTCACGCGTTGCACGTAACTCTCGTGCTATCGAAGAAATTGGTCGCTACTCACCAGGACAAGAACCATCTTTTATTAAAGTTGATTCTTCACGCGCCTTGTACTGGTTAAGCGTTGGTGCAAAACCAACTGCAGCAGTTGAAGCGCTATTAAAAATTACCGGTGACTGGCAAAAACATTACGACCTTCCTGGAAAAGAAGGAACTCTTCGCGTCGCTGCTCCAAAAGAGAGCAAGTTGATTCGCTTTGAAGCCGCTGTAAGAGAAGCAATGAATGAGCCAAAAGATGGCGCAACAACATTAAAGAAAAAAGCTGCAGAACGTCTTGCTGCAAAGAAAGAGCCAGTTGTTGAGGCAGAAGCAGCAGCACCAGCACATGTTGAAGAAGTAGCTGCACATGTTGAAGAAGCAGCAGCTCCAGTAGCAGTTGAAGAAGTTGCGGCTGCCGAAACTCCAGCCGAATAATCATGATCGATGAGGCTTTAGAACATCTCATCAAAGGGATTGTTGATAATCCTGCTGAAGTAGCTGTAGCTGAAAAAAATGGTCGTCGTGGATTAACTTATGAAGTGCGCGTACACCCAGAAGATATTGGCAAAGTAATCGGTCGTAATGGACGCACTGCAAAAGCTCTTCGCACCGTTGCAAGTGCACTTGCTCGTCGCCCAATCCGGGTAGATCTGCTCGAAGCAGACGAATAAAAATGCTCCTGATCGTGGGCCGCATCGGTCGCGTTCACGGAGTGCGTGGCGAAGTTACCGTCGAAGTACGCACAGATTCACCTGAAGAGCGTTTCCAAGTTGGTACCCAGATTGCTACAGATCCTGCCAAATTTGGGCCGTTAACAATTACTGGACAGCGTTGGCACAATGGAATTTTGCTATTAACTTTTGATGGCGTAGCAGATCGCGGGGCCGCAGAAAAGATTAAGAATGTTTTGCTTATGGCTGAGGTGGATATTGCCGAAGGTGATGCTGATGAATTTCACGTTCAGCTACTAATAGGTTCAACTATTGAATTAATTGACGGAACTATTCTTGGGACCATTGATGATGTTTTGACCACTAAAGGACAGAACCTACTTTCATTTATGCGCGGTGGGAAACAAGTGTTGATTCCATTTGTAAAAGCAATAGTTCCAACAGTCGATATCGCCGCACGTAAAGTTGTGATTACGCCACCGGAAGGGCTTATCGATGAAGATTGATTTAATCTCGATTTTTCCTGAGTACTTTGCTCCGTTGAAACTTTCATTAATTGGCAAAGCAGAACAAGATGGTTTACTACAAATTGAAATTCATGACTTGCGAGATTTCACATCTGACGTACATCGCACCGTTGATGACACTCCATATGGTGGTGGAGCCGGGATGGTGATGAAAGCTCAACCTTGGGGAGATGCCACCGATTCAATAATAGAAAATAATCCGCAAGTGATTGTTATTGTTCCAACGCCGTCAGGTCAGGTACTAACGCAAGAGATGGCTGAGCAACTTGCACAAGCTAAACATTTACTTTTTCTGTGCGGAAGATATGAAGGCATTGATGCTCGAGTAATGACCGATCTTGGTGCACGCGTCGATCTGCGTGAAATTTCTATTGGTGATTATGTTTTAGCCGGTGGTGAGGTGGCATCATTAGTAATAATTGAAGCGATCACTCGCTTAATCCCGGGCGTTCTTGGTAATGCTGCATCTTTGATCGAAGAATCTCATTCACTAATGCACGATGGACAGGCATTAGTTGAGTATCCAAATTTCACTAAACCACCACTTTGGCGCGGTCTGCAAGTGCCTGAAGTTCTTACCTCAGGAAATCATGGAGAGATCGCCAAATGGCGGGCTGGGCAAGCACTAGCGCGAACCCAGAAGATCAAGCAGGTCAAGCCGCTAGAAGGCGACCAGGAGTAATCGAGGAGATCGCCCCAAGAGGGCGGTTTTGGGGATTACCCCTTGTTGAGGCAGAATACGCAGGTAGTTGCAGTACCACTCGATCGAGGCGCCCCGCCGCAGGGGGTAGCGAATCTCGATTTTGATCGGGTTAGTTCAAGTAAGGCGCTCGTCCTGCGGCGATCTCCTTCCAGATGTTTTAAGAATGCAGGTATTAGAAATGAATATTCTCGACTCCTTAGATGCTGCCTCACTTCGCAGCGATATCCCAACTTTCCGCTCAGGCGATGAACTTAAAGTTCACGTACGCGTTATTGAAGGAAGCAAAAGCCGTATTCAGGTTTTCCAAGGTTTAGTAATTAGTCGTAGCGGCAGTGGAGTTCGCGAGACTTTCACCATTCGCAAAGTTTCATACGGTGTCGGAGTTGAACGTACTTTCCCAGTCCACACCCCTGTAATTGAGAAGATGGAAGTTGTTCGTCGCGGAGATGTGCGTCGCGCCAAGCTTTACTACCTTCGCGAGTTGCGCGGAAAAGCTGCCAAAATTCGTGAGCGTCGTGGTGA
Source organism: uncultured Actinomycetes bacterium (assembly GCA_903902965.1). GTDB lineage: Bacteria > Actinomycetota > Actinomycetes > Nanopelagicales > Nanopelagicaceae > UBA3012. The sequence goes on from CAIUXE010000170.1 coordinate 7,003, forward strand.
AGTTCCTACAACTGGTACTCCAGTTAGCGCAGTTACTTCGGCTCCTGTTGTTGAAACAGTAGAGGCAGTAGAAGCTACAGAAGAGAGTTAATCCCTGTGAAATTCCCTTCCAAGGGTTCACTCCTTCGTGAAATTCCACTGCTTGTTGCTGTCTCTTTAGTAATCTCAATTGTTATTAAAGCATTTTTAGTGCAAGCATTTTATATTCCTTCTGGTTCGATGGAACAAACCTTAAAAATTAATGACCGAGTTGTAGTTAACAAGTTCAGCAATTTTTTCACTGATGTAAAACGTGGAGATGTATTAGTTTTCCGCGACCCAGGCGGATGGTTACCTGAGAACTTACCTGAGAACCATTCAACAGCTATTCGAATACTTCGAAATGGTTTGGTTTATGTGGGATTGCTTCCAGATCCGGCAAAACAACACCTAATTAAACGCGTGATCGGTGTAGCTGGAGATGAAGTTGTCTGTTGCACTGACAAAAAATTAAGTATTAACGGTGTGGTAATTAAAGAGAAGTATCTTTATCCAGGCAATAATCCAAGTGAGCTAGAGTTTCGAGTTACAGTTCCTAAAGGTTTTGTTTGGGCAATGGGAGATCACCGCGCAGCAAGTGAAGATTCCCGGTATCACCAAGAAGATCCACGCAAAGGAATGGTCCCACTGTCCGCTGTTGTTGGACGAGCAGTTGCAATTGTTTGGCCACCTAGCAATGCCGGATTCTTGCCAGAGCCAGATGTACTAAAAAATATTCCAGTGCGTGCTCCTAAATCTAATAACAAGCCTGCAACAAAATAAGAAATAACCGCAATGAGCAAAAGCAAAAGCTCAACTGTAGAAGCAACGCTCTGGGCAAATGGATTTACCAGAATTGTTGGAGTTGATGAGGCTGGACGGGGCGCATACGCCGGTCCATTAGTTGTCGCAGCGGTAATTCTTGATCCAGATAATCCGCTTTCAAAAGTGGGAGATTCAAAGAAATTTACGCCAAAAATCAGAGCCGAGATTGCACTAGAAATTAGAGAGCGAGCATTGGCGGTTGCCGTAATTGAAATATCTCCGGCAGAGATTGATGCAAATGGCGTACATAAAGCCAATTTAGCGGGGATGCGTCGGGCAATAGTTGAAATAGGCGAATGTGATTATGCCCTTACAGATGGTTATGCAATTGAAGGAGTATTGGTCCCGACACTAGCAATTTGGAAAGGGGATCAGGTTAGTGCAACTGTTGGTGCAGCATCAATTATTGCCAAAACTTATCGTGATCAAATAATGATTGAGTGTGATCAGCAATTTCCGGGGTATGGATTTGCCGATCATAAAGGTTATGGAACTGCAGCTCACGCTGCAGCTTTAAAAAGCAAAGGCGTCACTTCAATCCATCGTCGCAGTTTTGCTCCAATTGCGGAATTACTTTTAAACAGTTAATTTTCTTACACAGTTAAGTATTTGCAATATGAGTCAGTTCAAAAGCTAATTTACCCTGCCGAATGTGCAAAACAGTAAACAAGTATTAGGTGCAAGTGGTGAAGAGATAGCAGTTGATTACTTAATATCTCAAGGTTATGTAGTTTTTGATTGAAATTGGCGTTCCAAAACCGGCGAAATAGACATTGTTGCAAGTGAGAAATCTAATTCGCGGGATGAACTTATTTTTGTTGAAGTTAAAACCAGATCTAGTCGAGATTTTGGGGATCCTCTGGAAGCTATTTCTGCTACAAAGTACTCAAGAATGTACCGTTTGGCGATTGAATGGCTAAGTGAGAATAGTGCTAGTCGTGAACCCTGGAGATTAGATGTAATCTCAATTGTTATTTCAAAAGCAGATAAAGTAGAAATTGACCATTTAAAAAGAGTATGTGCATGAGTCTTGCAATCACAAAGTGCATTTCACTAATTGGTTTAAATGGTTCTGTGATAGATGTAGAAGCAGATATAGGGATCGGACTTCCAGGTTTTACTCTATTAGGACTTCCTGATGCCGCCCTTTCTGAATCTCGAGATCGGGTTCGTGCTGCGCTAATAAACTCTGGAGAGAGTTGGCCAAATAAGCGAATCACAATTTCGCTATCACCTGCTTGGCTTCCAAAACGCGGATCAGGATTTGATCTAGCTATCGCTGCAGCATTGTTAGCAGCTTCTGATGCTGCACCAATGGAAAGATTGAGTAATGTAATTATTTTGGGAGAGCTAACGCTTGAAGGAAAAATAAAAGGGATTCTGGGAATCTTGCCTGCATTAATGGCCGCAAAAAAAGCTGGGTTTGAAAAAGCAATAGTTCCAGTTGTTAATGCACAAGAAGCCAGATTAGTAAGCGGTTTGGAAATTTTAGCTATGAGTACTTTGAAAGAGTGTGCGCTTTGGATTCGAACTGGTGAAACGCTAACTCATTCAATTGCTGAAAATTACGTAGAAAGTAATGGAAACGAAGAGTTGGATTTGAGTGAGGTGGGCGGTCAACTTCAGGCGCGCAAAGCTTTAGAGATATCAGCAGTTGGTGGTCATCACCTATTAATGATCGGGCCTCCAGGGGCGGGAAAGACGATGCTTGCCGCACGATTGCCATCAATCCTTCCTCCGCTCGATCGAGAAGGTGCTCTTGAAGTAACCGCTTTACATTCACTTGCGGGAAAAGTTAGCCATGATTCACCTTTGATAACTCAACCTCCATTTGTGGCCCCACATCACAGCGCAACACGAGCAGCGCTTGTTGGTGGTGGAGGGGTGAACATCAAACCAGGTGCATGTTCACTTGCGCACAATGGGGTTCTATTTTTAGATGAAGCGCCAGAAATGAATTCTGGAGTTTTGGATGCTTTGCGCCAACCTCTCGAATCAGGATCGATCACAATTTCCCGAAGTGGCGCAACTGCAAATTTTCCATCTCGTTTCACTTTAGTTTTAGCAGCAAATCCATGTCCTTGTGGTCGTTTTACGGGAACCGGTCGTAACTGCTCATGCACTCCGCAATCGGTACGTCGCTACCTAAATAAACTCTCGGGACCACTCTTGGATCGCATAGATTTACAAGTAGAAGTTGGCGCCACCGGTCGTGCGGGGCTTTCGCAGCTAGGAGAGAGTAGCGAAGTTGTCCGAAATCGAGTTATGAACGCTAGGAATATCGCCGCACTTCGTTTTTCAAATTACTATTGGAAAAGTAATTCACTAATCCCGGCTAAGTACCTACGCGCTGAATTTGCGCCGGAATCTGCTGGTGTAGTTTTTTTGAATCGGGCTCTTGATCGGGAATTGATTACCGCTCGGGCATTTCATCGAATCATTCGAGTGAGCTGGTCAATTGCTGATTTGCATCAACATTTAATTCCAACTCTCTCAGATATCGAAGAAGCGACAACATTGCATGAGCGGAGTTTTGTATGAGAAAAATTGTTCCAAGTGATCAAGAATGGCCAGCACAATTAGGAGCCTTAGAAGTCCCACCATCACAGTTATTCATAGAATCTAGCGAACCTGATTTGTCGGTGTTAACTACTAAATCAATTGCAATTGTAGGTTCGCGAAATGCAACTCCATATGGATTACGTGTTGCCGCGGATTTTTCTGCTGCACTTGCTGAAGCTGGTTACACCATTATTAGCGGTGGAGCTTTTGGAATTGATGCTGCTGCACACCGTGGAGCACTTTCAGTAGGTGGCAAAACTGTAGTAGTACTTGCAGGGGGAGTTGATTGCCCTTATCCAATGGCTCATAGCAAATTGTTTGCAGATGCGAGTACAAATGGTGCACTTGTTTCAGAGCATCCCGCAGGTACTCCTTCTCACAAACACAATTTTCTAACGCGCAATCGAATCATTGCTGGGCTAGCTTTCGGAACTTTAATCGTTGAAGCTGCCTATAAAAGTGGAGCCATAAGGACCGCCTTAGATACAGTTAAATTGTTGCGCCCACTTATGGCCATTCCTGGACCAATCTCTTCGCCGCTTAGTGCTGGCGTCAACCGGTTGATCGCTGATCGAGTTGCAGAACTGGTCATCTCTAGTTGGGAAATCGAGGAGATGGTTGGCGCATATGGTCAGGATGAGCAGAGCGGCCGGAGTGGTCAGTTGCTGCTCGACTCTGATGGGATGATTAACCCGTGCCAAACTCAGAGCAATCAACCCCAGATTTTCGGTCAGGGTTTGTCACTCTCGTAGGTCGGCCTAACACCGGAAAATCAACTTTAATAAATGCACTAGTCGGCGAAAAGATAGCTATTACTTCAACGAGGCCACAAACAACTCGGCGGATCATTCGTGGAGTTATTTCCCGTCCACAAGGTCAATTAATTTTAGTAGACACACCAGGTTTACATCGCCCGCGCACATTATTAGGTGAGCGTTTAAATGCAATTGTGGCTGAGGCTTATTCAGATGTTGATTTAATCGCATGTTGCCTTCCCGCAAATGAAAGCAGTGGATCTGGGGATGAGCGGATCATCAGTGAAATTACTGGAAAGATTCCTTTAATTGCAATAGTTACAAAAAGTGATTCGGTCCCAAAAGATGCGCTTCCTAAAAGATTATTAGAAGTATCGAAATTGGCTCCATGGAAAGAGATCATTCCAGTCTCGGCACGCAAAGGTGATCAGATTGAAAAGTTACGCGAACTGTTGATCTCATATCTTCCAACTGGTCCAGCTCTTTACCCAGATAATCAAGTTAACGAAGATGATGATTACATGGTCTTTGCTGAATTAATCCGCGAAGCAGCCCTGGAGGAAGTATCCGATGAGCTTCCACATTCAATTGTTGTAGTTATTGATGAGATCCAAGAGAAGAACATCAAAACTATTTTTGCCACACTCTTCCTTGAGCGCCCAAGTCAGCGCATAATTGTCCTAGGACCAGGCGGGGAGCGACTAAAGAAAATTGGCACCAAGGCAAGACGTGAAATTGAACTAGTAACGGGAAAACAGGTTTTTCTTAACCTACATATTTCAATTGAAAAAGAGTGGCAGCGAAATCCGCGATCGCTCGAAAAGTTTGGATTTTAAGGAGCAATAACAGTGAAACAAATTGCAATCGCCGGCATTTTGACCGAATGTAATGATTTCACTAGTGCCTTAATTACAGAAGCAGATTTTGAACGGGTTGAACTACTCCGTGGTGATCAAATGTTCGAAAGAAATGATGGCGTAGTTGGTGGAACATTGACCGAACTTGCTAAACATGCTGAATTTATTCCAGTACCTTTACTTTTCACCTCAACTATCCCTGGTGGAGCATTAACAGATCAGTGTTACACAACTTTTCATGATGAAATTATTGAACGTTTAAAGGCAGCCGGCCCCATCGATGGAGTATTGCTTTTATTGCATGGAGCTGCAGTTTCAGTAAGCGTTGCAGATATTGAAGGAGAATTACTAGAGTCAGTCCGAAAAGTTGTTGGTTTAGAAATTCCCATAATGGTTACTCTTGATTTACACGCACACATCACTGAAAAGATGGTTGCTCTTTCTACAGCAATGTTTGGATGGGAAACTTATCCCCATTTGGATTCATTTACTACCGGTGCTCGTGCTGCAGATTTAATGGTACGAACGCTAAATAAAGAGGTCAATCCGGTTCAAGTCATGGCTCGAGTTCCTGTATTAACTAGTGCGATAAATGCATCTACCGAAAGACCTGGACCGTTTTTTGATTTAATGAAAAAAGCTAAAAAGTGGGAGCATGAGGGCAAATGTCTATCAAGCAGTGTCTTTTTGGTGCATCCATATATTGATCGCCCAGAAATGGGAAGTGGTGCGCTGATAGTGACTGATAATGATCCGGAAAGTGCGGCCACAATGTCACGCGAGATTGCCCAAGAGTATTGGGATAGGCGCCAAGAGTTTGAACCTGAAGTGTGGAAAGCGGAAGCAGCTATCCATGACGCAATAGAGAATCAAAGTGGCAGATCAGTTTTGACTGAAGTTGCAGATACTTGTGGCGGTGGTTCTGCAGGTGATTGTGTTGCAGTGCTACGCGCTTTGCTTGAAATC
>CAIUXE010000171.1 GCA_903902965.1 uncultured Actinomycetes bacterium
ATCGATCATGAAACCGGGAAGATCCGTTTAGATCGGATGCTCTTTACATCTACTCGTTATCCATACGATTACGGCTTTGTTGAGAATACTCTCTCATTAGATGGCGATCCCCTAGATGCACTGGTCATGTTAGATGAACCAACTTTTCCGGGGTGCGTAGTTTCCTGCCGTGCTATTGGAATGCTACGTATGACTGATGAAATGGGTGGCGATGACAAATTACTTTGCGTTGCGGCTGGTGATATTCGTAAGGATTACCTAACTGATATTAAAGATCTGCCAACTTTTGAGTTAGAGGAAATTAAGCACTTCTTCGAAGTTTACAAATCACTTGAACCAAATAAATCTGTTCATGGTGGAGATTGGGTTGGACATGCTTTAGCAGAAGAAGAGATCAACAACTCTTACAAACGCTATAAGGCTTAACTCAAGATACTTAATGCAGCAATAGCGCTATCAAATCCTTTATCTTCAAAACTGTCAGGAAATCCAGCACGGGCTTTTGCTTGTTCGATTGTGTCGCACATCAAGACGCCAAAACCAATTGGTTTAGACCTGCTTAATGAAACTTGCATGATTCCTGATGTCACTCCCTGACATACGTAATCAAAATGTGGAGTTTCACCACGAAGGACAAGACCAACAACTACTGCGATATCCAAGCCGGAATCAAATGCGAGTTGGGCAGCAAGTGGAAGTTCAAATGATCCAGCTACTTTGCGGTGTTGAATCGTAGAAATTCCGGCACTCTTGAATCCCTTTACTGCGCCATCTACTAGGGATTGGCAAATCTCTGGGTGCCAAGATGCGCTAATCACAACCGCATTCAAGTTAAGTGACTTTTTGATTCGAACTTCTGGTGAATTGCCGGCCATTAGATCTCCCCTAACGTATGACTCATTAGATCACGTTTGCTTTGCAAATACTTTCGATTGAACTCGTTAACGCCAACTTGAAGTTTGCGCTTCTTAAGATTAATTCCTGATCCCTCAAAGGCGGCTAACTTCTCTGGATTATTAGTTAGTAATTCAACATCTGTCACACCTAGAGCCTGAAAGATTGAGATTGCATCTTCATAAGATCGCTCATCAACTTCGTGACCAAGTGAAATATTTGCCTCGAGCGTATTTTGTCCGGCATCTTGCAACGCATAAGCACGAATCTTTCCTGCTAGGCCAATCCCACGACCTTCATGATCGCGCAAGTAGATAATCAACCCAGAGCCATTCTCTTCAATTTCTTGAATAGCCTGCATCAATTGTGGACCACAATCACAGCGAAGTGAACCAAAAGCATCTCCAGTTAAGCACTCTGAATGAATTCGGCTTAATAGATTTGTTGTTTTAATGTCGCCGAGAGCTAGAACGGCGTGCTCCACTCCGTTGCGTGATGTAAATGTGGCGATCTTCCATTGATGCTCACCAAGTGGCAATTTAGCCCATTCAAATTCAACCTTAGTTTTTGATTCCTGCTTTTCTATATGGGCTTTGATCTCTGCAATTGAAATCTGCTTGATCGAATGTTTTTTTGCAAACTCATCTAGATTCGCACCGCGCATCATTGATCCGTCATCATTTACTAACTCTGAAATGACCGCGACTGGATATGAATCTGTTAGTTCACATAAAGCGGCACCGGCTTCGGTATGTCCACCTCTTGCATGTACGCCACCATCGACAGCGACCAACGGGAAGATGTGACCCGGGCGCAAGAAGTGTGCAGCTTTTGAATTTGGATCGGCCAATGCGCGCAATGTATTTGCTCGTTCTTGAGCGCTGATTCCAGTTGTGCGTCCTTCGATTAAATCAACCGAGACAGTAAATGCGGTCTCATGGCTATCTTCATTTCGGCCAACCATCATCGGGAGTTTGAGTCGCTTGGCAATCTCGTTGTTAACAACACCGCAGATAACGCCTGAGGTATGTCGAACCATAAATCCGACTTGTTCGGTGGTGGCAGCCGCTCCTAGCAAAATTAAATCGCCTTCATTTTCGCGATCAGAATCATCTGTAACAATTAAGAAGTTCCCATTTTTGAAATCTGCTAATGCAGCAGCAAAAT
>CAIUXE010000172.1 GCA_903902965.1 uncultured Actinomycetes bacterium
TGAAATTTATGACCAACAGGGTAAAAAGCAATCAGTTATTGATATGCCAGTAAAACAACCAAGCTCATGTACTTTCGGTGGAGCAAAAGGCGACCGACTTATTGTTACTTCAGCTCGTGCCTCACTTGGTGATACTGCTAATGAATTAGATGGCGGTTTGTTTATTATTGATGGGCTCGGACTTACCGGCGCCCAAAGTGAAAAATTCAACGGTTAGGAGAAATTATGCGCGCGCAATCCCGTAATCACTCATGTCGGATCCACGATAATTTTAAAATTGGAAAATTAGATGCTGTTGTATTAGAAAATGAAAAGTTGCGCATCACCGTAGCTGCAGGCCGTGGCGCTGATGTTGTTGAGTTCTTGCACAAGCCCGATGATTTAGATTTAGTTTGGCTAACAGCAAATGGATTGGCCGATGGGGAAGTTAATTACAACTACAACGATCCACTTGGTTCTTTTATCGATGAGTATCCAGGCGGCTGGCAAACAATTTTTCCAAATGGAGGCGGCGCATCAAATTATCAAGGTGCAGATTTTGGACAACATGCCGAAATGGCACTTTTGCCATGGGATTTCAAGATTTTGAAAGATACGCCTGAAGAGATTTCAGTAGAGTTTTTCGTTTATGGTCGGAAAACTCCATTTTTGGTTAAACGAACCATGAGTTTGAAATCTAATTCAACAACATTAGATATGGTCGAAACGATTGAGAATTTATCTGATGTAGAAATCCCAACAATGTGGGGATTTCATTTCACATTTGGTCCACCATTTATGGATGATGATTGCCGAGTAGTACTACCTGGAAAACCAACCGCAATGCCACACGCCAGTGAGGTTTATGGAAGCTCACGCAGGCTAAATGGAAATGATCATTTTGCTTGGCCAGTTGGAGTCGGACCAGATGGAAAGCCAGTTGATTTCAGTCATATTCCGCCACGAAATACTCCAACAGAGTTGCTATACATCAAGGATCTAGAGCGCGGTGAGTATCGAGTTGAATCACCAAACAATGGATTAGCTGCAGTTGTTAAGTGGGATAAGACAAACCAGCCATACCTTTGGTTCTGGCAAGAGTTTGGTGCAACAAAGGGTTATCCATGGTTTGGTCGTCATTACAACATTGGCCTAGAACCATTCTCAAGCTTTCCAACAACAGGTGTAGTTGATTCTGTGAATAATGGAACTGCTTTGATCTTTAAAGGTCGAGAGATTAAGAGCAATAAATTCTCATTTGGTGTTGAAAAACTTTAGTAAATTATTAATGGGGAGTGAAATGGATTTTGTAGGAAAAGTAGTAATAGTTACCGGTGCTGCAAAAGGTATGGGTTTTGGTGCTGCAGTTAAATTCGCAAACGAAGGTGCGAGTGTCGCACTGGTTGATAATGATGCCGCAACCCTTGCTACTGTGGAGAAAAACTTTCTATCATCGGGTAAAAAAGTAAAAGCTTTTCCAACAGATGTAAGCAGTGCGAAAGAAGTTGAAAAGATGGTTGCTGGTGTTATCGCTGAATTTGGCGCATTAGACGTAATTGCAAATTGCGCTGGAATTCAAACATACGGTGATGCTGTGGAAACTACAGAAGAGATTTGGGATAAAACCTTAGATGTAAATGTTAAATCTATGTTTTTAACTGCAAAGTATGGCGTTCCACATATGCGCAAACGCGGCGGCGGCGCAATTGTGAATATTTCTTCTGTTCAATCTATTGGCGCTCAAAAACAAGTTGTTGCTTACTCCACTTCTAAAGGGGCAATTAACGCTTTGACTCGTGCAATGGCGATGGATTTTGCGGTAGATAAAATTCGAGTTAACTCAGTTCTTCCTGGTTCAGTAGATACGCCTTTGTTACGTTTTGCTGCTGAAACTCACAAGGGCAATAAAACCGTGGATGAAGTTGTAGCTGAATGGGGAAGTTCACATCCGATTGGTCGTATGGGAACTATTGAAGATATCGCCGAACTTGTAGCGTTCTTGGCTAGTGATCGAGCATTGTTTATTACAGGTTCAGATTATGTAATTGATGGTGGCTTGATGGCACAGATTCCGGTAATACTTCCAGAAAAATAATTTAACTCAGCCGGTATTACGTAAACCTGCTGCAATACCGTTGATCGTAAGAAGTAATGCTCGACGCAAAGTCGCCTCATCGCTGTGATCACCTTGGCGAACTCTTTGTAGAAGTGATACTTGCAGAAGTTGAAGTGGGCGAAGGTAGGCATCACGGACTTGCAAAGTGCGGGAAAGAATTGGTTGATCACTTAACAACTCACTCTTGCCCGTCAAAAGTAAAATTTCTGCAACTGTTAGATCAAATTCAGCGCGAATTTTGTCCAAGAAATGATGAAGCTCAGGATTAACTAAAGTTTTTACATAATGTTCTGCAGTTAAAAGATCAGTTTTTACTAAAGTCATTTCGACATTACTGATGAATGTTCGGAAAAAATGCCATTCAGTGAGCATGTGCGTTAATACGTCAGATTTTCTAGCTTCGCGAGCAGCTTTTAAGCCGGTTCCAACACCAAACCAACCCGGAACAATTTGGCGCGACTGAGTCCATCCAAAAACCCAAGGAATCGCACGCAGGCCACTTAAGTCGGCGCTTGAATCTGGGCGTCTTGAAGGGCGCGATCCTAAGAAAAGATCTCCAAGCTGTTCTACTGGAGTTGATTCAAAGAAATACTGTGGAAGATCAGGATGGTCAGTCAAGGCGCGATATTGCGTCATGGCTGCACTGCTAACTAGATCCATACATGAATCCCACTTAGCTAAATCTTTGGGACTTTGACGTGGCGCGCGATTTAACACTGTTGCTTCAAGTGATGCAGCAAGCATCAACTCAACATTTTCTCGAGCAAGTGATGGGAGAGAGTATTTATCGCTAATAACTTCGCCTTGTTCCGTCATTTTGATTTCTCCATCGACCGAACCCCAAGGAAGTGCGATTAACGCGTCATATGTTGGTCCACCACCTCGGCCTACTGATCCGCCTCGGCCATGGAATATTCGAAGTGCAATTCCATTTTTCATGGCAACATCACGCAGGCGTCTTTGTGCTCTGTGAATTTCCCATTGGCTTGTCGTAATTCCAGCATCTTTATTTGAATCAGAGTAGCCGAGCATCACCTCTTGAACATTTCCGCGCAGCTCAAGAATTTGCCGGTATTCAGGAACCGCAAGAAGTGATTCTAAAATCTTGTCTGCTGATTGTAATTCAGCCACAGTTTCCAAAAGGGGAACATATCCAATTAAAGAAAATGGATCTTCGCGATTCAGATTTAGTAAACCTGCTTGCTTGCCCAGAACTACGGCTGCTAATAAGTCATCAGCACCTTTTGTCATTGAGACGATATAACTTTCAATAGCCTCATTCCCAAATCGCTCAATAATCTCACCTATAGCAGCAAAAGTTTCCAAGGTTTGCGCACCAAGCTCATCAAGCTGATCTTTTGAAATGCCAGCTAATGGGCGAGGGTTTGCTAATTCCGCAGCCAACAGATTTAGCCGTTCAGTACTGCTTAGCGCAAGGTAATTTTTAGTTCCAACGCTACTGAATAATTGATCTAGTAGATGATGATGGCGATCAGAATGCTCGCGCACATCAAGGGTTGCATGAGTTAATCCAAATGCTGAAACATTTCGGATCATTCGATCAAGTTCACCATTTGCAATCAATTCACCTTTATGGCTCATAAGTGAATCACGCATTACAAGTAGGTCATCAAGTAATTCTTGTGTATTTACATAGTCGCGCCCTGGTTCGTGAGCTTTTAGGGAAGCATGGCGCTTTTGAGTTAGCAACAATTTGTGGCGGATAGCTGTGGCCTTCAATCGATAAGGCTCTTCTACGTTTATGCGCCTAAACCGCTCTTCAATTTCGGGCAATATTTTTAAATCAGCTTTTACGGAAGCAAGTAACTCATCAGAAGCGCCGGCGATTCGGGTTGATACAGAAAGTGATTGGCGAAGTGCATCTAATCTTTCGAGAGTTACGCGAATGCTATGACCAACTTGGGTGGTTACAGCATTTTTAGTTACCTCAGCAGTTACGTGTGGATTCCCATCTCTATCTCCACCGATCCAACTTCCAAATGAAAGTGGGCGAGCGGTCGAATCAAGCGTTATTCCAAATTTGTTTAGTTCAAATGCAAAATCTTCCAGAACTTGCGAAACAGTTGACCTACTTAAATCATCTAAGTAATAAAGCGCATTCATTGCCTCATCAATTGGTTCTGGACGTTCTAACCGCAATTCATCAGTTTGCCATAACAGTTCTATCGCCTCAGCAAGTCTGCGATTGTTCTCTGGTGCACTTTTTGCATCAAGCAAATCTGCTATCGTTGCAAGTTTGCTCAAAATAGATCTACGAGCAGCTTCAGTTGGGTGCGCTGTAAAAACTGGACGAACAGAAAGTGATGCAACACCTCTTGCTAATTCATCACGTGAAATTTTTTGATCGGCGATGCGATTTGACGCGCGTTGCAACCAAGATTCACCACTTACTCGTTCGTGCGCCAATGTCCGTGCACGGTGAACTTGTTCAGCAACATTTGCTAAATGGAAGTAAGCGTTAAAAGCTCTTACCAATCTGATGCTGTCATCAACATTAACTTTGGCAAGTAAATTTGCACCAGCTGGTGAATCTTCACGAACGGCCTGACGAACTTGTTCAACCAAATCTAGGAGTGCTTGCCCCTCTTGACGGGCGATTGTTTCTCCCAATAAGTCGCCTAGGCGGCGAACATCTGCGCGTAGCTCCGCGCCATCACTGGAAGGCATGGGGTAATTCTCTCAGATAGAGTCGCCCTGTCGCCCCCCGCATCTTGCGGATTGGGGCTTCTGGTGTTGTATTGAGGCGAGAAAAGGGGCGAATATGGCTGTTGAATCGTTATTACCTCATCTCAAATTACAAGACCTAAGCGCATCGATCGGTAGTGGTAAAAAGGTCATAGCGCCAAATTCACTTCACTCGTGGTTGATTGCCCAAGCAGCAAACATAAATAGTGAGAATCGAAATGCTCCAATCTTGGTGGTTACACCGGGAAGCACGATTGATTTACAACGCGAATTACATGAGATTGCACCGGAATTAATAATTCAAACGTTTCCCAATTGGGAGACTTTGCCGCACGAAAGATTGAGTCCGCAAAGCGATACGGTTGCAGCTAGATATAAAGCATTAAATATGCTGCGAACAAATCAGCCAATTGATATTTTGTTGACGCCAGTTCGCGCTTTAATGCAGCCATTTGTTAAAGGGTTTGGTTCGATCGCTGCTCCAAAATTTGAAGCAGGTTTACAAATTGATATGCATAAATGTGCGCATGAGTTAGTTTCACTTGGATATGTCAGAACTGATCTCGTTGAAAAACGTGGCGAGTTTGCAATTCGTGGTGGCTTGCTTGATATTTTTCCACCACAAGAAGATCATCCGATCAGAGTTGAATTCTTTGATGACATAATCGAAGAAGTTCGTAGCTTTTCGATTGCTGATCAAAGAACCATGGCATTAATTGCAGGATCAGTAATAGCACTTCCTAGTCGCGAGATGGCACTTACGGAAGATGTAAAAAAAAGAGCAGCTGCATTAGTTGAAAAATATCCGGGAATCTCTGACCTGTTAGGAAAAATAGCTACCGGCATAGCGGCTGAAGGAATGGAATCTTTAATCCCAGCCTTAGTTGATTCGATGGAATCTTTAACTGAAATACTTCCAAAAGATTCAAAAGTAATTTTAGTTTCGCCAGATTTAATAAATTCTAGGGCTGGTGAGTTGATTTCCACTGGACGCGAATTCTTAGAAGCATCTTGGCTTAATGCGGCACATGGAAATACAGTTCCAATTGAATTAGGTGGAAGTTCATTCATCGAATTGGCTGAAGTTTTAATTGCATTAGAAAATCGCAATTTCAATGTTGGCTCTGTTGCACCATTTGGAATTGATGGAGAGAACTCAGAGTTTGCTGAGTTTGAAGCGATCGAACCTATACGAGGAAATATTGATCGATTTACTTTACAGATAAATGAAAAGATTAAAGATGGATGGCGGGTTGTAATTGCAGCGATAGGACATGGAACAGCTGAAAGATATGCAAATTTGCTTAATGATGCAGATATACCAATGAAGCTAATTGAAGATTTGGCAGATCTCTCACCAAATGTTGCACATGTGACTACCTCAGTTATCAGGTTTGGCTTTAGTGCACCTCATGAAAAGATTTTCTTGGTAACTGAACGGGATTTTGTTGGAGCTAAAGCTGTTAATACTGAGGGTGCTCGACTTGCACCACGGCGCGGTAAGCGAATTGACCCGCTTGCATTAAAAGATGGTGATTACGTTGTTCATGAAATTCATGGCGTTGGTCGTTTTATTGAAATGGTCGAGCGAGTAGTTGGTGGAACAACCAGGGAGTACCTAGTTATTGAATACGCATCTAGTAAGCGCGGCCAACCAGCAGATCGACTTTATTTACCTACTGATTCACTAGACCAGATAACTCGTTATGTTGGCGGTGAAGCACCATCTGTTCATCGGATTGGTGGCGCAGATTGGCAAAAAGCAAAAGGTCGAGCCAAAAAAGCTGTACGCCAAATCGCAAGTGAATTAATTCAACTTTATGCAGCAAGAACCAGCTCTCCAGGATTTGCATTTTCACCAGATACCCCATGGCAACGTGAATTAGAAGATGCATTCCCATTTTCGGAAACTCCAGATCAATTATCAACAATTTCAGATGTGAAAGCGGACATGGAACGACCATATCCAATGGATCGAATTGTTTGTGGTGATGTTGGATTTGGAAAAACTGAGGTAGCAATCCGTGCAGCTTTTAAAGCAGTACAAGATGGAAAACAAGTTTCAATTCTTTGCCCAACCACATTGCTTGTACAACAACATTTAACAACTTTTAGAGAGCGTTACGCCGGATTCCCAATAAGAGTAGAAGCGTTATCTCGATTTTCAACACAAAGTGAAATCAAAAAAGTTATAGCAGATTTAGCCACAGGTGCTGTTGATGTTGTCATCGGTACCCATCGCTTACTTTCAACTGATGTGATTTTTAGAGATTTAGGTTTGATGGTTGTAGACGAAGAACAGAGGTTCGGCGTAGAACACAAAGAGATTTTGAAGAAGTTTAGAGCCCACGTTGATGTTTTATCGATGTCAGCAACTCCAATTCCGCGCACACTGGAAATGTCTATTACCGGAATTCGTGAGATGTCTATTATGGCGACTCCTCCTGAGGAGCGGCATCCAATTTTGACTTATGTTGGTGAGTATGAAGAGAAACAGATTACTGCCGCTATCAGAAGAGAGTTATTAAGAGACGGTCAGATTTTTTATATTCACAACAGAGTTGAGAGTATCGATAGAGCAGTAATCAGATTGCAGGAATTAGTTCCAGAAGCCAGAATTCAGATTGCTCACGGTCAAATGTCAGAAGATGCATTAGAAAAAGTAATTGTATCTTTCTGGGAAAAAGAGTTTGACATGTTGGTTTGTACAACAATTGTAGAAAATGGAATTGATATTCCTAATGCGAATACTCTGCTTGTTGAACGTGCAGATTTGATGGGATTGTCTCAACTGCATCAATTACGTGGCAGAGTCGGACGAGGTCGCGAACGCGGTTATGCCTATTTCTTGTATCCAACCGAAAAGCCATTAACTGAAACTGCATTTGATCGACTTGCAACGATTGCCGCAAACACCGAACTTGGATCAGGAATGCAAGTTGCCTTAAAAGATTTAGAAATTCGTGGCGCTGGAAATCTATTAGGTGGCGAACAATCTGGACATATTGCTGATGTAGGTTTTGATTTATATATGCGCATGATCGGCGAAGCGGTTTCAGAGTTCCGCGGAAAGAAGCCAGAAAACCTAGATTGCAAAATTGAATTACCAGTAGATGCGCATTTGCCGCATGATTATGTGGAAAGTGAACGCGTTAGATTAGATATTTATCGGCGATTGGCTGACTCCAAAAATGACGCGGAAGTCGATGAGATTTCAGCAGAGCTGTTAGATAGGTTTGGTGCACTTCCAGAAGTAGTTTTGAATTTAATGAATGTTGCAAAATTAAGGGCAACAGCCAAGGTTCGTGCGCTACGTGAAGTCGTAATGCATGGGAAGTTCCTGAGATTGGCTCCAGTAATTTTGAGTGATTCACTCTCAGTTCGAATGGATCGGATCTACCCAGGCCATATATATAAGGCAACTGCGGAAACCTTGCTTTTACCTACGCCCGGATCTCGAAATCTGGCCAATTCGCTCACACCTATGGCCATAGGGAATACTGAACTCCTGAGTTGGGTAAATGAGGCACTCGAAAATGCAGCGCCGATAAAATAGGGAGTCTGGGATGAGCTTGGAGACAATCATGAAATTACGCAAAACCAAGGCAGTACAAATTGGAGCCTTACTTGTTGTGGGAGCCATTCTTGCCGGGTGCGCTAATTCAAGTTCAGCTGTAAGTATGAAACATGGCTCTGTCTCTATTTCAAATTTACAATCAACTATTAATGCAATTACTGCAGAGCGCATTGCGACCAACACCATGCCCCAAAATGCACTAACCGGCGCTGACTTAGTACGTGCGCAGTTACGTCTAAAAATAATTTCTTTTTTACTACACCGAGGAGCAAGCGAGAAAGGCATAGTTATTAACCCAGCTGAAGTTGTGGCCAATCGCGCAAAGATCATCACCCAAATTGGTGGGGAAGCCGCGCTGCCTGCTGCTCTTGCAAATGCTTCCATCGCTGCAGCTGATTTAGATCGCTACATCGAAGATATTATTATTCAAGGGAGTCTTCGTCCAATACTAGTTGCACAAACTGCATCTGATCAAGATTTTAGTGCTGCACTACAAAAATATGTTAGCGAAATTGGAGCTCGTGAAAAAGTCAACTTAAATCCACGTTACGGAACATGGGTTGTTGCTACTTCAGATATCAACCCAGTTGATGCAACAAATGGCGCTGTAACTGATCCTGCTAAATAGCCTTCAACTATGATTGAAAAATCCCAGCTTCAACATTTAGTTGAAGTGATGGATCGTTTGCGATCACCTGGAGGATGTCCTTGGGATGCGCAGCAAACACATGAATCATTACTTACATATTTAATTGAAGAAAGTTATGAGTTCATTGATGCAGTTGAGCGATCTGATCGTGCAGAAATTCTGGAAGAACTTGGTGATATTTTGCTTCAA
>CAIUXE010000173.1 GCA_903902965.1 uncultured Actinomycetes bacterium
GCTTTACTCATCGCCATTGTCATTCCACGATCTTTAAAAGAGCCAGTTGGATTGCAACCTTCTACTTTCACCCAAACTTCGTTATCCAACATCTCAGAAAGAACGCAGGCGTAAACAAGTGGAGTTCCACCTTCTTGCAAAGTTACTACAGGAGTTTTTCGCGAAACTGGAAGGCGATGGCGGTACTCCTCAATTATTCCGCGCCAAAGATGCGCATTGCTTGGTTTACCAAAGATCAATTGGCGCCTCCTTCGACTCTGATTACAGTTTCAACTGAACGAACCGTATCTAATTTTCGCAGATCATCAACTGTGGCTGACAACGCCGAATCCATTGCGGAGTGAGTCACAACTATTAACTCCGCTTGTTCATCACTACCGTCTTGACGAACTGTTTGGATTGAAACCGAGTGTGCTGCAAATACTTGCGCAACTGATGCCAGTACGCCTGGACGATCAGTTACATTTAAACGAATTAAATAACGGGTTAATGTTTCACCCATTGGCGCAATAGAGCGTTCGGCATATGAACTTTCTTTAGGTCCAAGTCCACCGAGGGCGCGATGACGCGCAACTGCGACCAAATCTCCAAGAATTGCTGATGCGGTTGGTTCTCCACCAGCTCCACGACCATAAAACATCAACTCTCCTGCAGATTTTGCTTCTACGAAAACTGCATTAAATGCATCTCTAACCGCAGCAAGTGGATGTTCTTTTGGAAGTAACGCTGGATGAACCCGTACTGCAATTCTTCCATCCTCTGTTAATTGTGCGATTGCTAATAACTTCACAACATGGTTCATTTCAGTAGCGATTCGAACTATGTCAGCAGTTACTTCAGAGATTCCTTCGCGATACACATCTGCTGCGGTCACTCGAGAATGAAATGCCAAACTTGCCAGAATTGCAGCTTTCGCAGCAGCATCAAAACCTTCAACATCAGCGGTTGGATCTGCTTCTGCGTATCCAAGTGCCTGCGCTTCTTTAAGTGCACTTTCAAAAGATGCACCAGAGGCTGCCATTTTGCTAAGAATATAATTTGTTGTTCCATTAACAATTCCGATTACACGTTTAACTTGATCGCCAGCAAGTGATTCGCGAAGTGGTCTGATAATCGGTATTGCTCCAGCAACGGCTGCCTCAAAGTAAATATCAACACCATTATCTGAAGCAGCTTCGTAAAGTTCGGCACCATGTTGTGCGAGCAAAGCCTTGTTTGCAGTAACGACTGACTTTCCATTTTTTAATGCTTGTAAAATTAGTGACCGTGCAGGCTCAATGCCACCCATCACTTCAATAATTATGTCGATCTGTGGATCGTTAACGATAGATTCTCCATCGCTAGTAACGCTTACTCCAGAATTGGATAGATCTGGACGCGGTTTCTTCAGATCTTTCACAGAGATAGCAATTAGTTGTAATTGTGATCCGGAACGTGCTGCTAAATCGCTGTTTTGCTCAACTAATAAACGGGCCACTTGTCCCCCGACAACGCCGGCGCCAAGCATTCCAACTTTTAGCAGGGGCGCATCATTTTGCGCACCTTTAACTGAGCTCATATGCACAGCCTACCGATCAACTTAACTCTTAGGAGTTGACCTCAAGATTGAGCAAGTCGGCCTCAGTTTCACGCCGCAAAATCACACGCGCCTGGCCATTTTTTACGGCAATTACAGGTGGGCGAGGCTGATGGTTGTAATTGCTGGCCATGCTCCGTCCATAGGCGCCGGTTGCTGGAATAGCTAAAAGGTCGCCAGGTTTTAGATCACTAGGAAGATCGACTTCGCGAATAATTATGTCGCCGCTTTCGCAATGTTTTCCGACAACTCGGCTTGACGTTAGCGGGGAATTTGAAGTGCGGTTTGCAAGTTGAACTGAATACTCTGCACCATAAAGTGCTGGCCTGATGTTGTCACTCATTCCGCCATCTACTGAAATGTAATTACGTCCTTGGTCTCCATCTAATTTAACTTCTTTGGTCGTGCCCACTTCATACAGCGTTACGGTAGATGGACCAGCTATCGCACGTCCTGGTTCTATCGACAAATGTGGAATTGCTAGACCGTGCTTTTTACATTCACCTATAACAATTTCATGCATTCTATTAATCACTGCTTCAACACTTTGTGGTGTATCTGTTTCTACGTAAGCAATTCCAAAACCACCACCAAGATCAAGATCTGGAAATTCAATTGCATGTACTGCTTTCATTTCTGCCATAAATTCAATTACACGTTGTGCTGCAATATCAAAACCGTTGTTATCAAAAATTTGTGAACCAATATGGCAATGGAAGCCGCGCACTTCAATATGTTTAGATTCCAAAGCTTTCTTTGTAGCCACCGCAGCAGCCCCACTTGAAATCGAAAATCCAAATTTCACATCTTCATGTGCAGTGGAAATAAATTCATGAGTATGAGCTTCTACTCCTGGTGTTAGCCTTAAAAGAATTGCCTGTTTTTTTCCGAGTTGCGACGCAATCTCTTCAATTCTGTCTATTTCAAATAATGAGTCAGCAACAATTACTCGCACACCAATTTCAATTGCAGTTCTTATCTCTAACAATGATTTGTTATTCCCATGAACTTCAATTCGATTTGCTGGGAATTTTGCTGCAAGGGCGACTGCCAACTCTCCGCCGGAACACACATCTAATCCGGCACCTTCCTGTTCAAGCCATTTAGCTACCTGCACTGAAAGAAAAGCTTTTGCAGCATAAATCAGATCTGAGTTCTCTCTACCAAAAGTTGAATCAAGGGCTTTTCTAAAATCTTGGACCCGAGACCTAAAATCATCTTCATCGATAATAAATGCAGGTGTGCCA
>CAIUXE010000174.1 GCA_903902965.1 uncultured Actinomycetes bacterium
CGGCTAGAAAAATGAATGGATCTGCATAAGGCAGACCGTATTTTGCTCCAACGAAGCCGGTACTCCATAAAAATACAAATAGATATGGAGCTAAACGTGCAGTTTTCAATCTTCGCAGATGGCTTTCAACGCCACCAAACTCTTGGCCATCCACTTAGGGTTTCTGGCTATTGAACCAGTCTTCTTAAGCCACCATCGTGAAAAAGCTGGGACTTGGCTGCCATCAAAAATTTCAGTTACTTGCGTTTGACCATTTCCCAAATCTTGCAATTCATACGACCAGGTCCACTTCATCAAATGGCACCACGAAATTTTTCTATTTTCTTCAAAGGCCACCACTGTATTTGTGATGCGATAAGGAACTTTGATTTTCATTGCCATGCCGAACTTTGCGCCTTCAAATAATCGCGTAGGCCCCGAAATTGATTCAGTAATCGTCCCCGATCCATCAAAGCTTGCATGAGCGCGTGGATCAGCTAATAGATCAAAAATCTTGGCAGCAGGTGCATTCACGACTATTTGAGCAGCTGCCGTATTTGGGTAATCGACATCTAGAATTTCTGCGCGAACCTTTGACATTAATGCGCGCCTGAAATGACCGGCTTTTCATACTCCGTCACCATGCCGATGATTGAAATAACTAAAGCTCCTAGTGAGATGACAGTGAGCCACCAACCAATAACGAGTGAGAGAGTTAGAGCGCACATGCTCAATGCAACTGGCAATGGCCACCAAGAATGAGGACTATAAAAACCAAGTTCGCCAGCGCCATCTGAAATTAGTGCAGTGAGATTATCTTCAGGAAGAATTTCTCCTATTCGGCGTTGAGTGAACCAAACATAAAAGCCAACCATTCCAGCAAGAGCTGCTGCTAGAAGCATTCCGCCGATTCCCACTGGCTCACCGCCAACTTGCCAATAAATGATTGTCATCAAAACATAAAATAGCGATAGGCCGATAAATAACTGCCAAGAAACCTTCATAGTGTGTTAGTGCCCTTCAGTCTTGACGTGCGGGTGATGCAGATCAAATGCTGGACGCTCGGAAGAGATCCGAGGCATAGTTAAAAAGTTGTGGCGGGGTGGTGGACATGATGTAGCCCATTCCAACGATGCACCGTAACCCCATGGATCATCAACTCCGACAAGTGGTGCCTTGCGAGTGATCCAGATGTTAACCATAAAAGGAATCATTGAGAATGCAAGCAAGAACGAACCAATTGTTGAAACTTCATTCATGAATGTGAAGCCATCGGTTGGAAGATAATCGGCGTAGCGACGAGGAAAGCCTTTAATGCCTAACCAGTGTTGAATGAGGAATGTTAAGTGGAAACCAAAGAAAGTTGTCCAGAAGTGAATCTTTCCCAATCTTTCATTGAGCATGCGACCAGTCATCTTTGGCCACCAGAAATAGAAACCACCGAACATTGCAAAGACTACGGTTCCAAAGAGAACATAGTGGAAGTGGGCAACTACGAAGTAACTTGCAGATACCGCAAAGTCCAACGGTGGTGATGCCAAAATAATTCCAGTCAATCCCCCGAATAGGAACGTGACTAAAAAGCCCATTACCCACAACATTGGAGTTTCAAATGTTACGTGACCACGCCACATCGTTCCGATCCAGTTGAAGAACTTCACACCTGTTGGAACACCAATAAGGAAAGTCATGAACGAGAAGAATGGCAACAAAACTTGACCAGTTGCGAACATATGGTGAGCCCATACTGAAACAGAGAGTGCAGAGATTGCAATTGTTGCGGCAATTAATCCCTTGTATCCAAAGATTGGCTTGCGACTAAAGACC
>CAIUXE010000175.1 GCA_903902965.1 uncultured Actinomycetes bacterium
ACCTGGGCACCTGCTCCAGGCACAGTTGGTATCTACCAATGGCTATCTGATTCATTCACACTTCCAGTTGGAGCAAAGCACCGCAACGCTGGTTTAGCTTGGCTAAAACTTTGTGGATCTAAAGAAGGTCAAGATGCATTCAACCCTAAGAAGGGTTCAATCTCTGCTCGTACCGATTCTGATCCATCAGTTTACGATGACTATCTAAAGGCAGCTATGGAAATGTGGAAGACCGATCGTTTGGTTGGTTCAACTGTCCACGGAGTAAATGGCAACAACGCTTTGATGGCCGCGTACAACACTGCAGTTGGTAAGTACTTCTCAGGTGGATTCAAGGACAATGCCGGTTTGGCAAAAGACCTTGATGCTGCGTACCAAGCAGGTCAAGCCTAAGAAGTAAAACAATTTACGGCTAACTCATAACTTTAGTTAGTTGCAAATTTGTAAGTGATCTCTGGTGGGTGGTGGAAACACCGCCCACCAGAATCATTAATTGGTAACTGTTTTCAATTGTAAGTAGAGTCAGGTAATCAAGTATTTAAGCTATTAATTTTTTGAAAGGTTTTAAGTAGATGGCAAAGGTCCAAAGCAGACAAGCTTCCGCACGAATTGGCGGATTCTTCTTTGTATTGCCATCCATAATCGCTATTGCAATTTTCGTTTACGGAATGATTGCTTACACTTTTAATATTTCTTTGACTAATCGAAATTCAGCTTCTGTAAAAGAGATCAAACATGTGGGATTTAAGAATTACATTGAACTTTTTTCCGATGAGCGTTTTATCCATGCTCTTGGAAACCTTTTAAAATTTACTGGTGTATTTTTGGTGGGAACATTGGTTTCCGGTTTTATTATGGCCTTACTGCTTGAAAAAGGTGTTGCAGGAGAGGGTCTATTCAGGTCTTTCTATCTCTACCCAATGGCGATCTCCTTTATCGCAATGGGAACGGTTTGGCGTTGGCTGTTAAATTCAAGCCGCGACGGTGATGCTGGCGGATTAAATTTAGTATTACAAAAAATTGGTCTTGGCTTTCTGCAAAACGATTGGTATTTATCTCCGCGCGGGGCGATGTTTGCGATGGCAATTCCTGCAATTTGGCAGATGAGCGGTTATGTAATGGCTCTTTTCCTTGCTGGCTTCCGTGGAATCCCTGATGACTTGCGTGAAGCGGCCCGTATGGATGGAGCCAGCGAATTTAAGATTTATCGTCATGTACTTTTCCCACAATTAAGCCCTACATTTTTGACTGTGCTGATTATTTTGGGACATATCTCGATGAAAGTCTTTGATCTAATTATCGGTATTTCTGGAAAGAGTTATGTCACTGATGTGTTGGCTGTATATATGTGGCAAGTGACATTTGATATTACAAACTTTGCCAAAGGTGCATCGATAGCGATGATTATTTTGTTGATGGTCGCAGTAGTAGTTATCCCGTACTTGCGCCATGTAAATAAGACAGAGCAGGAGAATTAAATGAGTGCAGATATCGTAGATCGCGTAACGCATTCAACTGCGCCTAAGAAGAATCGCAAGAAGCTGTCTGGCGTGGCTCAATTTTGGTTGATCTTCCGTTACATATCACTAACCATTATTTTGGCGATGATTATTTTGCCAATCTACGTATTGGTGGTTAACTCATTTAAGGGAATTAGCGGCGTCTATTTAAATACTGCATTTGAGTTGCCTAAAACTTTAAATTTTGAAACATGGTCAGCCGCTTGGGAATGGCTTGCTGTTCCAATGGGGCGTACATTATTTTTTGTCACGCAATCTTCAATTATCTCGGCCATGATTGGATCAATCAATGGTTACGTGCTTTCAAAATGGAGATTCGCTGGTTCAAATGCCATCTTCATGCTCTTCTTATTTGGAATGTTTATTCCATACCAAGCAATCATGATTCCACTCACTCAATTTAATAAAGCTGTGGGATTGACTGGTTCGATTTACGTACTTGTATTAGCCCACGTGGTTTACGGAATCCCAATCTGTACCTTGATTTTCCGAAATTATTACGCCTCAATCCCAGATGAAATTATTGAAGCAGGGCGAGTTGACGGCGCATCAATGGTTCGTATTTACCGAGCAATCATCTTGCCATTGTCAATCCCGGCCTTTGTGGTGGTATTAATTTGGCAGTTCACATCAGCTTGGAATGACTTCCTCTTTGCTATCTTCTTGACTGGTGGATCACCAAAACTTGCTGTAGCGACTACTGCGCTGAACTGGTTAACTGGAAGTTCTAATCAGGTTTACTACGGAAAGAATATGACCGCCTCATTAATGGCATCAATTCCAACATTGTTGGTTTATATGTTCTTGGGACGTTACTTCTTGCGTGGCCTGCTTAGCGGCTCGCTTAAAGGCTAGTTTTACAGTAAATCCGCTCCGTCTAGTAATGATCTTGCTTTTTCGATTACTTTTACCTTTGCTGAATCACTTAAATACTTCACTTGTGAGATTCCAACAACTCGCACCGCAGTAATAATGCCAACATGATGACCGAGATTTCCAGGAATTTCACCCCGTTGTTCTTTATATGCATTCAAGAAGTTTTCGATTGTTGCCAATAGTAAATCCCTTTGAGCTTCAAGATGGATAGATTTAATAATTAGATGAGCACACATAAATGCCAGATCAAATACCGGAGCACCTTTATGAGTTACTTCAAAATCTAAAACCCAAATTCCGCTCGGTCCGGCCAAAATATTTTTTGGTGAGAAATCTCCATGAACTGCGCACTCCATACTTTCCATTAACTCTTTTGCACACGAGGAGATGAGAGATTCATACTCCGGCCAAATTTTCGCCATTCCACCATAAAAAGCGCCCGCTCTTAAGTCATAAAGTCTTTTCTTGCCATTTTCGATACGTGGGGGGAGTTGTACTCCAGTGGTTTTGTTGTGCCAGATTCCAAGTACTTTCCCTAATTCACTTCCAATTTTTGGGTTAACAATTCCCTCGAGCAGCTGCTGACGCCATTCACTCATATCTTCTGGTGCAAGCTCAAGCATTATTGCTAGCTCATCATCATTACGACCTAATAATTTCGGAACAAACTCAGGAGTGAGTTGGTGATACATAGTTATTGCATCGCCTTCAGCAAGAATCCGATCAACATCTGCTTCCCAAGTGCCCGGAACGCGCAACTGAGCAAGTGCACGCTTGATGACACCAGATCCGTTATCCCAATTTACTTTTATGGTGTCACATGAGACACCACCCGAAAGAGTTGTAGCAGTTATTTCTTTGGCGTCAGGAACAAGTGAAAGCAGAGTTTTAGTCGCAAACTCAACATCCGATGCACTCAATTAACTGCCATTTCGATTAATTGTGCAATGTGAAGAACTCGAGTTTTAACTTTTGCTCGTCGCAAAGATGTAACTAATTGACGTGTACAACCTGGATTTACCGTAATTACATAATCTAGATCCAGAGCTTTTATATCTTCAATCTTTTTAGCAATAACTTTTTGGCTATTTTTTCGTTGCAACAATGAATAACTTCCAGCGGCACCACAACAGCCACTAGCATTCGGAATTTCAACATATTCACCTAATGATTTAAGAATCGCGCGTGGTTCTTTAAAGATTCCCAAACCATTCCGAAGGTGGCAGGAATCTTGAAAACCAATGCGAATTTTTTTGCCGTCTTTTTCAATTGGCTTTAAGAGTTTTTCTTGGGCGCTCCACCATTGGGAAAACTCATTAACTCTCTCATTTCCTAACACTGCTGCCAGATGTGCAGCGCAACCACCGGCGGTAGTAAGAATAGTTCCGGACAACTTCTCGCCTAACTGGGTTGCCATTTCTTTGCCACGTTCTAACTCTCCATTATGGGCATGTAGAGCTCCACAACATCCTTGATTCTTCGTTATTGATACCTCAGGTGCGATCCGAGAAACTGTTCGACTAACTTTAGGAAATAAAACTCTTTCAAAGCAGCCCATCATCAAATTTAGATTTGGATCAGATTTTCGCTCACGGGCTGTTGGTGAGATGACTCCCATTGCTCGCACTCTCCAAGTAGATTTCACTGCTTCAAATAATCCGCGAATAATTAGCGGACGATTTTTACCTTGCCAACTTATTTCACGCCACTCTTCAAGTAGCACTCCGTACTCAACACCTGCAGGACAAACGGGTTCGCAAGCTCTA
>CAIUXE010000176.1 GCA_903902965.1 uncultured Actinomycetes bacterium
GGTTCTAACTGAAGTTTCCGGAAAAGTGATAGAAATTGCAGTTGTACCTGGTGAGATTATTCAAGAGGGAGATCCCTTAATAATGATTGAAGAGCAAGGAAAATGAGTAAATGAGTACTGAACAAATGTCAGAAAAGTATTTAGGTGTAGTTGGAATGTCGGGAATGAGTGTGCGCCAAGGCGACACTGCAATTGCACATGGAAGCGGAGATGTTCCGGTACTCGCGACTCCTCAAGTGATTGCACTTGCTGAAAGTGCGACGATTGCAGCTCTGCTAGAAAGCATGGAACAGGGAGAGACTTCTGTTGGAATTCGAGTTGAGTTTGATCATGTTTCAACCGCGAGTATTGGTGCCGAAGTTAGAGCTATCGCTACATGTACAAAAGTGGAAAGCAATAGATTAACTTTTGAAATTGAAGTCCATGAACAAGAGCGTTTAATTGCCCGCGGCTTGGTGATTCGCGCTGTAGTTGATCGCGTTTCATTTCTTGCTAAAGCCGCGGCACAATCATTAAGTCATCAATAATCTACTTTTCTTGTCCCGAATAACTTATTTAGTAAATTACTTGGACAAAATTTATTACTTCTTTATTACTTCTTTATTACTTCTTTATTACTTCTTTATTACTTCTTTATTACTTCTTAGTTGCCCAGAAAATCTCAGAAATCTCTTCGATTTTAGCTAGCAACTTATCTGCAACTGCAACGTCGTTAGTGCCTTTTGTTCCAGCAGCACCGGCAAGTTTTGTTGCTTCATTAAATAAAGTGTGCAAATTTGGATAAGCCTCAAAATGATTTGGCTTGAAGTAATCAGTCCAAAGCACCCAGAGGTGTTCCTTCACTTGGTGAGAACGTTCTTCTTTGATTGCGACAGCACGAGATTTGAAATCAGGATCACTGCTTGCTGCATATTTTTCCATAGCAGCCTTAACTGAGAGTGCCTCAATTTTGGCTTGGGATGGATCGTAAACTCCACATGGAAGATCGCAGTGAGCTAGAACTGTTTGCTTTGGAGCCAAGAATGCCTCGACTGCTTTAAACGCAGCACCAGCGCTATGAGAATTAATTCTGCCTTTTAACATTTGTGCCTCTCCTAATTTCATCCTGGGCCTGGAAAAGGTTGCCATTTCCAAGTTTTGGTTAAATCGATTAAGTGCCAGACTACTACTGTGTCTATGAATCCTGCATTAGGGAAATTTAAGCCGAAGACCCAGGCGGCGATCTTGGTTGGGTTGCGGGTTGGCGTTCGTATTGCCAGAAGATTTTTGAGTAGGTACGGCACGGTCGCAGTCAGTGGTGCGTCTATGGAGCCGACATTAAATAATGGTGACTGGATTGTGGTCAAGTGGAGACCAAGGCGTAAGAAGCTCGAGGTAGGAAATATCGTGGTCATTGAAAGAGATGATCAACCTGGAATTCAATACATTAAGCGAATTACAAAGATTGAGAAAAAGCGATATTGGGTTGAGGGTGACAACACTGAACCAAGTATCGATTCTAGAAGTTGGGGTTTTCTCACCCGTAAAGAGATTCTTGGAAAATACTTATTTAGATATTGGAAAAGCAAAAGATAATTGGAAAAGTTTTAATTTCCCACTGGGAGTTTTAAGAAATTATCTCTATTCTCAGGAAATTATTTCTAGTCTTGCAATTAGCGCTGAAAAGCTTCGAAAATTAAAGCTTTTTGCTCTTCTTCGTGCAGGTGATGATTTCCAGTAGCTGGAGCTGCAGAAGCACGTCGTGATACTCGACGTAATACACGACCATCAAAAACTTCCAGTGTGTTAAGTGCAATAAATGGCCATGGACCTTGGTTGGCAGGTTCGTCTTGGACCCAGAGCATCGTTGCATTTGGATGTTTTGCGGCAACTTCACGCATCGCTTGTGCTGGCAATGGATAAAGTTGTTCAATTCGAACGATCGCAGTTGTATTTTCACCCACCTTTGCGCGCTCTGCAGTTAAGTCGTGATAAACCTTGCCTGAACAGAAAATTAATCTCGTTGCATTAGAAACAGTTAGGTCATCCAATAAAGGCTTGAAATTGCCAGTAGTTATATCGCTCAAGGAAGAAGCCGCAGCCTTTAAACGCAACATTGATTTTGGAGTGAAGACAATTAATGGACGTCGTGCTGGGTTTGCCATGTGCCAACGCAGTAAGTGGAAGTAAGAGGCAGGAGTAGAGGGTTGGGTTACGGTCATATTTTCTTCTGCGCAAAGCAATAAGAATCTTTCGATACGTGCTGATGAGTGATCAGGACCTTGGCCTTCATAACCATGTGGAAGTAGCAAAACAACAGAGGAGCGCTCGCCCCATTTTTGTAAGGATGAAGAAATGAATTCATCAATAATGGTTTGCGCACCATTTGCGAAATCTCCGAATTGACCTTCCCAAAGCACAAGTGAATCTTCGCGTTCAACCGAATAACCGTATTCAAATCCCATCGCGGCATATTCAGACAATAGAGAGTTGATTACAAAGAATTGATTCTCGTTTTCAATCAATCCTCTTAGTGGCAGCCATTCATTTCCAGTTACTTGATCAGTAATAACTGCGTGACGTTGACTAAATGTTCCGCGCCCAACATCTTGTCCAGCTAAACGAATATGTTTTCCGTCTAACAAGATCGAACCAAATGCGAGTGCTTCGCCCATTGCCCAATCGATTGTGGCTTCATTTAACATTTCAACTCTGCGAGCAAGTTGCGGAATGAGTTTTGGATGAATAGTGAATCCATCAGGTGTGGCAGTTTGGGTAGCAGCAATTTTGCGAGCAACAACTTCAGATATTGCAGTGTTGATTGCTTCAGGACCGCGGAATTCAGGAACTATGGTCCCATCTGGCTCTGGCTCAGTGTTGTGTACAGCTGTAAAAATATTTTCAAGTTGGCTTTGGAAATCGCGAAGTACTTCATCAGCTTCTTCAGTCGAGATATCCCCACGTCCAATTAGTGCTTCGGTGTACAAAGTTCGAGTAGATCGTTTTTCATCAATCAATTTATACATAAGTGGTTGAGTAAAGCTTGGCTCATCGCCTTCGTTGTGGCCGCGACGGCGGTAACAAATCATGTCGATTACAACATCTTTATTAAATTCTTGGCGATATTCAAATGCCAAACGAGCAACGCGTACGCAAGCTTCTGGATCATCTCCATTAACATGGAAAATCGGTGCTTGAACTGTTCGTGCAACATCTGTGGCATATCTTGATGAACGAGCGGCATTAGGAGAGGTCGTAAATCCAACTTGGTTATTAACAATTATGTGAATAGTTCCACCAGTGCGATATCCAGGAAGTTGAGACAAGTTCAAAGTTTCAGCAACAACACCTTGTCCAGCAAAGGCAGCATCACCATGTAGTAGAACTGGAAGAATTGAATAAGCCTCACGAATATTTGTTCGGTCTTGCTTTGCGCGAACGATTCCTTCAAGAACTGGGTTTACAGCCTCTAGGTGTGAGGGGTTTGCGGCTAAATAAACATTTGTCTGTACGCCAGATTCAGCTGTAAATGTTCCGGTGCTACCTAAATGGTATTTAACATCGCCCGAACCTTGAACTGCATTTTCCGCGTAGTGACCCTCAAACTCTTGGAAAATCTGACCGTAAGATTTTCCAGCGATATTTGCTAACACATTTAAACGTCCGCGGTGCGGCATTCCAATACTTACTTCTTGCAATTGCGCCTCAGCTGCAGAGGAAAGAATTGCATCAAGAATAGGAATTACAGATTCGCCACCTTCAAGTGAGAATCGCTTCTGGCCCACAAACTTAGTTTGTAAAAATGTTTCAAAAGCTTCTGCACTATTTAACTTCCGCAAAATTCTTAGTTGTTCTTCGCGAGCAATTCTTGGTGATCCAACTTCAATTTTACTTTGCATCCATTTACGTTCGGTTGGATCGCTCAAGTGCATGTACTCAATACCAATTGCTCGGCAGTATGAATCTCGTAAAATCCCAAGAATGTCACGCAGTTTCATAAATGGTTTAGTTCCAAAACCACCTGTGGCAACTTCACGATCGAGATCCCACAGAGTTAAACCATGGGTGACAACATCTAAATCTGGGTGGGAGCGCATATGGAATTCAAGTGGATCAGTGTCGGCCATTAAGTGTCCACGGCTACGGTAAGCGTGGATTAATTCCTGAACACGTGCAGTCTTGTGAATGTCATCATCTTTAGTGCGCTCGATATCGGAGTTCCAACGAATTGGAGCGTAAGGAATTCTGAGTGCTGCAAAAATCTCATCGTAAAAACTTTCTTCGCCCAACAATATTTCATGAATTCGACGTAAGAAGTCACCAGATTGCGCACCTTGGATTATGCGGTGGTCATAAGTGCTTGTAAGAGTCACGGTTTTACTAATCGCAAGACGGGAGAGTGTCTCATCGCTTGCGCCTTGATATTCAGCTGGGTATTCCATCGCACCAACACCAAGAATCAAACCTTGACCTTGCATCAGGCGTGGAACTGAGTGGACTGTTCCAATTGTTCCTGGATTTGTAAGCGAAACTGTTGTTCCAGCAAAATCTTCAACGGTCAGTGCTCCCGTACGAGCTTTCTTTACAACTGCTTCATACGCTTCCCAAAATTGTGAGAAATCCATCTCTTCACAACCTTTAATAGATGGAACTAGCAATTGCCGGGTTCCATCAGATTTAGCTAAATCAATTGCGATACCCAAGTTGATGTGATCTGGATGTCCAACAGCTGGTTTTTCTTCTAGGTGTGTGAAAAATGAATTCATCTCTGGCATTGCTCGCAATGCTTTGATCATCGCGTAACCGATTAAGTGTGTGAATGAAACTTTTCCACCACGACCGCGCTTCAAGTGGTTATTAATTACAATTCGATTATCAATTAATAATTTTGCTGGAACTGCGCGAACGCTCGTTGCGGTTGGAACTTCAAGTGATGCTTCCATATTTGTAACAACTCTGGCTGCGGTTCCACGAAGTGCGTCAACACTGCCGGCACTTGGAGATGAAATTACTGGCGCTGCTTTGCGAACAGGATCAGCTGGAAGTGGAGTGGAACTTCTAGAACTTGTAACAACTTGTGGTTGCTGCGGGTTTCCTTGTTGCATTGCAGCAGGTGTAGTTGTAACAGGTGTGGTTGTAACAGGTGTGGTTGTAACTGGAGGAGTTGCAGAAGCTGATGATGCAACGGGTGCACTTGGCATCTGCATTGAAGCACGTTGAGTTGAAGGCGCAGGTGGCGCATCAACATGTTCACGTTTTGGTGCAGGTGGCGCACCACCGGATGAAGGAAGTGGGACATTCGCGGCAAGTTGTTGAATATTTAGCGGAGTTACTTTTGCTGCGCCGTTACTTGCGCCGTTACTTGCGCCATTACTTGAACCATTACTCGCAGATGTAGTTACGCCAGCTGAACCATTGCCATTAATTAAATGCGCATTTGCGGCAAAGAATTCAATCCATTGTGGATCAACAGAGGCAGGATCGACGATGTACTTTTCGTACATCTCTTCTACTAACCATTCATTGGCGCCAAAAGCACCACCGAAATCCGCTGTCGACACTGACACTCCCATCGCGGTAAGCCGAGGGTAAGCGTATACATCAAGGTTCCGGATGAGGAATTTGGGGGGCAAATTAAGAGGTTGTTTCATCCCCAGATCCAGAATTTTGGGCTTTTATGAGGCAGATCACAGGGTCTGGGCAAGCTCTTTAAATCTGGTGGAGAGTGGAAGAGGTATTCGGTAACCGGAGTCAGGCCCACGCAATTAACCGATCCGGATCACCCGACCTAGCTGCCCCGACAAATCAATCGACAAATCAATCGAAATCAATCGAAATCAATCAAGGTATCGAAATATTTTTCGCCCCTTAATTGCCTTAATAGGAGGTGCGCTTTTTCACACCCCTACTAATCGAGAATCCAGAATGTTAGGCTTTTCAAAATTCCAACTCACAGTTCACTTGTCTAATTTCAAAATATTAATTTCAACGACTGGAGCACCCATGAGAGTTCTAGCAATCGCTGCACACCCCGATGATATTGAATGGCTTTGCGGCGGAACTCTTGCGCTTTGTGCACAACGCGGAGATGAAATTTTTATTGCTATTGCCACAAATGGAAATGTTGGTTCCGGTGAACCTGGCGCGAATAAAGATGAAATAGCACGAATTCGTCATGAAGAAGCAAAAACTTCTGCGGCAGTAATTGGTGCAAAAGTTATTTGGATGGATTTTGATGACGAATTTCTTTTTGATGATAGACCAACCCGTGAAAGATTTATTGATGCGATTCGCGAGGCACGTCCAGATATCATGTTTGTACTAAGTGAAAATGATTACCATCCCGATCATCGTCTCGCTGGATCAATTGCGCGCGACTGTCGTATTCCAGTTAGCGTGCCACTTGTTCAAACCAAACTTCCTGAAACTCCAATTCCGACAACTTTCATAATGGACACAATTATGGGTAAAGGATTTGAACCAGAGTTTTATGTAGATGTCACATCAGTCATGGAAATTAAAGACAAAATGCTTTCTATGCATGTCAGCCAAGTTGCTTGGATGGAGCATCTTTACTCTGTTGAATTTAGTGACAATATGTATATTCAAGCTAGATTTCGTGGAGCTCAAGCAGGATTCAAATATTCAGAAGGGTTCAAATTACTGCATGATTGGCCATCAACTGGTGGATATGAACTTTTACCAACTGGGAAGAAGTAATCTTGCGATGAGTGAACTTCAAAAAATTACCTCAAAGTTCCGGCTAGCAACAAGTGGGTTGATTTCCTTTGAAGGAATTCTAGTGTTAAGTGGTGGTGCATTCTTAATAGTTGAATCCTTTATCTCTAAAGCAAAGAATCCAGATGCATTATTAGTTGAAATACTCTTTGCAATTCTGGCTGGATTGGGACTACTTTTTGCGGCTTTAGGAATCAAGCGAAAAAAGCGTTATGGATATTCACCAGCACTCCTAGCAAATTTTATAGCTTTCGCAGTTTCCTTTTATTTGCGTGACGCTGATCGGATCTTGCTTGCTAATCTTTTAGCACTAATTAGTACTGTTGCAGTTGTCTCAATAATTCTTCTTTCTCGCCCCACAAGTACCAGTTAATTTTATAGAAATGTTATGAGGATAAAATTAATAATTTATCTTCACATGACGGCTTGCATGATGCGCTTACAGGCGCATTGTCTCTCCCAGCTTTTAATGAAGCGGTAGCGCGCGAAATAGCCAGGGCTGGGCGCGATTCTATGGAGCTTCATTTATTACTTTTAAATTTGCAATCTATAACGAAAAGTGATTTTAATGATTTTGAGGATAACAATCCTCGCCAAAAATCTATTGAACAAGAACAACTACTCATTCAACTTGTGGAGATGGTTCATGAACTTAAAATTTCTTTGAGAGATAATGATCTAATTTCCAGAACTGGTTTCAGTGAGATATCAATTGTTTTCAGTGGTAATCCAGATTATCTAAAGAAGCGAATATTAAAAATAGTTAAAAACTTTTCCGGAACAGTAGCAATGGTGAAATATCAAGAGGATTGGGAATTGGCGCAGTTTTTAACGGCAGGAGATTTAGCAATAGCTAAAGCAGCATTTACTAAAACCTTATAGTGAAAACTTTTGGTTGTAATTAAATTTATAATTGAAAACAAATTGACCAATTTCACTTACTCGATCACCTGAAGTAATCAATTTTAGGCTGCAAGTAGGACTTATGAGTATTAGGGTGAGCATTTGGGGATTAAAAATTAAGATTACAGTTAAACCAAAATTCTTATCTAGTGGAAGATCCCTTTGTAAACTTTGGTCCGTTGCAAAATTATCTAGATGATCAACAAATTGAGGAAATCTGGATTAATGCACCAGAGCGAATATTTATTGCCCGCAATGGCGAAAGCGAATTAACGACATTGGTACTCGAAGCTGTCCAAGTTCGCGACCTAGTCGAACGGATGTTGGCTTCATCGGGTCGTCGTGTTGACCTTTCAAATCCTTTTGTGGATGCAAGGCTACCGAGTGGAGCTAGATTGCATGTCGTAATTCCAGATGTAACTGCAGAGCATTGGGCAGTTAATATCCGCAAACTCTCCTTGCCGGCTAACGAATTAGACGATCTAATTCCAGTAGGTAGCTTGACTAAAAAAATTGCCAATTTTTGTAGCGCTGCTGTGAAAAGTGGACTCAATATTTTGGTGAGCGGAGCTACTCAGGCAGGAAAGACGACGTTTTTGAATTGTCTAATAGGTGAAATTCCACCTAATCAAAGATTGATAACAATAGAAGAGGTGTTCGAATTATCACCTAGGTTGCCAGATGTTGTAGCGCTGCAAACTAGAGAAAAAACTTTAGATGGGGATGGTGAAATCACTCTACGAAGGTTAATTAAAGAGGCATTAAGAATGCGCCCCTCTCGCATTGTCGTTGGCGAGGTGAGGGAAGCAGAAGCTTTAGATTTATTGATTGCACTGAACTCAGGAATTCCAGGAATGGCGAGCATCCATGCGAACTCCGCTCGAGAAGCAATTCGAAAATTATCCACCCTGCCACTGCTTGCAGGTCAAAATATTTCATACGATTTCGTAATACCAACAGTGGCTAATTCGATCGATCTAGTTATTCATTGCGAATTGGACTCAACCGGCAAAAGGAGGGTGCAAGAGATTGCTTCATTGAGTGGACGAGTTGAGGGTAACCATATCGAGATTGAAGAACTCATCACTTACAAAAATGGAGAGTACGTCCGTGGGCTGGCGACGATCCCCAAACTGGAAAAGATTAAAAATACTTTGAAATTTTTAAGTTTTGATGAAAATGATTTCTTACTATGAACAAAGAAACAGTTTCTCTATTATTGATTTGGCAAATATTTACCTTAGGCGTTCTTATTTTTTTAGTCCCCACAAACAAAATCACAATTAATAGAAGACCCAATCAACCCCATAAAATGAATTTAAAGTTAAAAATTAAAAAGTATGAAAATCAACTGGCATCTGTTTCCTGTGCATTTATAAGTTTCTTGTTGTTGCAATTGTTATGTGAAACAGTTGTTATTTCACTTCCCCTTAGCATTCTGGCTGGCTCATTCCCATGGATCAAAAGCACTGCACGGGAGCGCCGGAAGCAAAAATCAGTTCAAGACGCGTGGCCAGAGGCACTTGATCATATTAATTCGGCAATCAAATCTGGCGTGCCTATTTCCCAGGCATTAGCAAATCTTGCAGAAAGAGGACCAACGGTTCTTTCGCCATTTTTCAGAGAGTATAAAGCTCAACTTAATTCATCTGGAAATTTGGAACTAGCTTTGAAAAATTTATGCTTAACAACACAAGATCCAATTTTAAAGAGACTAACGCAAACTATTTTACTGGTACGCAATGTGGGTGGAGTGCAAGTTGGATCGGTATTACGAACCTTTACAACATTTCTTAGAAATGATTTGACAGCAAGACGAGAGACTGAGATGCGACATGGGTGGATAGCAAACACTGCTCGCATCGCATCGGTTGCCCCATGGATACTACTTATTTTTTTAACATTTCAACCACAAACTCGGACTGCATATAACACTCTTACCGGAGCAATTGTAGTTTTAGGTGGGAGCTTTGTTATTGCTATTGCTTATTTGTGGATGAGTAGGACAGCCAAACAAGTAAGTAGTCAATAAAAAATGAAATTTAAATCTACTTATTTTAGGAAAGAGTTTAAACTAGTAAGAGTTGTAAAAAACAACTCAATAGCCCAGAGAATGATCTGGCCTCTATCTGGAGTTCTATTATTTGAAATTTGTTATCTTTTATCGCTTTCAATAGCACCATTCTCGTATTTTAAGTTAATTCTTTTCGCATTTTTAGGATTAATAAGTGGGGATGTAACAAATAAAAAAATTCAAACAAATAAAATGAAAAAAAGAATATTTACGTTAAGAAATGATTTTCCTTATTTTGCCGAGCATTTAGCGCTGTGTGTTAGCGCAGGACTTTCACCGACGTTGTCAATCAAAACAATTTTAGAAATTGAATTTTCAAACTCTAAGCAATCAAGCTTATTTTTCGAATTACAAATCTTTCTGTCAGAGATCAGTGAGGGAAAAAGCGCAACATTTGCATTAGATGAATTAGCGAAGCGGATCAATCTCCCAGAAATCTATCGATTTGTAGATGTGCTGATTGTGACAATGGAGCGTGGCACTCCTTTAGCGTCAGTACTTCGCCAACAGGCACTTGATTTGCGCGAGGCTCAAAGACGACAGTTTTTGGATCTGGGTAACAAGGCAGAAATAAAAATGATGGTCCCAGTGGTTTTTCTCATCTTGCCAGTTTCAATCCTCTTTGCCCTATGGCCAAGTCTTTATCAACTAAATCAAATGAGTTCTTTCTAGGTAGAGGAATGGAAAGGAAATGCAAAGTTTTAAATGGATTCCGAGACAACAAGACAATAAGACAATAAGACAATAAGACAATAAGACAATAAGAAAGGTAGTCAATTGAAGATAAAGATAGAGAAAAAAATGAACGAGATATTCATAAAATTACAGATAAAGGTATGGACTCAATCCGATCGTGGAGATGTTCCAGGCTGGGTCTTAGTCGTTTTGATGACAGCTGGTTTAGTTACTGGCATCTGGACAGTAGCCGCTCCAAGACTAAATACCTTATTGCGCAATTCACTAGATTCTATGAATGCAATTAGATAGTTGCCAAAGTGCGAGAAATTCATTCTAAAAATCAAATAAATAAACTAACATCCTTCGAATTAATTAAGAATAGGTTATCGAAAGACATAGGCAATGTTGAAAGTGCTCTTGTGCTGATTCCGCTACTTATTTTGTTTGCTGGAATTATTCAGTTGTATTCATTTCATAATATAAAGAGCGCCATGGAGCTAGTTGCAGAAGGTGTTGCTGAATCTAGCATCACGATTCAAAGTACGATTGCAGCACAAGTTGCTGCTGAGGAGTATTTAGCCAGAATAGATCTCCCTAAATTTATCAAGACGAAACAACTTGAAGTTACCGTAAAAGATGAGGACTTTTCTGAATTTGTTGTTAGAAAAGTTTACCTAAGGGATACAACTTATTCAAAAGTAATTGGGCACTTATCACTTAAAGTTTCTGCAACAGTAATTCTAAATTAATGGAGATTTTTAATAAACAAGCCACCACATTAAGTTTAGTAAAGCGCAAAGTAGCTTTAGGTAGGGCCAGATCGTTACTTTCCTTATTCAAAGATCAAGGAAGCGCAACACTAGAATTTGTTGCTTTAGCAATACCTTTATTAGTTCCACTATTACTTTTCTCTAGTCAGCTCTCTTCAAATACATCTAAGAATGCATTACTACACAATGCACTTAGAGAGAGTTCGCACTTGTTTATGAGTTCTAACAATGACTTTTCTGCTCGAAGTAATGTGGATTTGTTCTTAAGCAAAGAATTTCCCGAGGCAACAATTTCCATTATTTGTGATTCAACACCATGTCTAAACCACAATACTTTGGTTCATTTTGAAATAACTGTAGATGGAATGTCTCAAAACTTCACTTTTACAGTTGGAAGTTGGCAATGAGATTTTGCCTAATTCGAAGGGATGAAGGTTCTGTTACGCCTTTGATACTTGGGTTTGCAATTATTATTGCAGCGATCATTACAACATTTAGTGATATTACATATTTGGGGAATGCCCATTTAGCGCTTAAATCTGAAGGCGAAAGGGTGCTTGCAGAAAGTATGCGTGATCTATCAGCCGATTACTATTATCAAGGTAATTCAGCACTGGGTAGTTCAGCACTGGGTAGTTCAGCACCGGGTAATTCAGCACTGGGTAGTTCAGCACTGGGTAGTTCAGCACTGGGTAGTTCCACAATCAGTACTTCCGCATCAACTAATTCCGTTCCGATAAATTGTCAAAATACATACATTAATATTTTGAATGGACTACAAAAAACCAGATTTTATTTGAGCAACGAACCAATCGCGATAAAAGGTTATAAATGTAAAAATTATTGGATTGAATTGGAAATTGCCACAAAAGTATTACTTCCCTTTTTGCCTCGATTTTTAGGGGATATAAATCCGACGGTAACTTCAGTTATAAGAGGCGGAACACGTTACTTTTCAGATTAAGCAACTGAGCCACTATCCTTAACCTATGTCTGATCGTGAATTCCCCTTGGAGATTGAGCAATTAGCTCAATCTCTTTCATCGATCCGCAAAGTTTTGGATTTTGATGCGATGGAAAGAGAGATCGCCTCCTTGCAGGAAGAAGCAGGGGATCCAAATCTTTGGAATGATCAAGAGAATGCTGCGCGAGTTACTAGCAAATTGGCGCGTCTACAAAATGAAATTGAACGGATTGAAAAGTTAGTTAGTCGCGTGGATGATGTTCGCGTCCTAGTTGAATTAGCCGAAAGTGAAAATGACGCTGGAACTTTGGCTGAAGCAGTTATTGAATTAGATTTATTAAAGCGTGCTGTATCTGAATTAGAGATCCGCACATTATTAAACGGCGAGTATGACTCACGTGATGCTCTACTTACAATTAGATCTGAAGCAGGTGGAGTTGATGCCGCTGACTGGGCGCAGATGTTGTTGCGCATGTATACGAGATGGGCAGAAAGACATGGACATAAATTTGAAATTCTGGATTTATCACATGCCGAAGAAGCAGGAATTAAATCTGCTATTGCTCGAGTAAGTGCACCATACGCTTACGGAACTCTCTCAGTGGAACAGGGAACTCATCGTTTAGTACGGATTTCTCCTTTTGATAGTCAAGCACGCCGCCACACATCATTTGCTGGAGTTGAAGTAGTTCCTGTGGTGGATCAAAGCGATCACATTGAAATTGATGAAAAAGATTTACGTGTTGATGTATTCCGTTCCAGCGGTCCAGGTGGACAAGGAGTTAACACAACAGATTCAGCAGTTCGGATAACACACTTACCAACAAACATTGTTGTCTCCTGTCAAAATGAAAGATCGCAAATTCAAAATCGTGCAACAGCGATGGCAGTTTTGCAATCTAAGTTATTGGATCTGCGACGTGTTGAAGAACGTGCACGAATTGATGCGCTAAAAGGTGATACAACTGGTTCTTGGGGTAATCAAATGCGTACATATGTGTTGCAGCCATATCAATTAGTGAAAGATTTGCGAACTGATTTTGAAACGGGAAATACTGGCGCAGTTCTCGATGGTGAAATTGATGGATTTATCGAAGCTGGTGTCCGTTGGAGAAGATCCAACGAGGGATAGCAAGTGAGTATTTAACTTGGTGCGAGAAAATGAATGTCGCGAGAAGCAGTACGCCGTGTGGATTAATAAGGAGCCTATAAACGCTTAAATAGTGGTGATTGTCAGGAAATTCACTGGGTAAATCGAGCGTAAATCAGCGGTATCTCGAGATCGCTCTCTAGAATCAAGGCGTGAGGTGCAAATGATCCGCTTTGAAGGCGTCAGCAAGATTTACCCCAACCAGGAGCGACCAGCTCTCGATGGGGTTAATTTGGACGTCGCCAAAGGGGAGTTTGTCTTCCTTGTCGGCTTATCGGGCAGCGGCAAATCCACTTTTTTGCGCTTAGTGCTTCGTGAGGAACTTCCAACTACCGGCAAGATTTATGTAGCTGGCAAAGATTTAAGCCAACTATCGGCTTGGAAATTGCCTGAGTTACGCCGCCAAGTTGGAACTGTCTTCCAAGATTTTCGTTTGTTACCTAACAAAACTGTTAGCGAGAATATTGCTTTTACTTTGCATGTGCTTGGTTATTCCAAAAAAGAGATCAGCCGCGAAGTTCCAGAAGTTTTAGATTTAGTTGGACTAGATGGATATGGCGATCGCCGACCAAGTCAATTATCTGGTGGAGAACAACAAAGAGTTGCAATTGCGCGAGCATTTGTTAGTCATCCAGCAATTTTAATTGCAGATGAACCAACTGGAAACTTAGATCCGGCAACAAGTGTTGGAATCATGAAATTGCTTGATCGAATTAACAGAACAGGTACGACAGTAGTCATGGCTACACATGACAGTGGAATTGTTGATCAGATGCGCAAACGCGTAATCGAATTAGATGGCGGACATGTGGTTCGAGACCAAGTTCGCGGCGTCTACGGATATAGCGGTTAGGGGATCGAATGCGCGCCGGTTTTGTTTTCTCTGAAGTAGGCATAGGACTACGTCGAAATTTAACGATGACTTTTGCAGTAATCGTTACGGTGGCAATCTCACTTTCAATGCTTGGCATTGGCCTTTTAACAAATTCACAAGTTGGAGTGATGAAAGATTATTGGTACGACAAAATTGAAGTCTCTGTTTACTTATGCGGTGATCTCTCTGTGTCTCCATCATGTTCAGGCGGAACAATCACTGCAACTCAAAGAGAAGAGATCCGTACTGACTTAAGCGCACTTCCTGTTGTTGCTCAAGTTTATTATGAGTCCAAGACTGAGGCTTTCACACGTTTTCAAGAAAGATTTAAGGATTCAGCTATCGCGCAAAATGTTACTGCGGAGCAATTACCAGAATCTTTTAGAATTAAATTAAAGGATCCAACTCAGTTTTCTGTAGTGCAAAGTGCATTTGCTGGTCGACCAGGAGTCGATGTTGTTCAAGATCAACGAGCTATTTTAGAGAAGTTCTTCCGATTGCTGAATGTTTTACGAAATGGTGCATTACTAATTGGTTTAGCGAGTGTTTTAACTGCTTCTCTTCTTATTTCTAACACAATCAGAATTGCCGCTTTCAATCGTCGACGCGAAACTGGAGTAATGAAATTAGTTGGTGCATCTTCATTCTCAATTCAGCTTCCATTTTTACTTGAAGGAATCTTTTCAAGTCTTATTGGTTGGGGATTTGCGACCGGATTGCTCTCAACCTTTAAATTCTTAATTGATACAAGAGTCGCCCCATTGCTGACATTTACTAAATTCTTTGGTTGGGACTCGGTTTGGGTCGCCTCTGGATATCTGCTTTTAAC
>CAIUXE010000177.1 GCA_903902965.1 uncultured Actinomycetes bacterium
CCCAAGATATTAAATATGGTCGGACGACCTAATTCTTTTCTTACCGGAGCGGCAAAACGCATCGCGCTGTGAAACTTAGGAGCAAAAGCAAATGCGATTCCAATTTCATTAAATACTTTTGCAACAGCAACTCCATCTAAATCAATTTTTATGTTGAGTGCTTCCAATAAATCAGCAGATCCAGATTTGGATGATGCGGCTCGGTTTCCATGTTTCATAATTTTCGCACCAGATGCGGCGCAAACAATTGCAGATGCAGTTGAAATATTTATAGTGTGGAATCCATCGCCGCCGGTACCAACAACATCAACTGCGCGTTCGGTTATCTCGAGCTGCGCGGCATGTTCGTACATAACTTCAATAAATGCAGCAACTTCAGATGCAGTTGCGCCTTTTTCGGCATGTGCAACTAAAAATTCTTTGATCTGTTCTGGTTCGGTATTGCCACTTAAAATCTCACGCATTGCAAATGTGGCTAACGATTTATCTAATTCAACTCCTGAGTTCAAAGCTCCAATGACTTCTGGCCAAGACGAGTTGCTCATCTAAAAAAATTTACGCAGTTACAGGAATTGGGCGCAATAACTTTGCGACCAAGTTTGCAGTTTCTAAAGGTTCAATCGGATGAAGCAATGTTCCATCAGCTTTTGACCAGCTGGCCAACCATGCATCAGTTGGTCGTCCGATAATTACCAAAGTCGGAGGGCAGTTAAAAATCTCATCTTTAACTTGGCGGGCGATACCCATTCCACCTTCAGGGACGGCTTCCCCATCCAAAATCAATAAGTCCGCAGCGTTGCCTTCATCTAGATAGCTGCGCAAAGCCGGACCAGTGGCGAACTCTTTGACCGTTATGGCGGCCAAATCAGCGGCTGGCTTGGGGCTAATAGCCAAAGTTATGGCTCGACGAACGGAAGAATCGTCGCTGTAGATGATTACGGTCTGGCTCACGTGGCTACTCTACCCAAGGGGTTGCCTACTTTGGCATTTTTCACCGTGTTTAACAGTGATCAGCCTCACCCGTCGATAGTGCCAGCCCTGAGGCCAAATTAGGTATTTAGTACCCATTTTCGGGAATAATCCCCCATGTGAATACGCTCTCGCAAGACCAGGCTCATACCGCTGAAACCCGCCCCAATTTAATTGCAGTCGGAACGATCGTTTGGCTCTCAAGTGAGTTGATGTTCTTCGCCGCTCTTTTCGCAATGTACTTCACGGTACGTCAAGTTTCTGGTCCTGCTACGTGGCTCCAGTCAACTGAACTTTTAAATATTCCATTCTCATCCTTAAACACAACTGTTTTGGTTTTGTCTTCGGTTACTTGCCAATTCGGAGTTTTCGCAGCAGAACGATTCCAACCGCGTCGTACCGGTTCGATTCTTCAAATAAATAAATGGGGAATGCGTGAATGGTTTGCGCTGACATTTTTAATGGGTGCTTTCTTCATCGGTGGTCAAGTATTTGAATACGCACATCTAGCTATTGAAGGTATTACGTTGAGCGGAAGCCCTTACGGTTCGGTCTTTTACATCACTACCGGTTTTCACGGAATGCACGTAACCGGTGGGTTGCTCGCATTTTTGCTGGTAATAATTCGTTCAAGTTATGCTAAAAAATATGGGCACGATCAGGCAACAACTGCAATCGTTGTTTCTTATTACTGGCACTTTGTCGACGTTGTGTGGATCGCGCTCTTTGCGTCGATCTACCTGATTAAGTAAGGGTTATTACTTTGAGAAAACTTTCGCGCTTACGCCGTCGAAAAATCACCGCACCGGCTCTATTGCTTTTAGCGCTAGTAATAGTTGGCAATGCTTATGCATTTATTGGCGCAACTGTCACAACCCCTGGTGCAACTGCGAGCAATGCTCGTTCAACAATGGTTACTGAAGGACGCGAAATTTTCTTAAGAGGTTGTTCTTCCTGCCATGGTTTAAATGCTGAAGGTGGCGGAGTTGCTCCATCTCTTGTTGGCGTTGGCGCTGCTTCTGTTGATTTCCAAGTTGGAACTGGCCGGATGCCGATGGCTGATATGAGCGTTCAAGCAATTCGCAAACCTTCTCGTTACACAGCAGCAGAGACTGCAGCACTTGCTGAATATGTTGCATCACTTGCTCCCGGACCTGCAATTCCAGGTGCTGCACAATTAACTTTTGAAAGAGACGGAAATACCGCAGAAGGTGGCGAACTTTTCCGCACTAACTGCGCAATGTGCCACAACGCAGCAGGGCAAGGTGGAGCGCTAACGCAAGGAAAACAGGCGCCTTCACTTATGGGTGTAGAGCCACGACATATTTATGAGGCAATGATTACCGGACCACAATCGATGCCGGTTTTTGGTGACAAAGCAATTACTCCACAAGAAAAGCTTTCAATTATTAAATGGATTAAATCTGTTGAGAATGAAAAAGGTTTGGGTGGCGCTTCTTTAGGAAAAGTTGGGCCGGTTACTGAAGGTTTGATGGGTTGGGTTGGCGGAATTGGTTTGCTAATTGCAATTTCAGTTTGGCTAGCAACAAAATCTCGTTAATTTTAGTTAAGTAAAAAACGTATAGACAGGGGTTGGAAATTGAGTAACACAGAGCTAGAGCCGCTTAAGGATCCAGGCCTGCCTGCACACGCTCATCGCAAAGCTGATCATGATGAAGTCGCCGCTAAGCGAGCCGAGCGTCAGGTCTCCATTCTATTTTTGCTATCTGCAGCAGGAACAATTCTTTTCATCTATTCATATATTTGGATTGCTCAAGATATTTACGTTTACCTTCCGGTTATTGGAACCACCAATGCGCATCAACTTTTTCTTGGATTGGGTTTAGCGTTTTCTTTATTCTTTATTGGCGCTGGCGCAGTTCACTGGGCAA
Source organism: uncultured Actinomycetes bacterium (assembly GCA_903902965.1). Taxonomy (GTDB): domain Bacteria; phylum Actinomycetota; class Actinomycetes; order Nanopelagicales; family Nanopelagicaceae; genus UBA3012. The sequence goes on from CAIUXE010000177.1 coordinate 2,862, forward strand.
AAACATTGATGCCAGATCAAGAAGTAATTGCACAACGTCATGAGATGCGTTCAAGTGATGAAGATCGTGCTGGTTTTATCGCGACAGTTAAAGAAAATGGTGCCTCAGCCGGACTTGGTCGCCGTACTTTAATTAAGCGCACACTTGGTTTGTCTCTTGGCTTAGTTGGTCTCTCCCCTCTTTTGTTATTGCGCGATTTAGGTCCACTACCAAGTGATGACTTAACTAAAACTTCTTGGGCCGAAGGCGTGCACTTAGTTACCGATCCTGGCAATCGCAGATTGCGTCCTGAAGATCTTGAAATTGGCGCTGTTGCTCACGTACTTCCAGAGATGAAACATCCAGAACATCGCAAACTTGATGACATCGCAAAAGATGCATTGTTGTTAATTCGAATCAGACCAGAAGAATTCCGCTTGGATGCTGAAAAACTTTCTTGGACTTATCAAGGAATCATCGCATTCTCGAAGATCTGTTCACATATGGGATGCGCTGTTGCACTTTATGAACAACAGACCAAACACCTGCTTTGCCCATGTCACCAATCCACTTTTGATGTTCCAACTGGGGCAAAAGTTATCTTTGGCCCCGCAGCAAGACCTCTGCCACAATTAGCTATCAAGGTTAATGCAGAGGGTTTTTTAGTTGCAGCAGCACCTTTCAATCAACCTGTCGGACCTAGTTTCTGGGAGCGTAGAAAATGAAACCTGCACGCGAGCGAGTCGCTGGCTCAGTAGCGAATTTTGTTGACGAGCGCGTTGGCGCTGCAAAATTCCTGAAGAAGAATTTGAATAAGGTCTTCCCAGACCACTGGTCCTTCATGCTTGGCGAGATTGCACTTTACTCATTTATTATCTTGTTGCTTTCTGGAACATTTCTTACATTTTGGTTCGTTCCTTCACAAGAAGAGTTGATCTATAACGGTTCTTACGTTCCCCTAAAAGGTATACAGATGTCGGCTGCTTACGCATCCACTCTTGATATCTCCTTTGATATTCGCGGCGGAATGCTCATGCGCCAAGTTCATCATTGGGCCGCTTTGTTATTCCTTGCAGCGATGGTTGCACACTTAATGCGGGTTTTCTTCACCGGCGCTTTCCGCAAACCTCGTGAGCTCAACTGGATTCTTGGAGTGGGATTGTTGACTCTTGGAATCGTTGAAGGTTTCTTGGGTTACTCACTTCCAGATGATTTGCTTTCCGGAACTGGTATTCGCATCGCTGAAGCGATTTTGCAAGCAATCCCAGTTGTTGGTACATACGCCGCATTCTTTGCATTCGGTGGCGCCTTCCCTGGATTAGTTTTTATTCCACGCATTTACACAGTTCACGTATTGCTAATTCCTGGAATTATTCTTGGATTAATTACTGTGCACTTAATGTTGGTCTGGTACCAGAAGCACACTCAATACCCAGGTCCTGGTCGCACTGAGAAAAATGTGGTCGGCTATCCCCTAATGCCGGTTTACATGGCTAAAGCTGGCGGATTCTTCTTCATCGTATTTGGCGTTACTGCGTTCTTAGGTGCTGTTGCATCAATTAACCCAATCTGGGTTTTCGGTCCTTACACACCAACTCAAATCTCTGCTGGTTCACAACCCGATTGGTACATGGGTTGGCTTGATGGATTAGTGCGTATGTCTCCTCCGCTCGAGTCATACATCTTCAATCACACAATCTCGTGGAACATTTTGATTCCAGGTTTAATTGTTCCGGGCATCATGTTTACTGGAATGGCACTTTGGCCATTTATCGAGGCATGGGCAACTGGCGACAAGCGCGAACACAACCTCTTAGATCGTCCGCGTAACGCACCTACTCGTACCGCTGTTGGTGTCATGTCTCTTACTTTCACTGTTGTTGCTTTGATCAACGGCGGAAATGACATCATCGCTACCCACTTCTCTTTCACAATCAACCAGATTATGTGGGCGACCCGAATTTCCATCTTTGTACTTCCACCGTTGTCATATGTAATTACAAAGCGCATCTGCTTGGCGCTACAACGCGCTGATCGCGACTTAGTACTTCATGGCCGCGAAACCGGGCGCTTAGTTATGTTGCCTCATGGTGAGTTCGTAGAAATTCACGAAGAGCTTTCACCTGAAGAAGCATGGACCCGCACCTCACACGAACAACTCGCTCCGATCCCAGCAGCCGGCATTGATGCAAATGGTGTCCGCGCTAATGGTGTCTTGAAAGATCGCATCCGTGCACGCATTAGCAAAGGCATTCTTCAAGAGCAGATTGCTAAACCAACTGCAAAAGAGAAGCTAGAACTCGGCGACGGTCACCACTAATTATCTGTAAAAACCTATCTACTTGAATTAATCCGTGGACTAGGCTGGCGCAATGAAAATCCTAATCACCGGCGGCGGCGGAATGCTCGGCCAAAAACTTATCGCTGGCCTTGCCAAAGTTGGCTCACTCAATGGCAAGAAGATTGAATCAATCACCGTTGTAGATGCTTACAAGCAATCACAAGCACTCGATGGCTTTGACTTCAAGATCACTTCCAAGATCGTTGACATCACTGACCGTAAAGAGTGCGACGCAATGATCGCTGAAAAGCCAGATGTGATCTTCCATCTCGCTGCGATTGTTTCTGGTGAAGCCGAATCAGATTTCGAAAAAGGTTACCGAGTAAATGTCGATGGTATGCGCAACCTCTTCGACGCTATCCGTTTACATTCAGATCAATACTGCCCAAGAGTTGTCTTCACCTCATCAGTTGCTGTTTATGGTGGTCCTTACCTTGATGTCGCCGATGACAACTTCATCTTGCAACCAACCACAAGTTATGGCGTTCAAAAAGCTATCGGTGAATTACTCCTTAATGATTACAGTCGCCGCGGATTCCTTGATGGTGTTGGTCTACGCATTCCAACCTTGTGTGTGCGCCCAGGATTACCAAACTCGGCTGCCTCTGGAGTCTTCTCAAACATCATCCGTGAACCGCTTATGGGTATTGAAGCCACTCTCACCGCTGGAAAAGATGCCAGCATGATCTTTACCTCACCACGATCAGCTGTTGGCTTCTTGATCCATGCCGCACAAATAGATACCGCTCTTCTAGGTGCCAGACGCTCACTAATGATGCCTGGCATTTATGCAACCTTGGGTGATGAGATTGATGCATTGCGCCGTGTTGCTGGTGACAAGATTGTTGGCTTCATCAAAGAAGAGATTGATCCATTTGTACAAGAGATGCTCACAAGTTGGAACTTCCCAAGATTTGAAGCCAAGCGTGCAAGATCACTCGGCTTTACTTGTGAAGATTCCTTTGATGAATTAATCAAAACCCATATTGCAGATGAACTTGGTGGACAGATTCCAGGGTTAACCAAATGAGTAAATATGCTGTAGTCACCGGAGCAAACCGTGGCATCGGATCAACCACCAGCGCAGCCCTAATCAAAAATGGTTGGACCGTCGCCCTCCTTGGCCGAAATATCACCTCTCTCGAAGCAACCGCCAAAGATCTCGGCCCCTCCGCCACCCCAATCTCCTGCGATGTAAGTGATCCACAATCTGTCGCAAAAGCTTTCGCTGAAGTTAAATCCAAATTCAACCGCCTAGACCTTCTTTTCAATAACGCCGGCATCGCATCCCCCGGAGCCTTACTCGAAGAGATCACCCCTGATGATTGGCAACGAGTAATAGACATAAATGTCGGTGGAGTTTTCTATTGCACCCAACAAGCATTTGCAATTATGAAAGATCAAAATCCCCAAGGTGGACGAATCATCAACAACGGCTCAATCTCAGCCCAAGTCCCCCGCCCAAACTCCGCCCCTTACACCGCATCAAAACATGCAGTAACTGGCTTAACTCGATCAACTTCACTTGATGGTCGTAAATACAACATCGCCTGCGGACAGATTGATATTGGTAATGCTGAAACCAAGATGGCATCTGCTCATGGATCTGGTGTCGTCCAAGCAAATGGTGAAGTTATTTCCGAACCAATGCTCAATCCACAAATTGTCGCCGATGCCGTCGTTAACATGGCTAACCTGCCACTAGAGGCAAATGTGCAATTCATGACTGTCATGGCAACAAAGATGCCTTACATCGGTAGAGGTTAAGAAGAATCTCAGGTGTCCGTTAACTCTTAATTACCGTGTCAGTGGTGGTCTTTACGATTCAAATATGGAACCAAAGCCAGCAAGGCGTAAGCAGCTACGGACATTGACCTGTCCGGAATGCCAGCAAAGAGGTTTGTTTAGAACCATTTTGTGGGGAATGCCTGACCCGGAGAGTTTTGATTTCGAGAAATATGCTGTGGGTGGGTGTTGTCCCCCGTCTGCTTGGTCACCAGATTGTCGTTGCTCGGGGTGCGGCTTTGAAGGTTATCGAGATGTAATTAGTGGTGAAGGTTTAGGATTCGTCTACTAAACGGAGGGTAGATAGATATGCGAGAACTCCCTCTTGTGCACGTGAAATTTGTAGCTACACTTTTATCTATATCGCTTGCTTCGGTTATGTCGGTGACTCCTGCTTTAGCCGAGCCTCTGATTCCGGTGACGTACAGCGTAAAAACTAATGACCCAGTAATTTTCATAACCATTGATGACGGTTTCATCATGAACACCCAAGCAAGAGATCTCATTCTGTCTGAAGGAATACCAGTCACCCTTTTCCTTAAGGGAAACATCTGGAAACAACCTCGTCATCGTGAATTCTTCACTCCCCTAGTGGAGGCAGGTGCCACCGTTGGCAATCACACAGAGAACCATGCTGTGCTAACTAAAGTTTCTGCATCACGTGCGAAGACCGAGATCTGTACCGGTCGGGATAGTGCAGAGGCAGTAAGTGGTCAAGCAGTGACGTTGTTGCGACCTCCCGGTGGAGCCCAGAATCGTTCAACGCAGATCATTGCGGCATCTTGTGGTCAGACCCGGGTGGTTCTTTGGGATGTAAGTGTGAATGGTGAAAAGATCGCAACCTATGGTGGGCCGCTGAAGGCTGGTGACATTATTTTGATGCATTGGCGTAAGAACCTGCATCTATCGCTTCAGAAAGTGCTTAGTGAGGCAAAGCGGCTTGGGTTAACGCCAGCTAATCTTTCGGATTACTTGCAATAGCAGTGTCGCGCAGGCAAGTGATGTTCGTGATTGGAATTGCGTAAGATTTACTTAGATTAAATATTAGTTAAGTAATTTAAATTACCAACAGTAATAAATGCAGAGTGGCCCCACGCGACGAACCGTGAGGCCACTTAGTGTGCGTACCACTGGCGGGAATCGAACCCGCTACACTTCCCCTACGTCAAAGGGGTGCTCTATCCAATGAGCTACAGCGGTACGCGATTAGGAATCTAGATTAATTGCGTACCGCTCACTTAAATTAATTCAAACACTGTGGATAAAACTGATGCTAATCTTTAGATAGTCAGTCGAGTGTTCAATCCAATGAGTTACAGAAATAAAGACCCCATCAGAAATGGCGGGGTCTTTTTCTGTATGGAAACTGGATCGCCCTATTGGCGATTATCGCTAATTTGATAATTTCGATTATTAAAAGGCGAAAGGCTCACCCAGAAGATGAGTGAGCCCAGATTCACAAAATCCCTCTAACGGAGGGTAGGTGGTTTCGGGAAGAAATTCCCGGACCATCTGGCGAAAGCATATAGCAAGTTGATTTTGAAGTGTAAGAAAATCTCGTGAAATTGCAAACTACTTTGGGTTACTTTTTTCTTAGAGTTAAATCTTCATTGAAACTTATCGAGCGTGTAAATTCTTCTATAAGTAATTGCTTGGAGACGCAAGGACAGATTGTCTGCGAACTCTTAATCAGCAGGTCGGGGTTCTAGTCGAAGGAATGGGCTAGCACGATCGTCAATGAGGGCGGCCCCTGCTAACATGAATCATGCCGCTTGCCCGGACACTTCTCTCACTTGGCCTCTCGTTGCTCGTTGTTCAACCTGTGCTTGCTGCCGAAGGCGACATCATCCCGGGCGCTTCAGTGAATGTGAATGCAAAAACCTGGTGGGTCAATTGCAAGAGCATCGAAATAAAAGACAACTGCATTGAATCGATCGAGATTCTCGATGATGCAAATCAGCAATGGGTTCCTGCCGTTGAAGAGAAGAGTCCTTATTGGAAACCAGGGATAGATCTTCCGCTGCGTGAGAACGGGCAAGGCAAACTTAAGTGCGGTTTAGGAAACGCCAGCTACGCCGACTATTGCTACTGGTTCAAAGGTGCTGCGGTGGATGGGACAGATCAATTTATAACCGCAACTGTCGGATCACTTGAAGAAGTTCCTGGGTATCCGAGAATTTCGCTTTCGCTTCAAGCTCAGAACGGATTAGTTCCTAAGAGAAGCAAGATTCCGGCCAACGACAACGCGTGGGTCACTCTTAAGCCGGGAACAACATTCAGACTCACGGTGATCTCCGATGCTGGTGGGCAAAATGCTGGAATTGGTCTCGCTCGTATGAAGAATCCAAGCCTCAAAGTGGCTAAAGGTCTAGATGGTAAAAATCGAATTATCGCATCAGGCACAGTCCAAGAAGTAAACGAATATAAGTGGTTCGATAACACAAAACAAAGTCCCTGTAACGCACCAGGCGGTAACGAGTTAGTCGCAAATTTCTATAACGTGGAATTCTCCATCAATATCGAGCCCTACTATCGCGAGTATGCAATTTTGCAAGGGACTCCTCCAGGGGGAATCTTCATTTCACAGAACGGTGGATGTGAATCTCGCGTCACGGTTGATCCTGCAACGAAAATGATTCAAGTAGTCTCGACCGGCACGCACTTCGATATCTTTGGTGATCTCATAACGGGCTGGGTTGAGGCAAGCATTCGCGGAGACATGATTCGAAAGGTCTTCAAGTTGGAGCCTAAGAGTATGAATGAAGCGATTATCGAAGTCATTTCAAGCGATGGCACACCTCAAACTGCCACTTACTCCACAAAATATTTTTCAACTTCAGATACCGTCGAGATTCGAGGTTATGGGTACCATTACTCAACCAATACAATCCGAATTCGGTTTCAATCGCCCGTTTCCGTGGCGCCAAGCGAACCAGCCCAAGTCAGCACAGCCGTAGTTGCTCCGGTAAAAGCGAGTGCAAAGTCAGTCACCAAGCAAGTCACTATTACCTGCGTGAAGGGCAAAGTTACCAAGAAGGTAGTTGGCGTTAAGCCCGTCTGCCCAGCAGGTTATAAAAAGAAGTAGTAAATGCAAATGGCCCCTCGCAACTAACCGTGCCTTATTGGCGATTATCGCTAATTTAATAATTTCGATTATTAAAAGGCGAAAGGCTCACCCAGAAGATGAGTGAGCCACAATCACCATAAATCCCTCTAACGGAGGGTAGGTGGTTTCGGGAAGAAATTCCCGAACCATCTGGAGAAAGCGTATAGCAAGTTGATTTGGAAATGTTAGACAATCTCGCGAAATTGCAAACTACTTTGGGTAACTTTTTATGCCGACCTTTAGTAATTATTCTCCCTGATTCGGTGGGTTGTGCTCTGTACGTCTCGAAATCAGAGGGAGAAAGTCAGAGAAAAGATCTAAAATAGAAGAATGAAACCCATGATATTTGACGTAGTAATTGAGATCCCGGCCGGTTCAAGGAACAAGTATGAAATCGATCATGAAACCGGGAAGATCCGTTTAGATCGGATGCTCTTTACATCTACTCGTTATCCATACGATTACGGCTTTGTTGAGAATACTCTCTCATTAGATGGCGATCCCCTAGATGCGCTAGTCATGTTGGATGAACCAACTTTTCCGGGGTGCGTAGTTTCCTGCCGTGCTATCGGAATGCTTCGCATGACCGATGAAATGGGTGGCGATGACAAATTACTTTGCGTTGCAGCTGGAGATATTCGTAAGGATTACCTAACTGATATTAAAGATCTGCCAACCTTTGAATTAGAAGAAATTAAACACTTCTTCGAAGTTTATAAATCACTTGAACCAAATAAATCTGTTCATGGTGGAGATTGGGTTGGACATGCTTTAGCAGAAGAAGAGATCAACAACTCTTACAAAC
>CAIUXE010000178.1 GCA_903902965.1 uncultured Actinomycetes bacterium
AGCTACTTTCTTACCTAGGTACGATCATTGGATTAATGGAAAATTTGTAAAACCATCTTCAGGACAGTACTTCGAAAATATAACACCTGTTAATGGAAAAGTATTTTGTGAAGTAGCACGCGGAAATGCTGCTGACATCGACTTAGCACTTGATGCGGCACATGCAGCAGCTCCCGCTTGGGGCAAAACTTCCGCCACCGAACGTGCAATTATTTTAAACAAGATTGCAGATCGGATGGAAGCAAATGTAGAAGCAATTGCAGTTGCTGAAACTTGGGAAAACGGAAAGCCGATTCGTGAAAGTTTGTATGTTGACATTCCATTAGCGATCGATCACTTCCGCTATTTTGCCGCTGCTATTAGGGCGCAAGAAGGAAGTGCAGGCGAGCTAGATCACGACACCGTTGCATATCATTTTCATGAACCACTTGGCGTCGTTGGACAAATCATTCCGTGGAACTTCCCAATCTTGATGGCTGTCTGGAAATTAGCTCCTGCTATTGCTGCTGGCAATTGCGTAGTTTTGAAACCAGCAGAGCAAACCCCAGTTTCTATACATTTCTTGATGGATCTGATTAAAGATTTGATTCCTGATGGTGTAGTTAACATTGTTAATGGATTTGGAGTAGAAGCTGGCAAGCCACTTGCTTCTTCACCTCGAATTGCAAAAATTGCTTTTACTGGTGAAACTTCTACTGGTCGCTTAATCATGCAATACGCATCAGAAAATATAATTCCAGTGACATTGGAATTGGGTGGAAAGAGCCCAAATATTTTCTTCGCTGATGTTGCCGCAGAAAATGATGCCTTCTATGACAAAGCACTTGAAGGTTTCACAATGTTTGCTGTCAACCAAGGCGAAGTTTGCACCTGTCCATCACGTGGCTTAATTGACACAAAAATCTACGATAAATTCCTTGGTGACGTAACTGCTCGCACCAAAGCAATTAAAATGGGCAATCCGCTTGATCTAACGACCATGATGGGCGCTCAAGCTAGTAATGATCAATTTGAGAAAATTCTTTCCTATTTTGATATCGGCAAAAAAGAAGGTGCCAAAGTAATTCTTGGTGCCGAACGTGCCGATCTTGGTGGAGAACTTTCAGGCGGTTATTACATAATGCCAACAATTTTCGAAGGCCAGAATTCGATGCGCATCTTCCAAGAAGAAATTTTCGGACCAGTAGTTTCGGTAACGAAATTTGACGGATTTGATGATGCTATGAAGATTGCCAATGACACCCTTTACGGATTGGGTGCTGGTGTCTGGACTCGAGATATGAACACTGCGTACCGAGCAGGCCGTGAAATAAAAGCAGGACGCGTCTGGACTAATTGCTATCACGCTTATCCTGCCGGTGCGGCATTTGGTGGATACAAAGCTTCAGGCATTGGTCGCGAGAATCATAAAATGATGCTCGATCATTACCAACAAACAAAAAACCTATTGGTTTCTTACTCACCCAATAAACTTGGATTCTTTTAAAGGGAAGTAAGGAAGCATGATTGTTGCGGGGATTTGAGCTTTTGGGTCAGATCCCCGCAAAAATCGAAAGGAAATCGATGGAGTTACCCGCAAGAGTTGATTTCACATCAATTGCCGCAGATTTACTATTGAAACTAACCCAAGCAAATGGCCCATTGATGTTTCATCAATCTGGGGGATGTTGTGATGGTTCGGCTCCCATGTGTTATTTGGATGGGGAATTTCGAGTTGGTGGAGCAGATGTTTTATTGGCCGAACT
>CAIUXE010000179.1 GCA_903902965.1 uncultured Actinomycetes bacterium
CAAATATGAAAGCTTTATCTACTCGCAATGATGATCCAACTCGCGCCTCACGTCCATACGACAAAGATCGGGATGGATTTGTATTAGGTGAAGGTGCTGGAGTTCTTGTAATTGAAACTTTAGAACATGCAAAAGCGCGTGGTGCCAAAATTTATGCAGAAGTAGCAGGACAAGGTTTAACTTCAGATGGTTTCCACATCGCAGCACCAGATCCTGAAGGAACAGGTGCAACAAGAGCGATGTTGGCAGCGCTGACTGATGCAAATATTTCTTTGGATGAAATTGTTCATCTAAATGCTCATGCAACATCAACTCCTGCAGGTGATATCGCTGAGGCTGGTGCGATTACCGGTGCCTTTAAATCTCACCTCGATCAAATCGCAGTCTCTGCTACAAAATCCATGACTGGTCATTTGCTGGGTGGAGCTGGAGCAATTGAATCTATTTTTGTGGCTCTCGCTCTACATCATCGCATGGCACCTCCGACAATTAATATTGAAAATCTTGATGATGCAATTCATTTAAATATTGTTCGCGACAAGCCCCGTGCACTTCCCGCTGGGGATATTGCAGCATTAAACAACTCCTTTGGTTTTGGTGGCCACAACGTTGCTATCGCCTTCCGGTCTATTTAATGAGTGAGCAGCCAGTACAGCCAGTACAGGTAGACGCTCGTGACCCACAACTACGCATGGAGCGGTTAGTTGATGCTGGTTCCCTTGTTGCATTAACAGAGCGTGATACCTCTGGAATGTTTGCCGCTTACGGAAATATAAATGGATCTAGAGTTTCGATTTTTGCAACTGATGCCACTATTCAAGGTGGTGCAATGGGTGAAGCCGGAGCGCATGTAATTCTTAAAGCTTATGAAGATGCAATGGCACATAAAAATCCAGTCATTGGAATTTGGCATTCAGGTGGCGCACGCCTACGTGAAGGTGTTGCCTCGCTGCACGCTTTTGGTTTGGTTTTTCATGCAATTACTCAAGCAAGTGGAAAAATTCCACAACTATCTCTAGTTGTTGGACCTGCTGCTGGTGGCGGTGCTTACGGTCCAGCACTCACTGATGTAATTGTTTTAGGACCAGAAGGTCGAATCTTTGTTACCGGTCCAGATGTTGTTAAAAGTGTCACTGGTGAATCAGTGGATATGGCTCGTCTTGGTGGACCCGAACCTCATGGCCGTCGAAGTGGTGTTGTTCATGTTGTTGCTGAGACCGAAGAACAAGCTTATGAATCAATTAAAACAATTGCAGATTTATTAGGTGCCCAAGGTTCGATGGCCGCAAAATTGCCAGAGGTAAATCTTGCAGGGTTACTTCCTGAATCAAGTAAACGTGCGTATGACGTTCATCCTTTAATTGAAGGAATTCTTGATGCTGATAGTCAGATCCAAGAGTTACATCCAAAATGGGCCCCAAATATTGTGACAACACTTGGTCGTTTTGGTGGGCGCACCGTCGGCGTGGTTGCAAACAACCCATTGCGACTTGGTGGATGTTTAGATTCTTCATCTGCCGAAAAAGCTGCACGTTTTGTACGCATGTGTGATTCATTTGGAGTTCCACTACTTGTAATTGTTGATGTGCCTGGATATTTGCCAGGAGTTGGTCAAGAATGGGATGGCGTTGTTCGCCGTGGCGCGAAGTTATTGCATGCATTTAGTGAAGCCGTTGTTCCGCGCGTAACTCTTATTACTCGCAAGGCTTACGGCGGTGCTTATATTGCGATGAACTCACGTTCACTTGGTGCAACTAAAGTTTTTGCTTGGCCAGGGGCTGAAGTTGCGGTCATGGGCGCAGTTGCTGCGATTCGTGTACTCCACAGAAGAATTTTGGCTGACATTCCTGATGACCAACGCGTAGCAATGGAGTTAGAACTTGCTGCTGAGCATGAAAAAATCTCAGGTGGTGTAGCCCGCGCAATTGAAATTGGGGTAGTTGATGAAATATTGGAGCCAACAGTTACCCGCACGGCTTTAGCCCAAGCAATTTTGCAAGCGCCAGCTAATCGCGGTTTGCACGGAAATATTCCGCTTTAACAATCATCCAGTTGCGTGTAACCAGCGCATACTTTCTTGACCTTCGCGATACGGTGCAAGTTCTGCTTCCCATTCGGCACCTAAGGCCTTAGCAAACTCCTCTTCAAAATCTAATCCGCGTTTATAACAACTTTC
>CAIUXE010000180.1 GCA_903902965.1 uncultured Actinomycetes bacterium
AGCAGGTTAAGCATTGGCACTTAACTCGGTCGAGTGCCAAATTTACCCCCTAAATAGTGACTAGGGCGATCGAAAGCGCGGTCAGCAGCACAAATGCAGGCAGGGCGGTCGATCCTTTGCCGGCCCGGAAGTGAACCCCAACGGCACCAGCCATCACAAACCACAGTCCCACCAAAGCTAACCAGCCAATAGCGGTGACTCTGATTCCAAGCAATATTCCGAAAGCACCGAGCACTTCAAAGATTCCAACGATCCGGGCAAGTGAATCTCTAACCCCGACATCACGGGTTCCAGATAACCCTTTCTCATTTCCACTGGCTTTTGATACTCCAGATAGAAAGAAAATTATTGCCAAAATGATCGAAAGTACTAAGTTGAAAGTTTCCATACATAAAGAATACTCCATCAACTTTTAGCGGTCCTGCTTATTTGTCTAATGCCCGAACTATTTGATCTGCCAGTAAACGGCCCGATATCGACAATTTGAGTTGCCCTGATTGCCATGCCTTCTCATCTAAGTGACCTTGAGCAAGATAAGAATTCAGAATTGCCAATTCCGCTTCAGTGAAAAAAGCTAATGACAAACCAGAAGAGAGCCGGATCCGCAACAAGATCTCTTCAAACCGTATCTGCTCTTTTGTGAGTGTTTCATTTTCCAACATCGGCGATTCACCACTACTCAGTTTTGAAATATAAGTAGTGGGATGTTTTACATTCCACCATCTGACTCCCTGAACATGCGAATGTGCACCAGCTCCGATTCCCCACCAATCATTACTGTGCCAGTAAGCAATATTGTGACGGGCTTCCCCACCAGTTAATGACCAATTGCTAACTTCATACCAATCCATTCCTGCTTTTGTGGCCAACTCGTCCACCAATAAATATTTGTCCGCAGTTTCATCATCTGGTGGCATAACTACATCACCCCGTCGAACTTGCGCACCTAACTTCGTTCCCTCTTCAACAATTAACGCATAAGCACTTAAGTGATCAATCGGAAGAGACAAGGCGGCAGTGACGCTTTCTTTCCAATCATCTATTGATTCCCCAGGTACTCCATAAATCAAATCAAGAGATACATGTTCAAACCCAGCCTCTTTAGCCTCATTAACAACTTCGCTAACTCGAGCAGGATTGTGTGTTCGATCTAAAACTGCCAAGACGTGAGTTTTCGCAGATTGCATTCCAAAAGAAACTCTATTGATGCCCGCAGTTCTCAAACTCTGTAAATCAACCGCGCTTACTGAATCTGGATTAGCTTCTGTTGTAATTTCTATATTTTCCGAAAAGCCAAATTTCTCTCTCAGTTCATCAAGTATGCGCGCTAAATCAGCGGCTGGAAGCAAAGTCGGAGTACCGCCACCAAAAAAAATAGTCTCAATTGGACGGATTTGGTTTTTGTCATTGAAAAAGCTGAAAGCTTGATTAATCTCAATAATTGCTGCATCTACGTATCCTTGTGAAACTTTGGCAACACTGGCTTCGCCATCTTTTAATTCACTTGGGGTATACGTATTGAAGTCGCAGTAACCACATCTTCTTATGCAATAAGGGATGTGGATATAAAACGACAACGGTTTCATGGAATCTATTGTGTCCTATGGCAGAAGCTTTGCAAATTCTACTAATTCAGGAGAAATCATCTTCGCAAAATCTTCGAATTTCTCACCGTAAACTTTTTCAAAGGCAGCGTATGCATCACCACTTAAGCCATATTCATACATGAATTGCACATAGCTTTTGTGTCCTTTGGCCGCAACTAATCGTGCAGTTGCGTAAGCGCCCGTGTAATACCAATGTCCGTTTAACTTTGATCCGCCGGCCATTGAGTCAGTAATGTAATCAAGCATTTGTGTGGAATTTGCTTTTTTAAGTGAGA
>CAIUXE010000181.1 GCA_903902965.1 uncultured Actinomycetes bacterium
CACCATTCTTACTATTCAGGTACCTTCTCAGTTTTTTTACGAATGGTTAGAGGAACATTATGTAGCCTTGTTAAGAAAAAGCGAGCACAAAATTGAGGCAAAATGTTATTGCCAAACCCGGAGTTAATAGAGGAAAAGTAATGTATCTAAATCTCTGCCAGGAAGTAGCGCCCAAGGTACTTGCCGCTTCTTCCATTTTAGGATTAATTCCAGATATATATGAAAGCGTGAGCAAGAAAGCAAAAGGAAAACCTGTTATGAGTAATGAAATCATAACGCCCCAAAAATTATGCAGTAATTGCAGCGGCTGATCAATTATTCCTGTGGCTAGCAAAGTTCGATTGAACCATCCGTTAGGAGCTAGATATGCCGATAAGCCTTCAGCGACAAGAACTGTTCCAAGACTCATTGGAATTACCAGCAGGGTGTTAATTGTCCGTTTACCCCTTACTCGGTGTCTTAATCGCACAGCCAAAGGTATGGCTGCAAAAACATTTATTAGTGATACCGGCAAGGCGATCCTAAAAGTATTCCAAATTGAATCGCGCATATATGGGTCACCAAAAAAACTTCGATAGTTTCCTAAAGCTCCAGATTTAGCATCCATAGGGTGAAAAGATAAATAAGTACCATACATAGTCGGGTAGATAAAAAAAGCTACCATCGCTAAAAACGCTGGAATAAGTAAGATAAGTAGGCGATCAACGCCACGCTCAGCTAGCCAAGACTTCAAATTAAAACCCCGTGCACTTGTGGTAACTCCAGACATGTGGCTATTTGTCACTATCTGGATACACAAGTACCCGTTCTGAAGGAACTGTCAGGTTCGTACTGTGACCGACTTCAAGTTTTTTAGGAGTTCGAATGTGGAGGGTAATTCCCTGTTCGGTACTAACTTCAACAGCAAAATCCTTGCCCTGATATTCAACAGATTTTACGGTGCAGGAAATGTTATTACCCAAAGCATTTTCAACCAATAAATCTTCAGGGCGAATAGCTACACGTACTTTGCCTGCCGCAGCACCTGAAAATAGGTTCGAAGCTGTTAGTTCCAGACCCGAAGCTCGCAATGAATATTTGCCAGCAGATCCGCCTGCGACCAAATCCATCGAAATCATGTTTCGGTACCCCATGAAATCTGCTACAAAACTATTTGTTGGATTCATATACACATCTTCGGGAGTTCCAATTTGCTGAACCTGGCCATCATGAAGAACAACGAGGCGATCAGCAAGTGATAGCGCTTCTTCTTGATCGTGGGTTACATAAACAGTTGTGAGTCCTAATTCGCGGTGCAAACGCTTAATTTCACTTCGCATTTCGTGACGTAGCTTTGCATCAAGATTTGATAGTGGCTCATCCATGAGAACAACTTGCGGTTCAATAACAATGGCACGGGCAATTGCTACACGTTGTTGTTGGCCTCCCGATAGCTGACTTGGATGCTTATCCGCATGAAGAGATAGCTGGACAAGATTGATTGCAGCAGTAACACGTCGCTCGATTTCAGATTTTGCGACCTTTTTAATCTTTAACCCGAATCCAATATTTTGGCGCACAGTTAAATGGGGGAAGAGTGCGTAGTTTTGAAAGACCATTCCAAAATCTCGGCGCTCTGGCGGTAACGTGTCGATGCGTCGATCATCTAAGAAGATAGAACCATCGGTTAACGGTAAAAGTCCAGCTAGGCAGTTCAACGCCGTTGATTTACCGCAACCTGAAGGTCCTAACAGGGCAACAAATTCTCCGTTACCAATTGTTAAGGATAAATTGGAAAGTGCC
>CAIUXE010000182.1 GCA_903902965.1 uncultured Actinomycetes bacterium
CAGACAGGCTCGGTAAAAGGTTAAGGCAAAAATCCAATAGATACTCACGAGAAAGCAGGTATGCAGATGCGTCCAGGATTTGGTCAGTTTCAAGTAGCCAGCGAGGAGTATTTACAATTCGCTCAACAATTTGGTGCTACAGATATTCTCTTTAATACTCCGCTAATTCCAGGTGATGGTGGGCGTTGGCAATTACATGATTTAGTTAAGTTGCGTCTGCGTGTAGAGCAATTTGGCATGAAGTTAAGTGCACTTGAGAATGTGCCAACTAATTTCTATGACCACATCATGCTTAATGGACCAAAGCGTGATCAACAGATCGAAAACATGATCGCAACAGTCCGCAATATTGCTCGTGCTGGAATTCCAATCTTTGGTTACAACTGGATGCCATCACATGTGTGGCGTACACCGCCTGTTGCAATTCGTGGCGGAGCACTTGCTACAGCTTTTGATGACAATATTGCCAAGAAATACCCACTAACTCATGAGCGTGAATACAACGAAGAAGAGATGTGGGCAAATCTTGAGTACTGGATCAAGATCATTACTCCAATCGCCGAAGAAGAAGGCATCCGTCTAGGAATCCACCCTTGCGATCCGCCAGTTGAAACACTTGGTGGCATTCCTCAATTGTTGCGTTCATTTGCGGCTTACAAGCGCTTGGTTGAGATTTATCCAAGTGATAGCAATGCAATTGAATTCTGCCAAGGAACCTTCTCAGAGATGAAAGATGATATTTACGAGATGATTGAATATTTCGTATCTCGTAAGAAGATTCTTTATGTCCACTTCCGCAACGTCTCAGGAAAAGTACCTGTTTTCTATGAAGAGTTTGTAAACACCGGATACGTGGACATGTACAAGGCGATGAAGATTTATCACAAGCACAACTTTGATGGTTTCTTCATTGATGATCACGTTCCACACACTCATGGAGATACACCATGGGGACACCGAGGACGTGCCTTTGCTAACGGATATATCCAAGCGATGATCGAGGCTGTTCAAAAGCAAGGTTAATTAATTTAATAAAACGAAAGGCTGTGGCGAAGATGCGTTCAGGTCAAGGAATTTGGATCAGCACTGGTTTTAGCCATGGCGATAAGTTGCAATTTTCTCAACAATTTGGAATCACCGATGTGGCCATTCAGTCATATGACACATCGGGGATTCCACATAGCGGTGGAAGATTTGAGTTACATGATTTAGTTAAATTGCGTTTGCAGATTGAAAACTTCGGCATGAAATTGAGCGCATTGGAAAACGTGCCAAGCAATTTCTATGACCACATAATGCTTAATGGACCAAAGCGGGATCAACAGATCGAAAATATGATTTACACAATTCGCAATATTGCCCGTGCTGGGATTCCAATCTTTGGATATAACTGGGAACCTTCACTTGTTTGGCGCACAAAGCCAGAATTGATTCGTGGTGGAGCTGTTGCTACAGCATTTGATGAAAATATCGCCAAGGAATACCCACTTTCACATGATCGCGAATATAGCGAAGAAGAGATGTGGGCAAATCTTGAGTACTGGATCAAAATTATTACTCCAATTGCCGAGGAAGAAGGAATTAGATTAGGAATTCACCCAAGTGATCCACCAGTTCCAAAATTGGGTGGCATTCCAAGATTATTCCGCTCATTTGCAGCATATAAGCGGTTAATTGAAATATATCCAAGTGACAGTAATGCAATTGAATTTTGCCAAGGAAGTTTTTCAGAGATGAAAGACGATATCTACGAGATGATCGAATACTTCGTCTCACGCAGAAAAATTCTTTACGTGCACTTCCGTAATGTTTCTGGTCCGGTTCCGGTTTTCAAAGAAGAATTCATTAATACTGGACATGTAGATATGTACAAAGCGATGAAGATTTATCATAAGCACAACTTTGATGGCTTCTTCATGGATGACCATGTTCCACACACTCATGGGGATACCGAATGGGGCCATCGTGGCCGTGCATTTGCAAATGGTTATATCCAAGCATTGATTGAAGCAGTCCAAAAAGAATAAGAATTAAAAAACCCCGAGGGGTCGACTCGGGGTTTTAACTAGCAGAAATAAAATTATTTTTAAGCTGTAAAATCACTTTCATTTCCAGCTGAATTGCTAGAAGCATTTTGACTCTTCCCTGGCTTACTTACCTTGCTTGGATTGCTTGAATTGCCCTGAGCAGGAAGCTGATTTCCAGGTGCTGTCGGCGCACTAGGTTGAACTTGAGGATTTGAATTCTTTTGATTTTTATTTCCTTTTAGATTTTGCATCGGCTTACGTGGCTCAACCGGTGGTGCTGTAAATACTGGACGTTCCGGCTTAACTGGGAGATCACCAATGGCATCGATTGCATTTTTGCGAGTTGTTGTTGCCGCCATTACCGCTGCATTCATAGCTGTACGTAAACCATTTCTGGCCTCAGGTGAAGTTGTACCATTTTGAGTATTTCGCTGGTCAGTGCGCGCTTTATCGATAGCATTTTTGAAAGTTTCATTAATCGCAGCTAAGGCAACTTTATGTTTTTCTTCAAATGCAATTACTTCTAATTCATATTTACCAATAGCAACTTTGTAAGTTGCTTCTGCACTACGACGATCTTGGAGATACTTATCTAATTCAATTTTGTAGGCATCGAAGGCTACTTTGTATGCTGCAAGTTGTTCCTCATACGTGCCCGTTGTGGCTGGGGCAGGAGCAGGAGAATCTGCTGCTTTTGCTGAAACCGCAGATGGAATTATGAGAGCGCCAGAAAGTAGCAGTGCGATCAAAGTTCCCCGCGTACTCCTTGGCATTAATTACTCCTTTATTTTCTAATAAATCCACTTCGATAAAGGTACCGAAGTTATGGCCTAAGCCTCCCCTTCGATTTTGTGAGGGTCCTGTGAATTTGGTTCACGCTTTATGGGATTAAGTGGAATAGCAGGATTAGGGGGTGCAATTACTTAGGGGCTACTAGTAGCCTCACCTGTTAGACGAAGTAGTCGGCCCAGATAACCCAGATGAGGGGTAGATATGGCAGAGATGGAAAAGTCAGCCGCTCCGGTGATATTGGTGGTAGATGACGAGGCAGGAGTTCGGGACCTGCTCGGAGATGCCTTACGTCTGGGTGGATATGAGAGTTTTGAAGCCGGTGATGGAATGGCCGCTCTCACAGCTTTGCGCAAGCGCACAGCCAACCTTTTGATCATCGATATAAATATGCCGTTAATGGATGGCTTTGAACTTCTTGAGAGGCTGCGTTCTACCGGGGATATGACACCGGCTTTAATGCTTAGTGCGCGAGGCGATAAGAGTGATATCGCCCGTGGGTTGAGATTGGGCGCAGATGATTATGTGACCAAGCCTTTTAGCCTAGAAGAGTTACTTTTACGGGTAGCCGCAATTTTGCGCAGATCCACTCCTAAAAGTTCATCAGCACCAATTTTGCGATGTGGACCAATTCAATTAAATGATGAGTTGCACTTAGTGACTCTGGATGAAGTAGTAGTCGAACTATCGCCTACCGAATACCGATTGTTGCAGTACATGATGGAACATAAAGGCAAAGTTTTGAGTAAAACCACTTTATTAAGTGCAGTTTGGGAAATTGATTTTGATTCTGAGAGTACTGTGGTTGACACATATATTTCTTACTTGCGCAAGAAATTAAACTACGAAAATCTTGAATTTATCCGTACTGTAAGAGGCGTCGGATTCCAATTAGTCGAACCGAAATAATTAAAGGCAGTTTTAAGTGAAATTGCGCTCAAGGCTTTCATTAGCCACAGCTTCAATTACGATTTTAGTCTCACTTTCTATTGGCGTAGCTGCCATAGTCACGACAGAGCGATCTGAAATTGCCAAGTTGGATAGCGTTATGGATACCTTGTTGACGCAAATTTTACACAGCGAAAATCCTTTGGGAGATGCTTTTTATTATTCGCAAGAAATATCAGTACCTCTTGCTGTTGCTTTGTTACCTGATGGTGGTGAATTAACTTTACTTACAGAGCCTGTTGGCACATTCAAAAAACTACCTTCACCTACAGAGTTAGAGCAAGCAAGAGTTCGCAGTATCGATATAAATGGAGAGAGCCCATACCGAATTCGAACATTTCAACTTCCCGATCGTGAATACATAATTATTGCAACGTCTTTGGCAGATGTGCAGGATACGCGTTCAAAAAATATTCAGACATTATTTGGATTTATATTAATTGCGGTGATTCTTGGAGTGCTATTAATTTTATTTTTTATTCGTCGAGATATCTATAAAATTGAAGTTCTTGTAGACACTGCGACCAAAATTTCTGATGGCGATTCCTTAGTTAAAATTGAATACTCTTCAGGTGATTCAGAAGTTGATCGACTCTCAGTTGCATTAAATAAGATGGTTACTTCATTACAACATGCAGTAAGTATTGAGAAAGAATCCGCGACCCGAATGCAAGAATTTTTAGGTGATGCTTCGCACGAACTACGGACGCCTCTGACTGTTATAAAAGGTTATGTAGAGTTGTTAAGCAAAGCCCAACTGATTGAACCTGAACAAAGTGCCCGCGCATACTCTCGTCTTAACTCTGAAATCGAACGCATGGAACTACTGATCCGTGATTTACTGCTCCTTGCAGAGTTGGGACAAAAAACTCCAGAATTTAACGAAGAGGTTGATTTTTCAGAACTCGTGAATACTCAAGTTCATGATTTAAAGACTTTGGATTCCAATCGGGTAGTTGAAACTTCAATCACTAGCGAAATTTACTTAAATGGATCACGTTTACACCTTCAACAAATGTTGGCAAATGCATTTGGAAATATTCGCAGACACACACCTTCTGACGCGCCAGTAGAAGTTTCCCTGATTTCAAAAGATGGGCAAATTCATTTAGAAATTAGTGACGGGGGACCTGGCTTGCCTACAAAAGCTTATGTTGAAGGAAGGCAACATTTTCAAAGGTTTGATAAGTCCAGGTCTCGAGAAACTGGCGGGTCAGGCTTAGGGATGAGCATTATGGGTGGAATCATTCAAGAACACGGTGGATCGCTTGGACTTGGAGTCAGCAAATTAGGCGGATTGCGGCTAGATATCACTTTGCCCGCCTAGAATCTGCAAATGCGGAAGCAACTATCGATCCTCGCTCTTGTCAGTTTTCTTGTAGCAACCAATTTCCTAGCTCCAGCTTCAGCAACGACCGCTTTCAATGTAAATCTTGCTGATCATTTTGGCGGAATTCCACAAGATAATCTTTCATACATAACTACCGGACAGGGCAATAACGGTTCGGAATCTTTGTGTACCGGTTGGGATGATCCAAAATGTAGCAATTCGCTAACAGCTTACGTAATTCTTCCTGTTTGTAAAACTTTGACCGAAGCAAATTGCATAGAAGCACTATCGATAACAACAGCCAAAGTACCGCAAAGTAAAGCGGCATTTGTTAAAACTATAGGAACACAATCTTTCTCAGCAAATACAGCTAAGGAATTACCCGCGGGATCTAATTGGTCGTTATTCGAAGTCCCGGCTTTAGCTTCAGCAGGAGAAGTTTCAAAGTATTCCGTTAAAGTTAAAGTCGATTTTCAAAAATTTCCAATTATTGGCTTGAAGCCAAAAGCATTCTCGGCAACGGTGGTTCCCTATGCGAGCGGAACTACATCTATGCGCGATATCGCAATGTACGAATGGGTAAACCCGCTTGGTGTCACTACCGTAAGCGGAAATTCAGGTGATGCAAAATGTATCTGGACCGAAAACGCCACATGTGGGGTAGAAGCCGCATTCCCAAAGGATGCAAAAGTAAAATTGACTATTCATCTAGGAAATTACTTGACCTCTTGGCTTCACGGCCGCTTAACTGAACCTACGGTAGATATCAATGCAATTACCCAGACTCAAAATCGTTTGACTGTGGAAGCTGCACCAGTATTGACTCCATCCGCAAGTGCGTTGATTTCATCTACTGACGTTTCACCTGAAATTTCTAATAATTTTAAAGACCCATCAGGATTTCTGCCGCCAGGGGAAATTAGCATGATGACAACGGCCTCCTCAGATGGAGCGTTAAAAAACTTCTTAGGATTCGAAAAGTTCTTTGCAAATAAAGCAACATCGTTAACTGATACTTGGTCTTTTAGATCTATCAATCCGACAGAAGTAGCAAGTGGGGCATTTGGTGGCTTCGCAGGATTCGGAGGATTTGGTGTCGCATCAGATTCAACAGGTTTAGGGAGTTCTGCAGCTAAATGCCTTCCACAAGCTTCATCAATGATGGGCGCAATTGCGGGCGCAAACTCCACAACAGCATTGATTGGAATGGTTACCACCAATGCGCTCACATATGAATCGGGCCCACCAAAATTTGAAGATGGGTACTTAAATTACAAAGTTGCAGGAGTACACAGCAATCCAGATGGAAGTGATTTCATTGGAAAGTATGACTTAGTTATGGATGGAGCAATTGCTCGCTGCCTTTATGGATTCGGCGCAAAAGTTCCAATCTCCGCAACTGTCAGCATAGTTTCGACAGACGCTGGTTCTCGAGTTCAATCAACTTTATTTAAAGATGATGGCAATTGGATTCGACTAGGCGCTTATGGTTTTACTTTTTCATCACCTACTTTAAAAATTAAGTTAGCTCAAGGCGGTGCTGCCGATCCTGCCAAAGTGGCTGTCAAAGAAGAGAGTCCAGCAGTACCTGAAAAAGCCGTAAAAGTAGAACTTAAGCAAGAAGCCGCTGCAACGAATACGGCCCCTGCTGCACCAGCCGAGGTAAAAGTAATTGCAACTAAATCAATTAGCTGCATAAAAGGAAAAGTAATTAGGAAAATAAGCGGAACAAACCCTAAATGCCCTGCTGGTTTTAAGAAAAAATAATTAGTAAAAATGGAAAAGTTGACGGAAAGTACTGATTATGCGCTTGCTCAAAAATGGGCGATTGAGATTGCTGGAGACCCCAATCAAGCTCAGATGATCATTCCAGAGGATGGTTTTATTAAAGCGGTAAGAAATTCAAATTCTGTTTCACTGACCAGAATGGACGGGCAGCATTTTGGATTGGGACTTGGAATAAATCCACCTATTGATCCCGAATGGGAAAGATTTACTGTCGAACGTAAAGTAGACACTAGTAATTATAAAAAAGTGACCCCAATCGTAGATTTAGATATTTATTCTATTGATACTAATAAATTTAAAGATTCACCTTTACCTGAAAATCTTGATGACGATGAAGAAATATCAAAGTTTTTAAAAGTAAATGCACCAAATTCATCAGTTTGGCCAGGGAATCCTGAAGTAGTTTTTTGGGCGGGAACTCGCAATGGAGGTAGAGAATTAATCGCTGTTGGAGCCGTAACGATGTGGGAAACTGGTCAAAAAGTTGTTTCTTCCGTAGGTACTGCTGAAAGTGAAAGGGGCAAAGGGATCGCTACAAAGTTAGTTGCTCAGATAGTGGCTAAGTCAAATAAATTAGGATTTGCCCGTCTTGGATTAGCAGTTCGTGCTGACAATATTGCTGCTAAAAAAGCTTACGAAAAAGTTGGTTTTGATTTATGCGGAGAGTTTACTATTTTTGAACGAGATTAAATTTAGAATTTATTTGGAGCTGTTTGTTCCATGTGGTCCACATTTTCCAGGGCCGATAGATCTTCTTCTGTAGTTGGAATTCGATCTGCAGCCTTTAATGCTTTTTTACCAATCAAGATGATGACACAGCCGATAGCAATAGAAATTGACGTCATAGCCAATGTTGCTCTTGGAGAGAATGCACTCGCAACTACACCTCCAATTGCAGAACCTGCCGCCATGAAAGTGCCTTCAACTGTCCATAGCCAACCGAGAGCAGCCACTGCCATGCCTTGTGGCCGTACTGCCTCTAACACTTCCCAGTAGAAAACTTGCAATGCTCCACCACAAGCCCCAAGAAGTACTCCAACAATTAACATGCTCCAACCAGGGTAAGTAAAAGCAAGAGGCGCTGTGAAGATCATCCAGAGCACGTAATTTCTAATTAAACCTTTCAGTGCTGATGTGCGCTTTGAAATCATTCCCGCATACAAACCACCAACAACTGAAGCAACTCCCATTGCACCAAATATTGGTCCGGTCCAACTTGGAATTTTTTCTAGAGTTGCAAATGCAGGTACTCCAACATCAAATGCTCCCCATCCAAACCCAATAAAAATTCCTTCAATCATAAGAAGTTGCATGGCTTTATTTTTCCAAAGGGGGATGCCACCAACTTCTCGTGGTTCTGGAATTGAGTCACGAGCTATCTTTGTAAAGGAAAGAGATAAACC
Source organism: uncultured Actinomycetes bacterium (assembly GCA_903902965.1). Lineage (GTDB taxonomy): Bacteria > Actinomycetota > Actinomycetes > Nanopelagicales > Nanopelagicaceae > UBA3012. The sequence continues at coordinate 8,286 of CAIUXE010000182.1, forward strand.
GCCTATTAAAATTAAAATACCAACGCTATTTAATGCAATTTCTGGTCTGCTAGACAATGAGATGGTTGTCGCAATTATTGGACCAAATACTCCAGCCGTATTCATCATCGAAGTGTCTAAAGCGTACGCAGTGCGTAATTGTTCTGGCTTTACAGCGATTTTCCACAGTGGGCGAACAGATAGATTAATTGGAGGAGATGACAATCCCATTACTAAAGCAAATAGCAGTAAGGAATTTCGTTCAGTTAATGTATTAAAGAACAAGATCATTACGCAATATGTTGGTGCAAGAATACGAAGTGGCCATTTCTGCCCGAGTCGATCAATCACACTTCCACGAATTCCAGCAGTAAGTGATTGGCTAAGTGAGAAAGCCCCAATAGCTAAACCTGCTGCTGCAACGGATCCAGTTTCGCGCTCAACTTTAAAAAAAGCAGATAAAGCCAACATGCCATATGCAATACGAGCCGGAAAGGAGGTCATCAGCAAAGCCCGAGCATTGGGTAGCTTTAGTAGATCCAAATAGCGTGACATTATTTGGGAATTCTATCTGCAATACCTACCGTTTTGTATAAATATTCCTTATAGTTCTGGCATGAGTGGAACAGTAAATTGCACATTTGACCTAACAAAAGATGGCAAACAAGCCGGATATCTAAAAGTCGGTGATTCAACCAACAACAGTGGATGGACTACATATAACGTCCCAATAATCTCAATCAAAAATGGAGATGGACCACGAGCACTTGTTCTTGCTGGAAATCATGGCGATGAGTATGAAGGCCAGATAGCTGCGACAACTCTTTCACGCAATTTGCAACCTGATCAAATTAATGGACAGGTAATTATTATTCCTTGTTTATCTCAAGAAGCCTCCCGAGGTGGTACCAGACTTTGGCCCGACGGAGTTAATTTCAACCGAATATTTCCAGGTGATGAAGATGGTCCAGTGAGCTCAAAGCTTGCTCATTATTTAACTCACGAATTATTCCCAAAGGTTGATGCAGTAATGGACATCCATAGTGGCGGTCGTGGACATGTTTTCATTCCATGCTCACACATGGTTTGGGCGAAAGATGAAAAACAGAGAGCCAAGATGTTAAAGAGCATGCTCGCTTGGAACTCTAGTTACAGTATGATTTTTCCAGAACAACCATCAACTAACCCTGCGTCATTGTTACCAGGTGAAGCGGAGCGTCAAGGTAAAGAGGTTTTTACTACCGAACTTGGCGGGGGAGCACTTGCAAATCACACCAGCGTAAAAGTTGCCAAAGATGGATTGGATAACGCTTTGCGTACCTTAGGGATCTTAAAAGGTGCGCCAAAAACTCGTGAAGAACAAGGCCTGGCCCCTGCAATCATTTTGGATATGCGCGCTGAATCTGCTTATCACTCAGTGAATGATTTTGGTTTATATGAAAATCTTTTCCCGCTCGGAGGAGAGATTAAAAAAGGGGAAGTTTTGGGATTAGTTCACAATATGGATAACCCAGAAGTACCTGCAGTTCCAGTTATTGCCAGACAGAACGGTGTGCTCGGGGTTGAAAGAGGTTTTCCACGCGTAACTCCAGGTGATGTTGTGGCCTTGGTGGGCATGGCCTATAAATCAGCAGCCGATCTTCCGGTGCTTTAGCTTATGAGTTCACAACGCCTGAGCGGACAAGTTGCCTTAATCACCGGTGGCAGTAGAGGCATTGGCGGCGCTGTCGTCCGAGCTTTTGTAGCTGAAGGCGCAAAAGTTGCTATTAATTACTTAGATATACCGGAGCGCAAAAAAGAAGCTGAAGAGTTAGTTGCCCAATTTAACGGTGAGGTAATTGCATTAGCTGGAGACTTATCTGATCCCGAAGTTCCTGCAGCTTTAGTAAAAGCCACTCAAGGAAAATTTGGGAAAATCACCACCATTGTGGCGAATGCCGCTGTACTGCAATTGAAACCATGGCGTGAAATTACTGTTGCTGATTGGGATTTTATGCAAGCAGTAAATGTGAGAGCAACTTGGCTTTTAATTAATGCTGCATACGATGATTTAAAAAAACATCAAGGGAATATCATTACCGTGACTTCAGTTATGACTGAAACAGGACAACCTGGGCAGATTCATTACTCAGCTTCCAAAGCGGCGATTATTGGATTAACCCGCTCGCTAGCACGTGAAATTGGTGCAGATGGAGTGAGAATCAACTCTGTAATGCCCGGCGCAATTCGGACCGAACACGAGGTCTCACTTGCTGCTGACCCCAAACCGGTTGATGATTTAATTTTGCCATTGCAATCACTAAAACGTCGTGGTTTCCCAACAGATCTTGCGGGAGCATTTGTTTTTCTGGCAAGTGAAGATGCTGCATTTATCACTGGACAAGTCATCAATGTTGATGGCGGCTGGGTGATGTATTAATTTCTAGTATTGATAATATCGATCTGAAACATTTAGATCGAGGGGCCACAGTGGCCGCTTTGGCTTGGTGAATGGAAGTTCGCTTAATCGATTGTCAGATGGCCCTGGAGCGTTTACATCGATGCAGGCAAAGGCGATTGGTTCGTAATATGCGCGATATCCGCCAGCAGATTTTGCTTGCACGGCTTTTGCTTTAGTTACATCTAATCTCATGTGATCATAAAGTTGGTAATCCAACATAAAGGCTGGGTTTGGGGTAATCACAATTTCGATTTCGCCAATTTTAAGAAGTGCAGTTGTTCCTACATTGAATAATTTAGACGGATACTTAGATTGATAACATCCATCCGTAATTTTTGTGACAGTGCCAGTAACTTGCAAAGGCTTAAAAAATTTAGTTGCCCTAGTTCCACCTAAATTAACGGTAATTGTGGCACCGACTCCAGCTTCTGCGCAGGCAATAGCTGCTGGCTTATCAGTTATGGACATCAGAACTTGTCCATGGATGGGATTTGATATCAAAGCTGCCAAGATAAATGAACTATCTCCGGTGCTACCGCCGGAAGTACTGTCACTTCCATCTGCGAAGATAAAAGGACGTTGTTCAGAAGTGCTGGCGTTTATTGTTTTCACGGCATCAGCTATGTCAACTTTTGCAAATAGAAACTTATCCTGAAAACTCCAAAGCGAATTTGCAATTTCATCCGCATACTGCTGGCCGAGGTTAGTCGAACTCTCGATATTTGCATCAGTGACGACCAGTGCTGACCAACCCAATTCGCTGACATCAAGCCATGGTTGAGTACAAAAAATTGTCGCATCTAAAATCCCAGGGAGTTTTTCAATCTCATGAATTCTTGCTTTGACTTCCTTTAATGGCCAGACAGTTGTATCAATACCTTCGGCCGGAGAGATCATCTTTAGTTTTCGAAAACTTAATTTTGGTTTAGCTTGATCGGTTACTGCTAAACCAACTAAGCGCATTGCCCGTTTTCCAGTATTGAAAAAATCTGTGTGAGGGCAGGTCTGGTATCCCACTATTAAATCTGTTCCTTGTGCCATTTTCGCAGTGAAGTGAGCGTGCAAGTCGCAGCTAACCGCAATTGGAAAATCTGGATTGGTCATCTCTCGAACTGCAGCGATTAAATCGCCTTCAACGTCCTCACAACTCTCAGTGGTCATCGCTCCATGCAAACGCAAGTAAACGCCATCAACATCATGGATAACTTTGGCAAGGCCAGTTACAAAGCGCTCCTTCAGAAATGCATAAGCCTCATCACTTACAGTCGGCCCACATCCACCATCAGCCGTTGTGGTTGGTATCAATTCGATTCCCATTTGCGCTGCAACTTCCATCGCTCCAGCAATTTCATCTTTGCCTAGCCCGGCAGAAAATAGCTCGTCACCTTCAACCATGGCAAATCTTTGGAATGTATCTAAGTGAGTGAGGTCGGGTGAAAAACTATTAGTTTCAAAAGTTAACCCAGCCACAGCTACTTTTTTTCCGGTTGAAGTGGCGCGCATTTAATTACCTCGTTCTTAGAAGGAGAGATAACTAGAGTATATATAAAGCTCCATTTAGCGCTGCTACCTTTATAGGGGCAAGTGCAGCTCCTGCTGGACCATTTGTAACTGCACCACTTTGAGCGTCAAATTTTGATCCATGCCATGGGCAATCCAATGTTTTGCCTTGGATAGCAAGAGGTCCACCTTGGTGAGTACAACTTGTTGGATAACCCTTGAATGAGTCTTCGGCAAGGCGAGAGACAAAAAGATTTGTATTTGTGGCCGAGTTTGTTGCTGCGATTGTTTTACCAACTTCAATATCAGCAAGTGTTAGCGCAACTCCAGATTTCTTAATTGCTACGGCACTCGCAGGTACTACATCCAAAGTTTTAATCTCATTTGATGCAGCAGATGCCGATGATGTACCAACACTATTAACCGCAACAACAGTAAATGTGTATGCAGTTCCACCTACAAGTCCTGCAAATGTAAATGTTCCCGAATCAGCTTGAGGAAGAGTTACTTTAATTCCACCAGGATTTGATGTTGCAACATATGAAGTTATCGGTGCTCCGCCATTTTTTGCAGGAGCAGTAAATACAACTGTCGCACCTGTTGCACCGGTTGCACTGGCTTTTCCAATTACTGGCGCATCAGGTGCGGTATTTGGTGGTGGAGTTGGCGTTGCTGATGCAGACGGGCTAGCTGAAGGTGCTGGAGTACTTGTTGCTTTAGCTACAGGTTTTTTAACTACTGGTTTTTTAGCAACCGGTTTTTTAACTACTGGCTTTTTAGCCGCCGGCTTAGTGGCACCTAGTGCTCGGTCGCCCAAAATTAATGATCCGATAAAACCACTTGTAATGGTGATAAAACGACGACGAGTCGGGAGATTAGGCAGGTTATTCGGAGTA
>CAIUXE010000183.1 GCA_903902965.1 uncultured Actinomycetes bacterium
CTGCAGATACCACTTCGGTACTTGTCCTCATGGGCTTGTCTGCAATCTTTGGTGTGCTCTTCGTACTCCCAGTTGGTGGCGCAGATGTTCCAATTGTTATCTCACTATTAAATGCATTTACTGGTTTAACTGTTGCCGCAAGTGGTTACGTATTGCAAGCAACATTGTTGATCGTCGCGGGAACTCTTGTTGGTGCATCCGGAACAATCTTGACCCGCTTAATGGCTGATGCAATGGGACGCTCATTGTTTGGAACTTTATTTGGTGCATTTACGGCGACCCCACAAGCTGCTGCCGCAGGTGGCGATGTCCGTCCTGTGAAATCAGGTACGCCAGATGATGTTGCAATCTTGTTGAACTATGCCCGTCGAGTTGTGATTGTGCCTGGTTTCGGTTTAGCAGTTGCACAAGCTCAGCACACAGTTCGCGAATTAGCAGATCTCTTAACTGCTAAAGGAATTGATGTTGCATATGGAATTCACCCTGTTGCCGGTCGTATGCCAGGACATATGAACGTCTTGCTAGCTGAGGCAAATGTTCCTTACGAGCAACTTGTTGAAATGGAAGAGATAAATCCAACATTTGCACAGACAGATGTTTCGATTGTTATTGGCGCAAATGACGTAGTGAATCCTGCAGCGAAAACAACTCCAGGATGTCCTATCTACGGAATGCCAATTCTCGATGTTCAACAATCAGCAAACATTATTTTCCTAAAGCGCTCAATGCGTCCAGGATTTGCTGGTATCGAAAACGAGCTTCTCTATGATCCAAAAACCACATTGCTATTTGGTGATGCAAAAGCATCCCTTACTAAAGTGGTTAGCTCACTAAAAGCTCTTTAATCACAATAAAAGCTCTGATTATTGGGAATGCTGGAGCGGTATCTGCGGTTATATACTTCAAGTAGTTAAATTCGCCATCTTTAATCGTGGAGGAATAAGTGCCTGCAGTTACCGTCTCGGACATCACAGTACTTCCACGCATTGATATACCTGCTGGAACGATTGGCAATGGATCGGCGCGTCCAGTTAAACAGATTCTCACCGCCCCACAAGGTTTTGAAGGCGAAGGATTTCCAGTTAGACGAGCATTCGCAGGAATTGATTTAGCTGACCTTGATCCCTTTATTCACTTAGATCAAATGGGCGAAGTTGAATACGCCCCAGGTGAACCAAAAGGAACTCCGTGGCATCCGCATCGCGGTTTTGAAACAGTTACTTACATTATTGATGGAATTTTTGACCACATGGATAACAACGGTGGCGGCGGAACAATTACAAATGGCGATACGCAGTGGATGACTGCAGGTGCTGGAATTTTGCATATCGAAACTCCCCCAGAACATTTAGTTATGAGTGGTGGGTTATTTCACGGTTTCCAACTTTGGGTGAATTTACCTAAAGCCCAAAAATGGGCGCCTCCTGCTTATCAAGATGTGCGCGCTAAAGATGTTTCATTGCTTTCATCTCATGATGGTGGGGCGTTAATTCGCGTCATTGCCGGAGAAGTCGGATCACATCGCGGACCAGGATCAACCCGCACACCAATTACATTAATCCACGCAACGATTGCACCAGGTGCTCAATTGAGATTGCCGTGGAATAAGAATTACAACGCACTTGCATACACATTAAATGGCAATGGCGAAATGGGTGACGAGCGCGCATCAGTTCACTCTGGTCAGATGACTGTTTTTGGTAAAGGTGATTCAATAATTATTCGCGCAAGTGATAAACAAGAATCACGATCACCACAATTAGATGTATTAATTCTTGGTGGAGAACCAATCCGTGAACCAGTGTCATGGATGGGACCATTTGTAATGAATACAAAAGCTGAAGTTTTACAAGCCTTTGATGATTTCCAAAAGGGTAAATTAGGAGTTATTCCAACTGTAAAACGGCTAAGTGACCTACATAAGATCCATAACACGCCAGAGGGTGTCCAAGAATCTGAGTAATTTTTACTCTAAGTAAAACTAATTCATGTCAGTGGCTTCAACAACACTTCACCCATGCTTCCAAAAGATCTTCATCTCTCCCAATTACTTTCTCAACGTCCTGGTATTGAGACGCTAACTCAATTAGTCGAGATTCATCCTTACGAACTTTCCCCAAGTGGACGTATTGATTACTTAGCTGCACTCGAAAAGCAAAATGGATGGTTGCAAGCGATTATGCAAACTGCTTTTGTCGCTATCGCTGATGACCAACGTGAGTCTTTGGAATATGGTGAAAGTGGCGTTGATGACGAAGAGCGCGAAGAGATCGCTGCCGCGCTTCGGCTATCCCCTGCAACGGCACAGGCAAAGTTGGACACTGCGCGAATATTAGTCAATGAACTTCCCGCAACATGCGCGGCTCTTGCTAGTGGAGAGATCTCTGTTGCTCATGCAACGGTTATCGCACGTGAAAGCGCACCACTACTGCGAGGCGGAATCAATCGCGAGGTAATTGCACAGATTGAAAAGAGTGCGATCGCTAACGCGGAGTTTCATACGCCAGCTCAGGTTGCCAACAAAATCAGGACGGCAGTCTCTAGAGCCTTGCCAACTGAATGTGAAGAGAGTTTTGCTCGAGCCCATGAGTTACGTAAAGTTTCTTGTTATCCCGAGCGTGATGGGATGGCAACTGTAATTGCGCTTTTATCGGCACCAGATGCTCAATCTGTTTTGATCGCTATCGAGCGCCACTTGCAACGAAAAGATCGAGAGGCATTGCATTCCACTTCGTCGCAAAACTCTGCCGCTATTCAAAACTCTGCCGCTATTCAAAACTCCACACATGGCGGCAATGATTTAGCCACCTCCACTGAGATCGCAAATCCCTGGAGAGTAGATAACCGGCGTGCTGACGCATTTGTTGAAATCATTAATCAGTATTTAACCACTGAAACTTTTGGTCAGTCAGCTACAGATCAAACAGATCAAACAGATCAGTCAGCTACAGATCAAACAGATCTATCAACTGGAAATCTTTCCAAAATAAAGAAGCTCAAAAATATCAACCGAAAGCCAATCTCAATAAATGTAACTATCGACCTTCCAACTCTGCTAAATATGGCTGAAAATCCGGGCCAGCTCACTGGATACGGCCCAATACCTGCATCATTAGCGCGAGAACTAGCTGCTGACGGTAATTGGCAAAGGTTTATTACTGATCCGACAAGCGGTGATTTGCTAGATCTTGGTCGAAAAAGTTATCGACCATCTCAGCATCTCGTAGATTTCTTAATCGCTCGCGATCGCACTTGTCGCTTCCCTGGATGTCGCTACCCAGCTCATCGAAGTGATATCGACCATGTAACTCCTTGGGATGACGGCGGTAAAACAGCTCCCGAAAATTTAGGATCACTTTGTCGTCGACATCATCGGCTAAAAACTCACGGCGGTTGGAAAGTAACTTCTGCCAGCGATGGATCTTGCGAATGGATATCACCTAATGGAAAGCATTATCTAGTTCCCAGTCGACCAGTACATGAAGCTGCCTAAAAATAATTACCAATATTTAAATCAAGTTCATCTGCAATCAAGTTCATCTGCAATCAACTACATCTGCAATCAACTACATCTGCAATCAACTACATCTGCAATCAACTACATCTGCAATCAACTACATCTGCAATCAACTACATCTGCAATCAACTACATCTGCAATCAACTACATCTGCA
>CAIUXE010000184.1 GCA_903902965.1 uncultured Actinomycetes bacterium
ACAGGCGTGCTGATTAAAGTAGATTGCATAGAAGATGAAAGATTTATCAAAGATCTCAAAAGAAGACAGCTAAATTTAATTATTGCGAAGGCAAGAAGCGAAGGTTACAAACACCCGGATTTCTCAAATATGGTCGAGGCCCGAATAAATCTTCGCGCTGAAACAGAAAAAGGGCGTTTAGACAAAAAAATGTCGCGACGGAAACTGGCAATTCATTACGGCATTCCCGAATTCGGCAACAAAAAAATCTCAGACCATGTGAAACAGGATGTTGAGGTTGTGGTTTCGGACCTTGAAATGCGAGTCTACGATTTAGATCACGTAGTCATTGATGCGGATGGAGAGTGGCTATGACTGTAAAAACAGCGAATAAAGCCGAAAAAAGTTCATGGAGAGGGGCATCAAATGAAGAGAGATGCCGATGGATGGATGACCTTGTAATCGTGCATCCAAAATTTAAAAAGGGAATCGACACATTAAGCGAGAAGATCGAAAGTGCACAAAAAACAGGAAGGGGTGCAGGCGTATTTTTGATGGGCGCTGCAGGTTCAGGAAAATCAACTTTCATCAAGTACTTGGAAAATCTGCATGGAGAACTCCCCGACCCATTGCCACTGGATAAAACGTTATGTCCAGTTGTTAAATTCAAAATTCCTAAAGTTTGCAACCAGAAGCAACTGATGGTTGAGATTCTGAGAGCAATGCAAGACTTGATACCAGATAAAGGAAATTACACAGAACTAAAAATTCGCGTTGTTAAACTTTTTTCAGAATGCAAGGTGCGATTAGTTTTGGTCGATGATTTGCAGGATGTACCTGCACTGCGAAAAAATAAAGGAATACAGGAAATCGCATCCTGCTTTCGTGATTTGATTGATCAAACGTCTGCTGTCTTTCTCATGTGTGGAACTGAAGCTGCGCAAGTGGTGATTGACGGGGAGGTGCAGTTAAGGCGGAGAGTGCCTTGTCGTTTGTTTTTAAGATATTTTGATATCAAAGAAGATGCGCAAAAACCTGATTTTGTCAGACTCATGCACGAGCTGGAAAAAAGGATACCGCTCGCAGAAAAGTCATGCATTACAGACCCGGCGGTTATGGAGAGGATGTTCCTTGCTACAAACGGAATGCTCCAATACTTGATTGAATTGATTGATCTTTCGTGGCCAATAGCAAAAAAAGCGGATCGTGAGCACATCGTTGCAGAAGATTTGGCCTTGGCCTTTGGGAAATTGTGGGGAGACGTAAGTTACACGAGCAACCCGTTTGACATGACAAAAAAACCGCGAGAGCTGACTAAAGAAGGGGAGCCGTTTTATGACTGGAAATAGAACGACTCTTTTGGTACGACCAGCTCCTTTGGTGGGTGAGTCGTGGGGAGGCTACCTATTAAGACTTGCGAACGCGAATCATGTTGCAGGAAGTAGGTTGCTAGGTCGAGTTATTAATCTAAGTCATGTTCAATTCCTACGAGCTTATCCGCCTACCGTTCTAGAACAGTTTGGGATTCACTCAGAAATTGAGATTGAATTGGAATCAAAGAAAATAGGTCACCAAGCACAGCCTTTTATTCATCGGTACTGCCCGAGCTGCCTCGAGGAAGATGAGATCCCATTCATGCGAGACCATTGGGAAAAACGCACAGTCTTACATTGCGAAAAGCATTTATGTATGTTGGTAACCAATTGCAGCAAATGTAAAGAAAAAGTCACCTACAAGCGCAACGCATTGTTAAGTTGTAACTGTGGATTTAATTTCACAAAAGAAAAGGCGAGTGGACTTCCGCATTGGTTATCAAGGTATTACGAGGCTTTTGAAGTTAAGCGTAAGGACGAGAATATTACTTTTGCACAAAATCGAGATGAAGAAAACAGAGTGTTTGATGTAGTCAGTAAAACAATGAACCTTGTCAGATCTGCACGTAATTTTCGGCTCAAAAGAGTTGGGCAAATGGCGGCTACAAAAGACAAAGGTAGGTTAACTGATTTGGAATGCTTGGATCAAATATTTAAAAATTGGCCTAATGGATATAAAGCAATAGCAGCAAATTACTTAGAAAACATGCCCATGTCATTTCGAAAGCTTTGTGGCATTATTTTTGGTCCAAAAGGGTATGAAATTTTAAGAAATCAATTGGTAGCGTTGGATCAAATTAAAAAAAATTCAATCACAATGCGAAGAAAATCGGATGTATTTTGGTTAACAGAAAACAAAGATGACTATGTTTCGAAAAATTATTTCAAGTTGAAAACTGGATTGAATAACAACGAAATCTTGGATCTAATACAAAGTGAAAAGCTAATCGGAACGATTAAAAACGAATCGACCTTTAAGTGTTTACGTTATGCAATTCCGAAAAAATATATCGAAATTTATAAAAACTTCACAGTACAAACCTCTACGGCCGAAACTGCAGCACTAGAGATAGGCATGAGTGGTTATGTAATAAGGTTGCTTGTATCGAGACGAGTGTTTTCAAAATTAAAAATCACTGAAGACAGTTTTACATATCGGTTGGACCCGTTAGAGCTATCAAGTTTTACCAAAAAAATGACATCAGGTCCGATCAGAAAATACGAAGAAGGTAAAAATCTTATAACAGCATCAGTCGCGTTAGCTTTGTACGCTCATAGGAGTGGTACGTATGCCGTCCCCTTATTGAAAAGCGTCTTTTCAGGAAAAATTGAGAAATTTAGCCGCACTGATTCGCCAATTTATGTAGATGAAATTTACTTTGAATTGGAAGCGGTCACTTCAATTCCTAGCGGTATGGGACGTCCACCAAAAGCAATTACACCCGAGTATCTATACGAGTTGGAGTGTCGTTAGCGATGGGCGAAAGCCAATTTCTGATGCGTCCAAGACCATTAGAGGGGGAATCTCTTTCGTCCTGGAGGCAGAGATCAGGCTGGGCAAATGGTTACAACTTTTTCCCGACCATTGATGAGAGAACAAGGCGGGTAGATCCTGATATTGGCGCAAACTCTGAGGATTTGATTTGGTTGTCCGATGCGCATCAGCTTACGCTGGAGGAAGTTAAAGCCCTTTCTCTTGCTGGCTATATAGGCAGACTTGTGAAAAATGTTGATGGTGTGAAGCATCCTAGGTTTTGGCTCAGAGCAAGGCTACGAAGCAGAGTTAACTCATATGGTCCGATGTTCTGTCCTCATTGCCTAGGTGAAGACGAAGACCCGTATTTCCGGCTGGCTTGGAGGTTCGCATTTGTGACTGAGTGTGGAAAGCACCAAGTTGAATTACTCGATCAATGTCCAAGTTGCATGAGCCCGGGATGGCCCACAGCCGTTGGTGAAACACAGGACATTTCCAAAAAATTCATTTCACATAGGTATTGCTGGAAGTGTGGATTCGATCTATCGAAAAGTACAACATCCGAAAGTCGTAATGGTGTTGGCGCTGTGTTGTCAAACGGAATTGATACGGGAGAATTAAAACTTGGCGCCTTGGCCTATCCAATATTAGATGTCTTGCAAGCGATTCGTGGGGTTTGTCATATTTTTATACGTGACAGAGAAAGAAAGGCAATAATTTCAGCAAATTCCAAGTGGTCAGAAATAGCAAGAGGTCTCAACCTGAGAAAGGTGAATCCAATAGCCATTGATTACGCAAGTGTGCACGAGCGAAACCTCTTGGTTCCAGTGGCATACGACATTGTCAAAGATTGGCCAGACAGCTACCGCGAATTTGCTAACCAAAACAACCTATCCGCTATGAACTTGGGTGTCAATGGCGCATTGCAGCCGGAGTGGATGAATGCACTCATTGCGAACGAATTCAGAAAAGTCCAAAAAACAACTGAAACGTGCGTTGTCATTGCATTCTGTAATGAGTGGCTTGCGCGAACAGGCAATTGGCCTACACGTAAAGATGTGAGGGACAAATTTGGCCCTAAGGCTCCGGACAAGGGGATTGCAACAGTCTTTAAAGCACGACTTGTAGCTACAGAAGCTGAATCAAATCTCTTTTACGAGAGATTGCACCAGCAGCTGAGTATTGCAATGTCGAACAAGAAGGATGGCCAAACGCGACTATTGGACTATGCAACGTTGTTGTTGGCTAACCTAAGGCAAAAAAGCCTGTCAGAGATTGCAAATGAAACAGTCTGTATCAAACCAGAACTTCAGCATGCTTTGTCGATGGTTGATGTAGCACCAAAATGCGAGAAAGCATCACTAGAAGTAATAGATTTACTCGAATCAAGAACAAGGCCGCAAGATCGTGAGCAAATAAATCGTCCGATATCCCATCGGCAGCTGCAAAGAAGAACCACGATGTTGATGAAGGGGATGGATGTTTTACTGGCTAGAGAGCCAATGGTTTTTAGCAATTGAAATGCAAAATCACAATTTAGATGACGAGGAGTCTCTCAAATTAAAGTGGCCGAGTACCTTTGCAAACTGGAAATCTGCCGCAGCCCCAAAAATAACTACCTGAATTCCTACCTTTTTTTGCTAATCGCTTAACCATATTGGTTCCACAGCGAGGGCATGAGACTTTAGTGCTGGAACTTGATGCAGTAGGGATTGTCGAAGTTGAACGATTCGAAGCAGGACTTTGCGTCTGAATTGAAGTGGTTTGGCTAGTTGTGGGAATAGCAATATTTAGAAACTCAAGATCAACTTTAGCTTGCTGCAAGTTGTCATTGGCCATCTTTAAAGCCGTGTCAGTTTGCGATAGAGCAGTTTTAACGCGTTGTGAAAGATTTAGTAAGTTAGCGCTTCCCCCAGTTAGTCGACCTCTCAAATTCGCTAACTTCAAGTGAATAGTCGCCTTGATTCGTGCAATTTCTTGCCTTTCCGATTCGGTTTCGTTTTGTTGGAAAACAAAACGCTGCTCGATCGATGCTCGCCAATTTACCAACGGCTTGGATGTTTCTTGACCAAATCCTGGAATAGTCAATAACTTCTTAAGTGAAATATCTGCAGCTGTGTCAACTCCATAAGATGCAAGCACCGCCAGCTTTGAAGGACCAATCCCCTTAATATCCGCATTGGCAATATTGAAACCATCTAAAAATGAGATCAATTGCTTATTTCTTCTATCAACTTTATAGTTTTGTATCTCCGTCTGCTCAGAGCTTAGTACAAGGCGGTATGAAGTCTTAGCCTGAATCAATTCTTCTTTTAGAGCCAACAAATCCAAAATACCTGTTCTGCGTTGCCAATTGGATAAATCATCGGCCCATCGTCGTTCCGCAGCTTTATACACATTGATCAGCGGTGTTTGATCTGGGGTTGTAGTAGTTTTTTCTTTAGAAAATCCCCAATAAATCAAAGGTAACCATATGAAAAAAAGTTGAGGTAAACCTATCAGAGCAACCATTGAACCAATTGCAACAATCAGAGAATTTGAGGATTCCGACTGTTGTGGCTTAGCTGCGATTGCAGATGCAGAAGGGTTAGGCTTAGGTGAACTGAATTTTGGGATGCTATTGGCAGGAATTGCAATTGACTCAATCCGTTGCCAAAGTTGATCAAGATTAAAGTTTAATGCCCCTGGATCACGTCCTTCAACAATAGGGCCGGAGGGGAAATACGGTAAAAAAAGAATAGTAAAAAGTTGGTTCTCCATTTCACACCAAGGGCACTCAGAAGTGTCACCGGGCAAGAAATGCAGTGGATTCACATCACATTTAACTAAGGTTTTTTCCAGATCTTCCAACGCACGAACCCATTCGAGCGCATCAGGTCTCTTCACTACACCTATTTTTGAAAATGCAGTCTCAAACAATTCAGATAAATTGTTTGAAAAGTCTTTAATTGAGGGCGTGCCGGGAGGCTGGTCCATTCCGACATTGCGTCGATCAGAGTAAACATAACGGAAACCCTTTATGTTTTCATGGAGTGGCGGAATATCGCCTGTTCGGACTGTTCCAACAAATGGGTGTCTCCCCATAAAAAGAATTTGAAAAATCACAATAGCTAGCCCGAAGCTATCGTGATTTGATGTCCTTAAGATTGAAGAAAAATTTTGTCCTTGGAGCTCGGGAGGCGTATATTCTGGGACACCAACTTTACAAAGAAACTGATTTGTCTTTGTGGCAATTTGAAAACTATCAGCGTCAATAAGTGCGACCGTACCCTTCGAAGAAACCAACATACTGGAATGGTTTATGTCGCCAATAACGCAGCCGGATTGATGGACTGAAGCAACCGCTCGTGCAATATTTGCTGCGGAGCGTACAAGGAATCTGAAGTCGGCCTGCGGGAAATGGATCTTCCTTGAGCCTGGTGAGTAAAGATCATGCAGAGGCATATGATCACTTACCAGCTTCATGACAAAGCCAATAAAAGCACCAGCTTTCGACCTTGCTATCGAAACGGGAAAAGCAACATTTGGCGATTTTTGTGCGAGGGCCATTTCAACCATCGCAGATATTTTGGCTTCTTTTGGGTCTTTTCCTGTGTAACGTTTCAAGGCTATCGATGGAGTTCCATCAAGTAGAAAAATCTCGCCTTCTCCGCCCTTACCTATTCTTTTTCCGAGCTTGTAACTTTTGCCATCAATAAAGACTTCTTCTGCTTTCATTTGATTGCTGCGAGAATCAAACTCTTGTCGTCATCAGTTCGTGAATTTATCAGATCGCTATCCAAGTAGCTTTTTAAAGCAGAAGATAGTTTCGCGTTTTTGCCACCCTGATCGTAGTCAGAGAACGGACGAAACATTTGATCGAAAAATCCAGCATGTGGAACCTTGCTGCTGAAATCCAGCGCGAGACGTTCAATTCCATCAGAAAAAATTGCGACTGAAGTTATTGGAGTCAACACACTTTCAATGCGGAGTTCAGTCAGATTTTCATCGGTAATGAAATATGTTGTAGATGCAAATTCACCTTGGTTGGGCCAACTAGGCGCGAACCATGAATCATCACTAGCATCTCGAAAAACAGCACATCCATCTCCAATATGGATCACTGTTGATTGCAGGCCATTGGAAACCACGCAAACTAGCGTGGCAGCAAAATCTCTCGGCACCAAGCCTCTATTCTTGGCGGCAATGAAAATAAGATCACGAACTTGGTCAATCCAAACCTCATAGTTTTCGCGAGACGGCAAATTAATTGCGTTCTGAAAGTATTTTCTAAGTTCAAGAGTCAATGTCCTGCAAAGAATTGAAGCACCTTCACCGCCAAATTTTGCACTTCCCGCCCCATCGGAGATCATTCCACAAAAGACATTACCTGTATTTTTTTCAACTTCAAACGCGCAATACGCATCTTGAAGTCGGGTGCCAGTTTTTATGTGCGACGTTCCTTTAACCGCTGCAGCTGCCCAAGCCCATCTACCCATATCACCCAGCCGTTGCCCAGCCATTGGGAGCGGTTGGATTTTCGAGTGCAACGCTGTCACCTGGATTTGATCGTGAGACAGAACCCATCGAATTTGAAAGCCACGTGAATAGCTCTCTGAAACTGAGCCCTTTAAGTTGTAGTGGCTCCCTTACAACGATTTTTCCAAGAGTAGCCATGTCTGCCTGTGCAACACCTACTGCATACACGCTACATTCTTTATTAGATTCACCCAATTTTATTCGCGTAGCTGCCTGAGTCCAAGAATCAGTGGGAGCTCCGTCAGTAATAATGAAAACCCATGGTCTGTAGTAAGAAATCCCGTTAGCTTTGTAGACGTTCTTTCTTTCTTCTAGCATATCTAAGCCAGTCTCAATTGCTTCACCCATTGGTGTATTACCCGAGGCTATAAGCTCAGGAGCAAAAAACTGAGAAGCGGAAATAAAATCAGTCTCTACTTTCACAGGTCCAAAGGAGACGATGGCAACCTCGACGCGTTTTGCAGCCAATGAATCGCTTTTAAGTTCTTCTTCAAAAGCTTTTAGCCCAGCGTTCAGCTCAGCAATTGGGGCGCCACCCATTGAGCCTGATGCATCCAAGAGTAACAAGCACGCAC
>CAIUXE010000185.1 GCA_903902965.1 uncultured Actinomycetes bacterium
GGTTGAAAGTGAGGCTATTCTCTGCTGAGAATACATTGTGAGTAATAAAGTAAACACCTGTAAATCCCGCACAGTTCAATACGAGACAAGCCAAAAATAAAGAAGAGTCGCCCTATAAGCCGGACAACCTAAGAGTTTTTCGAAATCACGCTCAAATGACAGCGATTTTCAAAGACTGCCCATGTTTCTTCCCATATGAAGTTATAAATCAACTAAAAATAACTACAAACAACTTCAGTTAAGAGACTAACACCATCTTTTTGTTTTTCTTTGATCGTACCTTTCGTGCCGCTTCATCCATCTTTTCAGCTAGTGAAGCGGAATTGCTCTCAAATAGATGTCCATAAGTATCCATGGTTTCCATGATTGACTCATGATGGATGGCTACACGGCAGATGACGCAATAGCCCTAATTAGAGAAAAACGTGATCGCAATACACTTTTCAATCTCGACTTTGTTAGGAAATTGCAGGCGCTGCCACTCAGTTGGATGAATAATCTCAACGAGAACAATGTGGCTCATGCTCAAATCATGCCATCTGCATGCACTTTGAGGTAAATGAATAGACTGCTTAAATGTTGGTGACATGGTCAAAGGCAGCAATTAAGGCCCGCACACTTGTTCTAACCATGTGGATCGCACTCACCGCATTTGGATTATTTGGAGCATCACACCTAGATCAATACCTAACAACGTCATTAACCGTGCCTGGAACCCCATCTGCGGCTGCCAATGAAATCCTGAATGAAAAGTTTAGAGAAAACACCGAAGGCACTTTCACGGTGATGTATAAATACAAACAGGCAAGTGCGCAGCAAATTGCCAACTTCAAAGCTTCAGTTGCACAAGCAGCCCGCGTTATCCCTGGTTCAGAAATTACTAATGAAAAGGCTTTTGCCGGAACTTTGTATTCAAATATTGGTACGTCATTTGAACTAAAGGAAGCGGCTGCCTATACCAAGGCATTGCGCGAAGCACTCATTAGCCAAGGTCTAACTGGGGCTTTCGTTACAGGTCCCCCAGCAATTGAAAGTGATGTTGTTCCGATTCTCTCAAGTGATTTACAAAAGGGTCAATTGATTGCAGTTGTTCTAGCAATCCTTCTTCTAATCGCAACATTGGGAATGACATGGGCGGTATTGATCCCGTTGCTATTTGGATTGGCAACGATTTCAACAACTCTTGGAATTATCTATCTACTTGCCCACAAGTTTCTGATGGTTCTCTATGTTCCAAACATCGTTGAGCTCATTGGTCTGGGTCTTGCAATTGATTACTCACTACTTATGGTCCATCGCTACAGACGTGAGCTAGAACAAAGCCAGGATCCCATTCTCCAAACAATGAAGACTGCAGGACGAACAGCTGTAATTTCAGGCATCACTGTTGCCTTAGGGCTAGCAACATTGTTACTGGTACCAGTTCCATTTGTGCGCTCTATTGGACTAGCCTGTTTGATTTTGCCGATTGTTTCAATTCTTGCAGCTATTACCTTGCAACCAATCCTGTTAACTATGTTGGCAGCAGCGCCAAAGGTTGATTTTACAGGTCTCCTAGAGTTTTCATTTGATCGACTTACTAACATGGCGATTGCAAAGCCCCGTAAAGTTTTTGCATTAACTCTTATCGCACTATCCATCCTTATCTCGCCCCTGTTGTGGTTACAGGTAACACCAAGCTCGCTCAGCGCAATACCCGCCCACCTTGAATCAGCCCAAGCGTTAAATACCGTGACAGACAAAGTTGGAGTCGGAGTTATTACTCCCCATGAAATAGTCATTGACCTTAGGGCAAATGCTGGCTCTGCAAATATTGCAGCAACTCGTTTTGAGTTTGCCAAGAAACTAGCTGCCAACCCAGAAGTGTTCACGGTTGCAAGTGGTGAAAAGTGGCCCTATATCGATGCTTCAGGCCGATACTTACGCCTTTATGTGTTTGGACAACATGATCTTGGTTCAGATCAAACAAAGCAATTGGTTCATCAACTACGCGATGACTACATCCCCAATGCAGGATTTCCAACAGGAACAAAAATCTACCTCGGTGGCGCACCAGCCCAAGGTGTGGACTTGCTAAATGCTATTAAATCTTCGTTACCAACAATTATTTCCTTGATTTTGTTGATTACACTTTTCATTCTTCTCAGAACTTTTCGATCACTAGTCCTTGCCGTCAAAGCCATAATCCTTGATTTGATCTCAATAGCAGTCTCATTTGCCACAGTGGTTCTGGTCTTCAAATTTGGTCTTGGCACATATCAACTACAGCAACTAGAGGCTTGGGTGTTAATCCTTCTCTTTGCCATTTTGTTTGGCCTATCTATGGATTATGAAATATTTATTGTTTCCAGAATGCGCGAGGCTTGGGATCGTGGCGCTAGTAATGAAGAAGCTATTCTGGATGGCATGCGAAATTCTGGAACCGTTGTAACAGCGGCTGCGCTTATCTTTATTTCCGCGCTCACTGGATTAATCACTGGACATTTTGCAGGCTTGCAACAATTAGGTATTGGGCTTGCAGCAGGGGTTTTAATCGATGCAACAATCATTCGTGGGTTGCTGTTACCAAGTGCCATGGTGTTACTGGGTAGATGGAATTGGTGGATGCCAGGACAAGGAAAACCCCGCCTCTGAGCTAAGTCAAAGACAGGGTTTTTGTCCCAGAAAAGTTATTACTTAACGATCTTTATCGCGAAGTAAACAGTTGGAATTTGATAACCAAGTGCTAGACCTGGAAGATCATTTTCAGAGGTAAGGATTGGCACCATTCCATAGGGAGTATTAGCAAATGATGGTTGCTGTGTGTAGAGCAAAGGACGCATTGAAATAATGTGTGTTCCAACGCCTCCCAAAGCCTTCAAGTGGACTACTAGGTAGCCATTTGAATTGAATCCACATCCATAACCAACGTAGCTGTTGTCATAGGCAACAGCCAATGTGTTGTCCATTTGTGTCCAACCAACA
>CAIUXE010000186.1 GCA_903902965.1 uncultured Actinomycetes bacterium
ACACCCAGGTTGGTCGGCGACCAACTTACAAATGGTTGGGCCGCAGATGCGAAATCAATTGATGATGGCACGCGGTTCAGCGTTATTTAATTCTGCATTTGCGCAAAGTGCGGACAAAGGCGCTCTGCCAATTTTGTGTGCTGCAACTCTGGCCGACCTTCCAGGGGGAAGTTATTTAGGGCCAAATGGCTTTTTAGAAATGCGTGGATATCCAAAATATACGCGCGCTAGCAGTACTGCTTATGATCAAGGATTGGCCCAATCTTTGTGGCAGATCAGCGAGGAATTAACCGGGGTTACTTGGATTTAAGTGGGAGTTAAGTTGGAATTAAGTAGGCGGTACTCTTAGCCTCATGCAAGAGCCAGGCACACCCGCTATACCTTCTACATATGACGTTCATGGCGTTCAAGAGAAGTGGCTTCCTGTTTGGGATCAAATTGCCCCATTTCGCTCTGGCCGGGCCGATGATCCACGTCCTAAAAAATATGTGCTCGACATGTTCCCGTACCCATCGGGAGATCTGCATATGGGTCATGCCGAGGCTTATGCACTTGGCGATGTAATTGCCCGTTATTGGGTTCAACGTGGCTTTAACGTTATGCACCCAATCGGATGGGATGCATTTGGTTTACCGGCAGAGAATGCAGCGATAAAGCGAAATTCAGATCCAGGTGAATGGACTTATGAAAACATCGCCGTTCAAAAAGCATCTATGCGTCGATATGCCTGCTCTTTTGATTGGGATAGAACTTTCAATACTTGTGATCCAGAGTATTACAAATGGAATCAATGGATTTTTCTACAACTATTTAAAAAAGGATTGGCATATCGAAAAGCATCTGCAGTTAACTGGTGCCCAGATTGCCAAACAGTATTAGCAAATGAACAAGTTGTGGCTGGCGCGTGCGAACGATGCGACACAATTGTTACCAAGAAGAAATTAACGCAGTGGTATTTAAAGATAACTGATTACGCAGATCGCTTGTTAGACGACATGCAATCACTTGAAGGTCAATGGCCGGAAAAAGTTTTGCAAATGCAGCGTAATTGGATTGGAAAATCAATTGGCGCTGAAGTTACTTTCGAAATCGAAGGACGAGACAAACCAGTAACGATTTATACAACAAGACCAGATACTTTGTATGGAGCTACTTTTTTTGTAGTTGCCGCCGATAGCGAGTTAGCCGCAGAACTCGCCGCTTCTTCTCCAGTAAAAGCTGAGTTTGCAAAATACTTAGAAGAAGTAAAAGCAATAAGTGATATTGAAAGATTGTCACTTGAGCGTCCAAAAACTGGAATCTTCTTAGAGCGGTATGCGATTAACCCGGTTAATGGTGAAAAGTTGCAGATTTGGGCGAGTGATTACGTCCTTTCAGATTATGGAACTGGCGCAATCATGGCGGTCCCTGCGCATGATCAGCGAGATTTAGATTTTGCTAAAACAATGAACCTTCCAATCCGCACTGTGGTTGAAAGTGATTTAGAAGATCCAGCAGTTACTGGAATTGCAACACCAGGTGATGGAAAGTTAATCAACTCTGGTTCACTAGATGGCTTATCTAAAGCCGAGGCAATCGCCAAAATAATTGCTGAGTTACAAAAACAAAAATTGGGTGAACCGGCTACAAATTATCGGCTTCGCGATTGGCTGATTTCCCGGCAACGTTATTGGGGTACTCCAATTCCAATTATTCATTGCGACAGTTGCGGCGAAGTTGCGGTACCTGAAGATCAGTTACCAGTTAAGTTGCCATCATCTGCTGGACTTGATTTAAAACCTAAAGGTATCTCACCCCTTGCTGGTGCAACTGATTGGGTCAATGTTGCTTGCCCACAATGTGGAAAGCCAGCGCTGCGCGATACCGACACTATGGATACCTTTGTTGATTCTTCTTGGTATTTCTTGAGATATGTGTCTCCAAAACTAGATGATCGGGCTTTTGATCTAGAAGCTGTTAAGACTTGGCTTCCAGTTGATCAATATGTTGGGGGAGTAACCCACGCTATTTTAC
>CAIUXE010000187.1 GCA_903902965.1 uncultured Actinomycetes bacterium
ACAGCAACTTGGTCTGCAGTAATTGGAGTAGTTCCGCTAACTTGCGAATCAGAACTCAATTGGTGAAGCGCGGAAATCATTTCTCGTAAATCACTTCCAACTGCATCCACTAGCGCGCGAGCGGCATCTGGAGTTAACTTCCGGCCAATTGTGAGAGCTTCTGTTTTTAAGAAATCCATTTTTTCATTATCTTTTTTCAAAGGCTCGCAAGTTATTTCAGTGATGCCAACTTTTCGTAATTTAGTTAAAAAAGCTTTTCCCTTAACTCCACCTTTGTGTATAAAAATCAAAGTGATATCTGGATCTGGATTTTCACAGTAAGCAAGAACTTCGCCTTGGGCATCTTCTTCTAAATCTTGCAGATCTCTAATAGTGACAACTCGCGGCCCGGAAAACAAAGATGGCGCAGTGGCATCACTAAATTGCCCAACTTCTAGTGCGGGTGCATCGAATTGAGTATTTGTAGCGCCTTTTTCTTTTAAAGGTTCTAGGATTTTTGCAACAGCCCGATCAGCTAAAACTTGCTCTGCACCGATGCATAAATAAACTAAATCCTTTGACACTTGAATACTCACCTCCAAATACTCTTTCTCGTAGAAACCACCCGCAAGGGGTTATCTACAACCGTGAGCGTACCTGAGCGATCGGTCCGCGCAACTGCGCCGCAGTTGTGCCCAAGAAGATCGAGCGTAACCGGGGCTGGGTGGCCATATGGGTTATCGGCACCCACGCTAATTAGACACAATTTGGGGGAAAGAGTTTCAACCAATTTTTGATTTTGTAATTTAGATCCATGATGGGTCACTTTTAAAATCTCAACTCCCCCATTTAAACGATTTAAAACCATTTCTTGCCCAGCTAATTCTAAATCTCCGGCCGAGAAGAATGAGTGGCCATGAATTGAACCCACTATTGCAATGCTGGCGTTGTTTGCTGGAGATTCCAAAATTGGTTTCTGATCCGGCCAAACAACTTCTAACGAAACAGACTGACTCTTAAATCTCGCTCCACGATAAATTTGAGCACTTGGAATACTTCCCAGCCATTTTCGCACCCTGACGAATTCATCAGCTGGGGTCGGCTCTGTTGTGAGCCAAACCTGATTCACTTTTCGCCCCTTAAGTAGACCTGGCAACCCCTCCACATGATCCGCGTGGAAATGCGTAAGAATTAAAAGCTCAACATTTTTAACTTTTAACTCATGCAGACAACTATCGATTAAGTTTGGATCTGGTCCTACGTCAATTACAACCGCCGAATTTGATCCTAAGGAAAGTACAACGCCATCGCCCTGTCCTACGTCGCAAGTTGCCAAAATCCAATCTTTTGGAGGCCAACCAAATCTCGTTGTTGAAAAAATCATGAAAAGAACCAAGATTAAAATCATTGGTAATTTAAGAAAAATAAAAGTGTGCAATATTAAAAGAATTATTCGAAGTGCAATCACCAGCACTACTAGAGAAATCACGCCCATCCAACCTTTACTCCATCGCAATGCTGCAAAAGGTAAATCGGCACAAAAATTTGCTACCCCCGCAATCCACATGGCAAATGGCGCGATACAAACCCCTAGCAAGTGTGAAATTTGAGGCAGCGGAATAGAAATCAAGCTCATGAAAAAACCG
>CAIUXE010000188.1 GCA_903902965.1 uncultured Actinomycetes bacterium
AATGTCTCACCATCAACCACTACTTCACAGTTTTCTGGATCAAACTTACTTCCGAGGGTCCGAACCACCCTTCCGTCGACCGAAACCCGTCCATCAGTGATCAACTCTTCGGCTTTTCGACGGCTGGCTACACCAGCATCAGCGATAATTTTTTGTAAGCGTTGTTCCATAAGGAGTAAGGGTAAGCCCCGAACTACTCAGTTAAAGAATCGAGTACCTCATCCAAGGCATCCAGGTCAGGCAGATGACCAGCCAGCTCTGGTAATTCAGCCAAAGAAGGGATTCCTAGCCGTTCCAAGAAGTACGGAGTGGTCTGATACAAAATCGCGCCCGACTCCCCCTCTACTCCAGACTCTTCAACCAACCCTCTGTTGACCAAGGTCTTCATCACCGCTTCGACGTTGACGCCTCGAATTGCAGATACCCGAGCCCTGGAGACTGGTTGTCGATACGCAACCACCGCAAGGGTTTCAAGGGCGGCTTGGGTCAATTTGGCTTGCTGACCTTCGAGGACAAATCGCTCAACCGCAGATGCAGATTCAGGGTGGCTGTAGAAGCGCCAACCGCCGGCTACTTCACGTAGTTCAAATCCCCTCTCCTCTGCAAGGTATGCCTGTGCCATGGCCTGTAAATGGCCGCGAATTGCCTCAGTAGGTATCTCGAGGACTTGGGCTAGCAAGATCTCGTTGACTGGTTCATCCACCACCATCAAGATTGCCTCTAGTGAGCGTTCTGTTGCCTTGTCAATCTTGTCGTTTCCCTTACTCATCCTTTAACCCTTCATCCTCTGGCACGTAAACCTCATCAAACTCATCTGTAACCGCCACTTCGCCTTCATCAGTGCCGACCCAGCGGATGTGTAACTCCCCAAGGGCTGATAACTGCTCAAAGAGTAAAACACCCTCCTTGTAAAGCTCCAATAGGGCTAAAAATCGAGCCACCACCACAAGGGTGTTTTCAGCATCGGTGATCAGATGTCTGAAGGTTGTGGTTCTTGCCTGGCGCAAAATAGCCACCACCCGCACGGCTTCTTCCTTAACGCTCACCAGAGGAGCATGAAGGTGGGCGACGCTGAACACTGGAGGCGTTTTTGGGGTCAATGCTCGCTGGGCCAAAGTCGCGAAACGCTCTACTCCGACGCCAATCAGGACTTCAGGAAGAAGTGCAGCAAAGTAGGGCTCCAACGAGACCAGACGTGGGTACCTGCGTTCTTCTTCGGTGATCCACTCCTGCAAAGTGCCAGCGATCTCTTTGTAGGCCCGGTACTGGAGCAATCTGGCAAAAAGCAGATCTCGAGCTTCCAGCAAAGCTAAATCTTCCTCGTCCTCGATCTCACCAGAAGGCAGTAATCGAGCCGCTTTAAGGTCCAACAAAGTTGCCGCAACCACTAAAAATTCAGTGGCGGTTTCGAGTTTCCAGCCGCCATCCATACTGCGAATATGGGCGATAAATTCATCAGTAACAACACTCAGGGCGACCTCAGTGACATCCATTTTGTGACGCGAAATCAACTGCAAAAGCAGGTCAAATGGGCCGTCGAAGTTATCTAAATGCAGGATGAAACCCGGAATAAGCGTGGATTCGCTTGGGGTAACTCCGGCTTCACTCATGCGCGAACGGTAGCCGATTAAAGGCCGCGAAGTCGGCGAGCAATGATGCTCGACTCCCCCTTAGCTTCTAAATCAGCCACAACTACCGCTAAAGCTTCGCGAACAATGCGACCGCGATCCACGGCAAGGCCAAGATCTCCACGCAAAGTTAAACGTGCCTGATCAAGGTCAAATAACTCTTCTGGCGATAAGTACACAGTGATTTTTTCATCATGCTTTTGGCGACCACTAGGGGCTGAAGTTCCGCGCGTGACGCGACGTCTAGGTGTTACTCGAACCGCATTGCTTTTTTCTGGTCGTTCAACTCCAGTTGGGGTGGCTGCTGCGGCAGGTCGAGCACTCGAACCGTGATCGGTTGCTGGCTCTGAAACTTCTGGAACCGCTGAAAGGGTGGTTGTCGTGGTTCTGAATAACTCCTCGGCACCAGGCAAACTGACGCGACGGCTCATCGTGATCCTCCTCTTGCAATAACTTCCCGGGCTAACCGCCGGTAAGCGGTAGCACCAGGAGATGATGATGCGTAACTGGTGATCGGTTCACCAGCAGCTGTTGTTTCGTTAAAGCGCACAGTTTTCGAGATAACTGTGTCAAAAAGCAGGCTTGGGAATGCCTCATAAATTCGCGCTAAAACCTCTTTGCTGTGGGCTGTTTTTTCAAACATAGTCGCCACAATTCCAATAATCGCTAGATCTGGATTTAATCTTTCTTGGATCTTCGAGGTGATCTCTTTCAATAATTTGAAGCCTCGAAGCGCAAAATATTCGCATTGCAAAGGAACCAGAATGAGATCGGCGGCAGTTAATGCATTGACCGTCAACAGGCCCAAAGATGGCTGGCAATCGATCAAAATAACGTCATATTCCAAGGCAAGTGGAGCCAAAATTCGCTTTAAACTTTGCTCACGCGCTACTTCATTTACCAATCCAATTTCAGCTCCGCTGAGCATGATGTCGCTAGGAATTAAATCCATACCAGGTACGGTGGTTTTCAAAAGGACTTCATCGACGCTTGCATTTCGATCCATCAACAAGTTGTAAATCGAAGATTCCAATTCATCGGTAATTACTCCAAGACCGATAGACAAAGATCCTTGTGGGTCAAAATCAACTAGTAATACTCGGCGACCGAGCTCTGCAAGTGATGCACCCAAACTAATGGTTGTCGTTGTTTTACCAACGCCACCTTTTTGGTTTACAACTGCAATAGTTTTTGCCGGCCCGTGAGCGTCACTAGAAGCAAAGGACTTTACATTGGCAACAGCTTTTTGCCGGCCTTTGAAAAGCTCATTAACGGTGACTAGTTCTAACTCTTTTGTCGATTTATTGCTCAAACGAGAAACCTCTCTAACGCTTATTCGGGGAGCCTAGAGGCAGCCCTCCCGAGTAGGCAAGTGCGAGTTTTCCTCAGGGTTTGATCTGCGCTCTTGGATGGGCGCTGGCATATGCCTCGCGCAATCGGTCGATGGTGACCAACGTGTAGATCTGAGTGGTCGCTACCGATGCATGGCCCAGCAATTCCTGGACCGTACGTATATCCGCTCCGCCATCAAGTAAATGTGTAGCAAAAGAATGACGCATTGTGTGCGGGCTAATTTCGACTTCGATACCAGCGTTTTTTGCAGCGGTACGGATGATTTCCCACGCACTCTGTCGACTTAATCGAGTGCCGCGTTGATTTAAAAACAAAGCTCGCTCAGTACCACTGTTAAGCAGAGCCGGTCTTGCCCGTACCAAATACTTTTCCATCGCATCAACGGCGTATTTTCCAACCGGAACTATCCGTTCTTTTCCACCCTTCCCTAATAATCGCAATGATGTGATCGGTTCCTTCAAATCATTTCTATTTAAATCAATCAGCTCGCTGATACGTGCGCCGGTGCTGTACAAAAGTTCAACTAATGCGCAATCTCGTAAACTTTTAGCAGTACTTCCATCACCAGTGCTGGCAATAATTAATTCAATCTGATTTACAGATAAGGCTTTCGGTAAGCGTCTTCCAGGAGTAGGTGGTTTAACAGTTTGGGCTGGATCTAATCCCCCATTTTCACGCGCCATAAATTTGTGAAAACCCCGAACCGCTATAAGGGTGCGAGCTGCAGATGTTGCTGACAGAGCTACATGTTCGGCGTTCCCATTTCGTAAAAAAGTTAAGAAATCTGCTAAATCATTTTCATTAACTTGCGTAAAATCCTTTGATCTAGAATTTAAAAACTCTAAATATCTACCCAAATCACGGGCATAAGCAGATAACGTGTTTTGAGATAGACCCCGCTCAACTAGAAGATGATCTAAGTAAAGAGTTATATCCAAACTCTCACTTGATGAGGTCATCGAAATGGGTGGCATTGGAGACATTAGTAAAGGGTAGATCCAAAGATGCGCCAACTTGTTCACTCAATAGTTTTCCGTAGAGTGTCGATAACCCAGCCATTAGTGCCGAGTCTTTTAGGCAAGCTTGCTTCCACCCAAAATCTGCCAAGGTAAGCAGATATGGCAAAGTTGCATTTGTAAGTGCAAAAGTCGAAGTCCTTGGGAATGCCCCTGGCATATTTGCCACACAATAAAAAATTGAGTTATGAACTTTAAATGTTGGCTCAGCATGGGTAGTTGGGTGCGAATCTTCGAAACATCCACCTTGGTCAATAGCAATATCTACTAAGACACTTCCTGGTTTCATTTTCGCCACAAGTGCATTGCTAATCAACTTAGGAGCTTTCTTACCCGGGATCAAAACTGCTCCAATTACTAAATCAGCATTAATAACAGCCTCTTCAAGAGCCAAGTCGGTGGAATAAATTGTTTGCACAGTTCCGGAAAATCTATGATCGAGTTCTCGCAATCGATTTATATTTTTATCAAGAATTGAAACTTGCGCTCCCATGCCATGGGCAACGACAGCAGCCTGAGTTCCAGAGACTCCCGCACCGATTATTACAACTTGCGCCGCTGCTACTCCTGGAACGCCTCCCATCAAAACTCCACGACCACCTTGTGCCGCTTCTAGATGATGAGCGCCAACTTGAATCGACATTCGTCCAGCAACTTCACTCATCGGTGCTAGCAATGGAGCGGCTCCGTCTTTACTAACCGTTTCGTAAGCAATTGCGGTCACTCCGCTTTGCAAAAGAGCTTTAGTGCATTCAATAGATGCAGCTAAATGCAAATAGGTAAATAAAATTTGCTCTCGACGTAATAGTCCATATTCGCTGGCGATAGGTTCTTTAACTTTAATAATTAAATCAGCTTCAATCCATACGCCCGAAGCGTTTTCGATAATTTTTGCTCCAGCAGAGACATACTCTTCATCTGAAATTCCAGATCCCACGCCAGCAGACTTTTCAACTAATACTTGATGTTTGCGCGAAACTAATTCCCGAACTCCAGCCGGCGTCAATGAAACTCTGAACTCTAAATTTTTTACTTCTTTTGGTACGCCAATAATCATGGCAACCATCTCGATTTCTGTCTCTCTTTTTGAGACCTATTTATTTTTATTTAGTTTATTAACTTTATTTACTTTTACTTGCTTTCGTCGCAAGTGCTGCCTTAACTAAACCAACAAAAAGTGGGTGCGGTCTAGTGGGCCTGCTCTTAAATTCAGGATGTGCTTGAGTTCCAACATAAAAAGGATGTTCACTCTCAGGCAACTCCACAAATTCCACCAGATTTCCATCTGGAGAAGTGCCTGAGAAAATCAATCCGGCTGACTCTAATTGCGGACGATAGGAGTTGTTAACTTCGTAGCGGTGTCTGTGACGCTCTTCTACCAGATTAGATTTATACAAACCGTGAACTACCGAACCATCCTTCAGGGCAGCGGCATACAAACCCAATCTCATAGTTCCGCCCATGTCCTGTTCGCCGCGCAAGACAGCTTCTTGCGATGCCATTGTTGCAATCACTGGATCTTTAGTATCTGGTGCAAACTCTGCGGAATTAGCGTCTTTGATTCCCGCTAGATTTCGCGCCCCCTCAATAACCATGCATTGCAAACCAAGACATAGCCCTAAAGTTGGGATTTTGTTTTCGCGCGCATATTTCAAAGCTCCAACTTTTCCTTCGATTCCACGAACACCAAAACCTCCGGGAACACAGATCGCGTCAATTCCAGAAAGCGCGCCTTTAGCACCTGATTCACTTTCACAATCATCGCTTGGCACCCATTTGATATTTACTTTGGCAGTATTAGCAAAACCTCCAGCACGAAGTGCTTCAGTAACTGAAAGATAAGCATCTGGAAGATCTACGTACTTCCCGACAAGTGCAACATTAATTTCAGCAGTTGGTTTATGGACGCGATCCAATAATTGATCCCAATCACTCCAGTCAACGTCGCGGAAAGGCATTCCAAGGCGACGGACTACAAATGCATCCAATCCTTCTTTATGTAAGACTTTTGGAATGTCATAAATTGATGGTGCATCACTTGCGGCAACGACTGCTTCTGCATCCACATCGCACATCAGTGAAATCTTTTTCTTAACTGATGCAGGGATCTCCCGATCGGAACGACAGACGATTGCATCAGGCTGTATACCAATACTTCGCAATGCCACAACGCTGTGCTGAGTTGGTTTAGTTTTCAATTCACCTGACGGACCAATGTATGGAACTAACGAAACGTGTAAGAAAAATACATGATCGCGCCCTACATCTTGCCTGACCTGACGCGCAGCTTCCAAAAAGGGAAGTGATTCGATATCTCCTACAGTTCCACCAATTTCGGTAATGATTACATCAATATTTGGTGAAGCTGCAGCGCGCATTCGTTCTTTAATTTCATTTGTTATATGCGGAATTACTTGAACGGTATCCCCCAAATACTCACCGCGGCGCTCTCTTGCGATTACTCTCGAATAAATTTGCCCCGTAGTTACATTTGCGCTGCCTTCTAAATTAACATCTAGAAATCTCTCATAATGTCCAACATCTAAATCAGTCTCAGCACCATCATCAGTTACGAAAACTTCTCCGTGTTGGAAGGGATTCATTGTTCCTGGATCGACGTTTAGATACGGATCCAACTTCTGCATTGTCACTCGAAGCCCACGAGCTCTAAGCAATCTACCTAGCGAGGAAGCGGTTAAACCTTTTCCGAGAGATGAGGCGACGCCTCCGGTAACAAACAAATGCTTAGTCATGTGCGCTGGAGCCATGGACGATTATCCTATCGAACTGGTGCACGCCCTTTTTCCATTTTCACTAATTCAAGCAACTCTCCCGCGTGTTCTTGGGCACTAGATGAATCAGATAAGCCGGTCATCATTCTGGCTATCTCACTCACCCGTTCACTACTCGTCAGCAATTTGATATCACTGGAGGTCACAGATTCACTAGAACTCTTCAAAATGGCAAAGTGATGATCCGCCCAAGCAGCCACTTGAGGCAAATGTGTAACCACTAAAACTTGAGCATGCCGCGCCAAGAGCGCCAACCTACGTCCAACTTCTACAGCCGCCTTACCGCCTACTCCTGCGTCAACTTCATCAAAAAGATATGTTGGAACAGATCCAGTTTGGGCTAGGACTAATTCAATTGCCAACATCACTCTAGAAAGTTCTCCACCGCTTGCGCCTTTTTGAATTGGCAAGGCTGGCGCTCCAGGGTGTGGAATTAGTAAAAACGTTGCGTCATCACTGCCAAATGGTGCGCAAGGCAGCAGTTGGCCCTCATGGAGAACGGAAAGTTCGGAGGAAGTAGGTGAAATTTCGATTATTAATTTTGCATTTGGCATGGCAAGCGCCTTTATTTCGTTACTACTTTCGATACTAAGTTTTTCAGCCACAACTTTGCGTAATGCGGTTAATTTCAGCGCAGATTTACCCAAATCCTCAGCGACTATGGCTTTTCTTTTCTCAAGTTCTGCCACTGCTCCATCTCCGTCTTGGAGTTGTTGCAGAAGTTTTATATCCGCTTGAGCTCTAGAGATTAATTCTGCTGCAGGATCTTCATACTGATCAACGGAAAATTTCCGGAACAGTGCACTTAACTCTGAGCGACGTAAATTTATTTTTTCAAGCTCTTGCGGATTGCTTTCTAGGGAATCAAGTTGACTAGAAATGGAACGGGTCAATTCATTAACTAAAATCTGAAGTTGACTTATTTCGATTTTTAAATCATCAATCTCTTTGGAATTCGAAGGGATTCCCTCTATTGCCCGCTTCGCTTTGGAGATTTGCACCAACGCACTTGATTCATCTTCGCCAAGGAAAAGATTTGCTTCCTGGAGTCCACTGGTAAAAGAATCCACATTTTCTAATTGATCTGCTCGCTCACGCAGAGTTTTAACTTCATTGAAAACCGGTTTCACTTTATTGAAGCTCTGTAAAAACTCCTCAATCCGCTTAATTTCACTCTCGCGCGCCTGATTTAGTGAAAAAATCTTTTCAATCTCGGCAATTAATAAACGATACTCTTTAAATAATTTTTGGTATTTCGCTAACTCTTTGGAAAGTTCGCTTCCACCAAAAAGGTCAATAATTTCCCGCTGTCTTGAACCTTTTAAAAGTCGGAATGTTGAGGATTGTGCATGTAAAGCAATTAATTCTTCCCCTAAATCCGATAGCGCGTTCAAAGTAGTTGGAGCACCACCAAGAATCGCTCGGTTTTTTCCATCTCGCGAAAGAGTTCTGGTAATTAACAACTCTCCGTCTTCGATATCGCCACCGAGTTCTTGGGCTAAATCAACAGCGTTCTCGTTTGGAATTAATCGAGCTGATAACGACGCTTTATCGCTGCCATGTCGAATGGCACTTACATCAGCGCGGCCACCCATTAACAATGAAAGCGCTGTAACTACCATGGTTTTTCCAGCACCGGTTTCTCCGGTAATAACAGTGAAGCCAGGTTCAAGATTTAAAGTCGCATCCTCAATTACGCCCAGGCCGCGAATATTTAATTCTTTTAACCCCTTTTTCACTATCCACGCCAACCTTCTACAGGTAATTTAAATTTAGCGACTAAGCGATCGGCAAATGGCGCACTTCCTAATCGCGCAAGATTTACGCTCTCGAGGTCTTTAGTGATCGAAATAGAATCTCCCGATTTAACTTCTTCACTTCGGAATCCATCGGCGGTTAACAACGCTTCATCTGAAAGTAACGTTATTTGAATATTTGAGTTTGGTGAGATAACCATAGGTTTTGCAAAAAGTGCATGCGCTGAAAGCGGTAGGAGTACAAGTGCAGCGACCTCAGGCCAAACCACAGGTCCACCTGCAGAAAATGCATATGCAGTTGAGCCAGTTGGTGTTGCGCACAAAACTCCATCACAGCCCCACTTAGAAAGTGGACGCCCATCAATCTCCAGAAAAACTTCGATCATTCTTGGATTTTGTTTTTCGAGTACTAGGTCATTTAGAGCCCAGCCTGCAGAAATCAATTTTCCAGCTCTATGGTGTGCAAAAGATAAAACCATTCTCGATTCAACGCTGAAATTCTTTGCAGCGACTTGGTCGGCTATTTCATCCAGCGAATTTTTCTCGATCTCCGCTAGAAAGCCAACATGACCTAAATTCACTCCCAATAAAGGTACGTTGCTTGATCGCACCATCTCTGCGCTACGCAACATTGTTCCGTCGCCACCAAGAACTATTACTAATTCAAACTCATTAATAGCGGATGAATTTTCACGTACTGGTATTCCGGCAATGTGATCACCTTCGGTACTAAGTGCTTGAAAAACTGAAATATCTCGCGCTTTTAATTGCTCAGCAAGTGATAATGCACCTGATCTGGCTTCTTCACGGGTCGGATTTACTACAAGCAAAACTTGTCGTTTCATTTTGGTCCTTCCGCTACTGCCTTCAAAGCTTTTTCATGAGAAAAAGGTGCCCCGCCAGATTGCAACCATAAGAAATACTCAACATTTCCAGCCGGACCAGGCAATCTGCTTGCAGTTATACCGACCACTCCCAAACCGTTTTCAGCAGCTGCGATAGCGACCTCTTCAATTGCACTAACTCTTAATGCTGGGTCGCGAACTACGCCTCCGGCACCTAATTTTTCGCGTCCCACTTCAAATTGTGGTTTCACCATCACTAAAAAATCTGCATTCGGAGTACTCACTGATTTTAATGCAGGTAGAACTAAAGTTAATGAGATGAAAGAAAGATCAGCAACAACTAAATCAACTGGATCACCAATCTGATCTAGCGTTAAATGACGGACGTTAGTTCGATCCAAGATCTGAACTCTTGGGTCTTGTTGAATCGGCCAAGCAAGTTGACCATAGCCAACATCTACCGCAACAACCTGTGCTACTTCTGCACGCAGCAAGACATCGGTAAATCCACCTGTCGATGCGCCCGCATCTAATGCGCGTTTTCCGGCAACTATCAATTTGGGGAAATCTTCAAGTGCGCCAGCTAATTTGTGGCCACCTCTAGAAACGAAATCATCACGTTCAGTTTCAACAGTTATAGATGTCTCGGCATCCACCTGCGTTGCTGGTTTTGTGGCTGGTATTCCTCCAACGCGTACAGCTCTAGCCTCAATCAAATCAGTGGCATCCTCGCGCGAGCGCGCCAAACCACGCCTTACCAATTCGGCATCAAGTCGAGAGCGTGACACCTACTTACAGACCTTCGACCTGAGTCAAAGCTTCATTTAACTGATTGTGAATATCTTCAAAAGAATCCGCATGCTCGGGAATTGGCAAAGATTGCAAAGATGCGATTTGATCTTTGGTCGCGCCTAAATCTGGAACGCTCATTACTTTCCTGCTTTCGAATTACTTCGCGTTGCTGATTTTTTCGCAGCTTTTTTAGCAGAAGATTTCTTTACAGCTTTCTTAACTGGAGATTTCTTTGCAGTAGCTTTTTTACTCGGCACTTTTGTTCCATTGCCAGAAACATCGCGACGCAAAGCCGCCAACTCTTTCCGCAATGCACTTACTTCACTTTGCTTAGCTAATCCAAGTTTTTTAACAGTCCGCTCGACCTCTTTTTCTACTTTTTCACGCAAAGCTTCACTACTATCCTTGAGCCAGCCGCTTAGTGCCGCAGCGCTTTTCTCTGGATTTATTTCATCCCCTAATACGCGAGTTGCGTATGCTTTCAAAGATCCAAAAAGATCATTAGCTGCTGGCTTTGCCATCTGGTTCTCGCTTCCCATCCTTTTAGGTTCAAAGTGCAAGGTTAGGAGTATCTACTTCTAACCGTTCGATTTGATCCGATCCAACTGCTAACGCTACCCGACCTTGATTCGCGAAAGGGTTGCAACTTCGATTTGGGTTCTGCTTGCCACACCTGACCCCGTTTGCCAGAAGCGACGCCTGATCTCACCAGCAACCTCTACCCATTCATCACAGTGGAGCGAGAGCGCCTTTTTGCGCAAAGTTGCGCTCCAAACCGCCATATCTAGGGTGTCTACCCCTGAATCTGTTCGTGGAACCACAATTCGAAACTCAACCACTTGGTCACCGCTTGGCAAAACTTTAGCGACACCTTCCCCGGTAACTCGGCCCCTTAAATAGACCTCGTTTATGGGAGCTGGCAATAAATCTTTTTTCATGACTCCTCCTAATTTCAATTAAGTGCAGGTAGGAAGAGATCTTTGTTGCAAGCACTGACAATAAAAAGATTAACTGTTAGTTACTTTTAATGCGCTCATTCGCATCAGTTTCTTGGTTTATATCAATCTCAGCAGATTTAACAAACCATTTTTGAGCATTTTATGATCGCCATTTGCCTCTAAGGCATCTGCATATGCATAGCGCAATCTTGCAGCCCAAGAAGCTGTCTCATTTTCTAGCTCTGCGCATTTTAATGTTTTAACCGCTGCTTCTATTTGTTTCAAATCCCGCCTTGCACCTGCGATAACTATTTTCATTTCAATTTGTCCGTCAGTGTCTAATAATTTAACTTGCGGATCTTTAGCCATCTCTACTGCTTTTTCTGGACGACCAATTCCTCGCTCACTATCTGCAAGTACTGGCCACATAGAACCATCACCAGAAATTCGATTAGCTGCGCGCAATTCACGTATTGCAATTTCAAATTCACGTGCATGGTAAGCCGCATATCCAGCTACTTCTCTTACGCGACCCACTCTTCCCGCGCGGGCACTAGCAGCAACTCCGTGCAAGTGTGCACGACGTGGATCTGTATCAACATAAAACGCAGCAGCTAATAAATGTTGTGCTGCACGTTCAGCATTTTCTTTAGATAAAGATGACAATTCGCGGGCTAAATCTGGATCAACTGTTTCATTTAAAACTTCTTCAGGTATTGCCGGTTCATTTTTTAATTCAATGCGGCGATCGTCGCGTTGTTCATCTTTTCCAAACCGTGCACTTCCGCCTCTGCCTGGTCTCTCACTTCTTGTTCGATCACTACTTGAATTACTAGACCTGCCTGAACCACTTGATGGACGCGATGAAGATGGTCTATCCGAAGATGAAGGTCTATCTGATGATGAAGGTCTGCCTGATCCGCTTGGTGGACGCGATGATGAAGGTCTATCTGATGATGAAGGTCTGCCTGATCCGCTTGGTGGACGTGAAGAAGATGGTCTATCCGAAGATGAAGGTCTGCCTGATGAAGATCTGCCTGAACCACTTGGTGGACGCGATGAACTTGAACTTCTTCTCGGTTTGTCTGATCCGGATTGTCGCGGTGTTTTTCCAGAATCATTTACCATTTAGCAAATGTAATGGTTAACG
>CAIUXE010000189.1 GCA_903902965.1 uncultured Actinomycetes bacterium
CAAATAGTTATCCTGGTTAACAATGCTGGCCATTGCCAAGTCAAGGCAATTTTAGACATTACACCTGACGAGATTAAAAGAATGTTTGAAGTGCACGTGCTTGGAACGTATCTTTACACCCAAGCAGTCATACCTTTTATGAAAGCAAACAGTTATGGAAGAATCATCAATATAACTTCATCAAATGGTGCAGGAGCAAGTGAATTTACTTCGCATTATCAAGCTGCAAAAGCCGCGCAGCATTCATTTACCAAGAGCTGTGCATTAACTTTTAGAAAAGATGGAATAACGATTAATTCTGTTTCGCCTTCTACTGTCACAACCAAACTCTTTTTTGAAAATGATGACAACTACAAGAAGTATTTAGGCAGAAGTGCCGCAGATGAACTTGCTCGTCGCGAAGTTGCTAGTCCAAAAGGATTAGTTACAGTTGAAGAAGTTGCTCGAGTGGTCTCATTTTTGGCGAATGACGCTTCGGGAAGTGTCAATGGAGAAGTAATCGGGATTTAGTAATCTATTTTTATTCTTGATGAGCGTGTCGCCGTTGTTTCAAAAATATTTCCCTTAACTTATGAGTAAGACCCCTGAAAACATAAGTTTCAGGGGCCTTCTCTTGTCGGCGCGCACATACCCATGTAGCTCCGCTTTATCAAAGAGTGGCTTTCCTCTTCAATAACGCCTGTGTCAGTTTCCCGTCACGTACATAGAGCGCCTTCTACGACTCGAACCCGTTGTGCCTGACGTCCGTTTAGCCGACTACGTTTCCCTTGAATATTGCTATTCAATGAACATCAGTTCCTGATCCGACCCTTCAATCTTTTCGCTTTCGCTACTCACACTGAAGTTAAGGCATTTCTA
Source organism: uncultured Actinomycetes bacterium (assembly GCA_903902965.1). Lineage (GTDB taxonomy): Bacteria > Actinomycetota > Actinomycetes > Nanopelagicales > Nanopelagicaceae > UBA3012. Next base: position 859 of record CAIUXE010000189.1, read on the forward strand.
CTCTTATCGCGAATGCTTGCGCAAGGGGGGTAGCACTTAGATTGGCAATTATTTTCTAAAGTATAAATTTAAAGTTTAGAGAAAAACTCTCAAAGCGCAGGGTTAACAGCGATCTTAAAGGCGTTTTTGTCCGAAATCAGACGATCAAAACCTTTTGTCGGAACATCGGCAAGTGAGATTACATCGGTTAGCAACGGCCCAGTTTCAATTATCTTGTTAGCTAATAAACCGACAGCTGCACTCACATCAACGTCCCACATATGTGCTGCTGTTCCCACTAAATGTTTCTCAGTCAAAATAAATTCAAGTAATTCAAAACTCTCATCTCCTGGTCGGAATCCAACCAACACTGCTGTTCCACCAGAGCGCAAAATCTTCAAAGATGTTTTTGTTGAACCCGCAACCCCAGAACATTCCAACACGGAATCAAAATCTTTATGTAGTGACATTTCCTTTTCAACTAAAGGATTCAATACTTCAAAACCTAATTTTCGAGCAACTTCCTGCCGGACTGGATTTGGTTCGTAAACAACCACCTTCAGCGCTCCAAATGCCCGTGCAACTTGGGCGCATAAAATTCCAACTGTTCCACTTCCCAAAACAGCAACAGTTGTTCCTGGAACATTAGGGATTTTGTTGACAGCCCGTACTGCAACCGCTGTTGGCTCAGCAAAAACCGCGACGTCAGCACTTACTCCTGCTGGAACCGGCACACAACGTTTTGGATCTGTAACCATAAATTCAGCAAGGCCACCATTTGATTGCAATCCGATTACATTTAACTCAGGACAACGACCTTCTTCATGGCGCTGACATTGATAGCAAGTTCCGCAACCAATTACTCCATCTGGAATTACCATCGTTCCAGGCGCAAAAGTTCCAGTTGAATCAGAAACTATGGTTGCCACAAACTCATGCCCCAAAATAATTGGTGACATTCCGGCAGGGATAATTACTGGTCCAAGTAAATATTCCTCTAAATCTGTTCCACAGATGCCCGTGCGCTCAATTTTGACTAAAGCCATTCCAGAGGGTGCGACTGGGGTTGGAATCTCTTCGACCCGCAGATCTTTTGCTTTGTACCAAAGTGCTGCGCGCATTTACGCCACCGATTCCCTTCGAATAATTCGATCTGATTTCAATAATTCAGGATTTAACAGAACTCCGTGTCCTGGATCTCGACTCACTGAGATTCGTCCATCCTTAATTGGTGGCATTCCAGTTGTGAAATCGCTGTACCAAGTATTTAGGAATGCTCGAACAGTTTCTTGAATAATTCCATTTTTCTGTGAAAGAACTAAGTGAGTACATGCAGCAAGTGAAACTGGTCCAGTGCAATCGTGCGGTGCAATGGCTGTTGCATATGTATCAGCTAAAGTCGCAACTTTTCGTGCTTCAGTTAATCCACCTGTCCACTGTGTATCGATCGTCAAAATATCAACTGCATTTTTCTGCAAAAGTGGAAGCACACCGCGGCGACCTACAACAGTTTCTCCCGTTGCAATACGTAAACCAGTTGATTCC
>CAIUXE010000190.1 GCA_903902965.1 uncultured Actinomycetes bacterium
AAATTCAATTCATATTTCATAAACTTAATCCGATGGAAGTGCGCGCAAATGCCCTCGACGGCCAAGTGATGGGTGAATCACTTCTGTTTGCGGCGAAGCGACACTGCGAACCGCTTCAGCGATCGCAAGTAAATCATCATGAGTTGGTCCAGTTGAATACTCTTCTGCAGCTAATTTGATTAACTCCCAACCACGTGGTGGAGTTAATTTTTCTCCATGACCATTACATAGGTCGTAATTGTGTGGTTCAGCAAAAGTTGCTAGCGGTCCGAGCACCACCGTGGAATCTGAATAAATATAAGTCAAGGTCAAAACGGCTGGTTCGCTGCACCCCATTTTGGCACAGCGACGAACAGAGGGTCGCGTGGGGCGCGAAGAGCGAGAGGGCTCGTTTCGAGACATGTACATAAGGTAGTCGTTTAAATTATGAGAGTTTGGGATTGGCGCGATAATTAAAGTCAAAATTACTTTCTTGGCGTAAGTACTTCGCTATCTGAAATTGGAAGTGCCGATCTCTCAATTGCGGTAACAGGCCTAATTGCCATTACCCCGAAACCTCGAGAATCCAATACTGAAAAACTTGCATAGACCGGTTTAGCCCCGGGAATTATTCGCATTGAGATCACATTTGATGGGATTTTCCACGTATCGATTCCAGACAAGTTTTTCCGAGTTATTTTCTTCCGATTTGATGTTGTTTCAACTACAACAGAGTTTGCTTCCGTATAAACATTAAGCCTCATCCCGATTGCAGGCACAGTGATTGCTTCAATATTTTGCGGATTGATCGCTTCACTTCCAGAACTCCAGGCAAAGTCAGAGAGCGATCCCCTTACGCTAGAAAAGACTGATGCCACTATTGGCTCAGTTGCATCAATCTGCAGAGCGAAAAAGTTACCTTTAGGGATAGATGAGAAAGGTAGTTGCACAACTTTTCCAGCTGGAATTCTTACTTCTGCCAAACCTAGTGGTGAATAGATTCCAGATTTTGCTAGATAAGTCACTTTGACCAATGCATCAGTTTCCCCAGGAGCAAGTAGGCGCAGAAATTGTGAGCTAACTTTTTTATTCTTTGATTTTCCAATCACGGAAGTTATAAATACTTTCTTACTTGGATCAGCATTTGGAGTTACGAAATCTCCGCCTAATTTTATAAGGCCCTTTTTTCGTTCATCTACTAAAATCGCAGAAAATCTTCCCGCTCTAGCAATTAAATGGAAAGCTAAAAACTTTTTGTTAGTAATTAAAGAGTTTATTTGCACAATTCGCGTGCTCTGTGCTGATATCACTAAACTTTGATTACTCTCTTTTCCATCTTCGCTCCAAATCTCTAAATCTATTACCGATTTGCTTTGATTTGGATTTACGAATTGAAAATATCCAATGCTAGAAATCGTAGACATGCCTCCCATAAACCATTTTTCGCTGATTGCGGGCGTGCACTGAGCAAGACCGATCCAGCTTTGTGGTTTAACGGCTACAAGTAGTGGGCTCACTCCCAAGCCTTCAACCTCTTTTGAATAACTTCCCATTTCAATTGAAGAAGTTTTTTGGATTTTGAATTTCCGTACTCCCTTTTTAACAGTTGCAACTCCTCGTTTCTTGGTCGATAAATAAACAACCGAGTTAACTCCTGAGGGTTCTGCTGGGCAGATAGTTGGGGAAATGTTTTCACTGTATTTTCTAATCTCCGGACTGGCTGAAAAAAGTTGTGCCACGAACACAATAAAAACCGCCGTAATAGCCATTGCTTGAATTCGATTAACTCTTATCTCTTGTAATTTAATCATCTGGCAAGCTCGCTATCAGAGAGTTGGGATCTCTTTCTACCGCGTGGAAGAGCGAAGAATATTATTAATCCGATCGTCATTAGCTGCAATGAAATTCCAGCTCTTTGCAAAGGCCCGTCGTGTACTAGCAAAGCATCACCGGCGGCGTCCACTTTGAATTTCGTTAACCCGTCTGCTGTTTTTTGTCCTTTTACAAACTGTCCATCTACCAGCAAATGCCAACCATCACTAAATCTTTCTGCGAGTAGAACTTCGCCTGCTTTTGGAATTTTAAAATTAGCTGAAATCCGATTGGAAGGAAGTGGAAGTGGATCTTCACCAGCAGTAGTGAATTTTATTCGGGCAGAATTTCCAGCAATTTTCCAAAGTACTCCATCTTTTGTAGCTGATAATCTTACCAATCCCCCAACACCATCTATTTTTCGGGCAACTTCTTTATCTACTGGTTCATTTAAGAAAATATATCTGACACCGAAATTTGATAACTGTTCGCTTGGACGTTCGCCTGCACCATCAACAATTTCTGAAACTATTTGTGAGATAACTGGATCCTCTTTATACATTAAATCCATCTCGCCAAAATAGAGATCACGCTCTCGAAGTAATGCATACGAAACACTGGTCCCAAGACCAGTCTGTTCACTT
>CAIUXE010000191.1 GCA_903902965.1 uncultured Actinomycetes bacterium
GCTTGGACGTGGGGGTTCGATTACTCACACAATTAGTGGAATTGATATCGCATTATGGGATATTTTTGGAAAAATTACTGGGCAACCAATCGGGCGTTTTTTTGGTGGAAGATTGCGTGAGAAAGTAATGCCTTATGCATCCCTATTGATGGATGAACCCAAAATAATGAATGCAAATTTAACAGAACTAAGAGGACAGGGATTTAAGGCTTTTAAAATTGGCTGGGGAACATTCGGCAGAATTGATACCGCAAATGATGAGCTACTAGTTAAGAGCGCACGCAAAGCGATTGGCGATGACTGTTTCTTGGCAGTAGATGCAGGCGGAAGTGATGCGTACTGGCGTGGAAACCTTCGTTGGGCGATTAACGCGTCAAAGATGCTCGCTGATTACAACGTTGGTTGGTTTGAAGAAGCGTTAAGACCAGATGACTTGGCGGATTTTGTAGAACTTCGCAAACAATCCCCAGTTCCAATCACTGGCTGTGAAGTATTAACCCGACGTCAAAGTTTTACTCCATTTATAACTGAACGTGCTTTTGACATTATTCAGCCTGATGTAACCAAAGTTGGCGGGATCGGTGAATTTCGAAGAATTGCTGCAATGGCTGATGAGTATGCAATTCGCGTAATCCCACATGGTTGGAATACTGCAATTGGATTAGCAGTTGATTTACAACTTTCATCAGCAATTCTTACTGCAGAGAAAGTTGAGTACTGCACTGGTTCGGCATATGTCGATGATTTAGCTACTCAACCTTGGAAATTAGATAGTGATGGATTGCTTGAGATTCCTACTAAACCAGGAATTGGATTTGAATTAGATCCAGATAAAGTTGAGAAGTACAGCGGCGTGCGTGGATTTTTAGATTAAACCATGATGATTGATGCGCGCAGAGCGACTAGAAATGCACTGGCGTATTTTGAACCAGGAGATCGAATTCTGCTTGCAGTATCAGGGGGAGCAGATTCACTTTTATTAGCTGCAGCAACAAATCTTGAAGCAGTTAAAGTTGGAATTCAGCTGAGTGCAATTGTTGTAGACCATCAATTACAAAGCGGTTCAGGCGAAGTGGCTGAACTTACTCAAAAAAGATTAAGCGAATTAGGAATTACAGAAGTAAAAATTTCTCAAGTTGAAGTTGTTGGTGCTGGAGGCATGGAAGCTGCAGCACGGCGTGCGCGGTATGAAGCACTAGATACTGAAGCGGATCGAATTGGTGCGGTTGCAATTTTTCTTGGTCATACAGAAGATGATTTAGCAGAGACGGTATTACTTGGTTTAGCGCGTGGGTCCGGCACTCGCTCACTTTCTGGAATGGCATTTCAAGTTGGTAAATACGTTCGTCCATTTCTTGAATTAACCAGATCGCAAGTTTTGGCAGCATGCAAAGAAAGTGGAATTGAATTTTGGAATGATCCCCAAAACCAAGAGTTGAATTTTGCTCGAGTCCGTGTGCGAAATGAAATCTTGCCGAAGATGGAGAAAGAGATCGGGCCAGGAATTTCTAAAGCCCTAGCTCGCACTTCACGCATCTTGCGAGAAGATGCCGATGCTCTGGATTTGATTGCAGGAGAGATTTTTACCAATCTCGCCGATCCCACCCAGATTCCAATTGAGTCCATCTCGGATCTGCCTATCGCTGTTCGAAAACGGGTTATCAAGCAGGCGATCGAAGCCATGGGGGCGCCATCGCTTTCGGCAGAGCAGATTCTGGAGGTAGAAGCGCTGGTCGGAGCCTGGAAAGGGCAAGGTCCAGTGGCTTTAGCGGGTGGCATTACAGCCCGCCGAGATTCCGGCAGACTAACCCTCTCGAAGTAGTCAAGAGCCAGCGTAATCAAGAGGGGGTTCACCTGTGGATCTGTCGGTAATCAAAGATGAAGTCACCGAAGTTGTTGTAACTGAAGAACAATTAAAGGTGCGCATAAATGAGATCGCTCGAAAGATCGAAAAAGATTACGAAGGAAAAGATTTACTTCTGATTGGTGTATTGAAAGGTGCCGTTATGGCAATGGCTGATTTGTCTCGAGCCATTCAGCGACACATAGAAATGGATTGGATGGCAGTTTCTTCTTATGGCTCCGGAACTAAATCAAGTGGAGTTGTTCGAATCTTAAAAGATTTAGATTGCGATATTACTGGACGAAATGTTTTGATTGTTGAAGATATTGTCGATACTGGTTTGACACTTTCTTGGCTTAAAGCAAATTTAGAATCACGTGGCGCAAAGAGTGTAGAGATTTGCACGATCTTTCGTAAGCCAGAAGCAGCCAAAGTCGAAGTCAAAGTTAAATATGTAGGATTTGATATTCCTCCAGCATTTATTGTTGGATACGGCTTAGATTTCAATGAGAAGTATCGAAATCTTTCAGTCGTTGCTGTTCTTTCACCACACATGTACTCCTAATATGATCGGAAAAGTTTTGGCTAAAGTTAAAAAGTATATAAAGTCGCCACTAACTTGGTTAGTCGTGGCAATGTTGCTTGCACTTGGCTACACCCAAATTATGAACTTAAACAAAAGTTTTAAAGTTGTAGATACTTCGACCGTCCTTTCAGCGATTTCTGCAAAGCAAGCAGATTCAGTGTTACTAGTAGACAAAGAGCAATTGATTCGTGTTGTCCTTAAAGCGGGAGTAACAATTGATGGCGCATCAAAGTTAGAAGCCTCTTACATCACTGCTCAGGAACCACAAATAGTTGAATTGCTAGCTCAAAATCCTCCTCCGAAAAAATGGAATGTAAAAGTTCCAACCCAGTCATTACTTATTTCTCTGATTTTTACGTTACTGCCCTTCCTACTAATCGGATTCATCTTCTTCTTCGTAATGAGTAGGGCACAAGGCGCTGGTAAAGCATTTTCATTTGGAAAATCAAGAGCGAAATTAAATTCAAAAGAAACCCCACAGACTAAATTTGAAGATGTGGCTGGAGTAGATGAAGCTATTGAAGAGTTGCGTGAAATTAAAGATTTCTTAGTAGCCCCTGAAAAGTATCAAGAATTAGGAGCGAAAATCCCCAAAGGTGTGCTGTTATACGGCCCTCCAGGAACTGGCAAAACTTTATTAGCCAAGGCGGTAGCTGGAGAAGCCAGTGTTCCTTTTTATTCAATCTCCGGTTCAGATTTTGTTGAGATGTTTGTCGGCGTTGGCGCATCGAGAGTTCGTGATTTATTTGCGCAAGCCCGGCTAAATGCCCCGGCAATTGTTTTTGTTGATGAGATCGATGCAGTAGGTCGTCATCGCGGTGCTGGCATGGGTGGCGGGCACGATGAACGCGAACAAACACTTAATCAATTATTAGTTGAGATGGATGGTTTTGAAGCAAATGGTTCTGTGATTCTTATTGCTGCAACTAACCGTCCAGACATCCTTGATCCTGCTTTGCTTCGTCCAGGACGCTTTGATCGGCAAATTGCAGTGGAGCGTCCAGATTTAAAGGGACGTAATGAAATATTGAAAATCCATACAAAAAATAAACCTTTAGCTGACGGAGTTGATTTACTAGCATTAGCTAGAAGAACTCCAGGCTTTACGGGTGCAGATTTAGCCAACGTGGTTAATGAAGCTGCTTTATTGACTGCTCGCAAAGAAGAAAAAGTTATTTCTAACGAAGCATTGGCTGAGTCTGTTGATCGAGTTATGGCCGGGCCCCAGAAAACTAGCCGTTTGATGAGTGACAATGAAAGATTGATAACGGCTTATCACGAAGGTGGGCATGCACTTGTAGCTCATGCACTTCCTAATACTGATCCAGTTCAAAAAATTACGATCATGCCGCGTGGTCGCGCGTTGGGTTACACAATGGTTTTGCCGGATGAAGATAAATACTCACAATCGCGTGCTCAATTACTTGATGAGTTGGCTTACACATTAGGTGGACGCGCAGCGGAAGAATTGATATTTCATGACCCAACTACTGGCGCCGCAAATGATATTGAAAAAGCAAGTGCATTAGCGCGAGCAATGGTTACCCAATATGGATTGAGTGAGAAAATTGGTGCAATTAAATTAGGAAGCAAAGATGGCGAACCATTCATGGGAATGAACTATGGACATCAACGGGATTACTCAGAATCAGTTGCTGCAATAGTGGATCAAGAAGTGAAAAGTTTGATCGAAAACGCACATCTAGAGGCTTATGAAATTTTAGAAAATAATCGCGATGTGTTAGATGGATTAGTGAAGGCTTTGATGGATAAAGAAACTCTTGAAAAAGAAGAGATTCTAGAATTGTTTGCGCAAGTCACTGCAAGACCAGCTCGGGCAGCATGGACTGGATCACCTCTTCGTAAACCTTCGAATCGTCCAGCAATTGTTTATCAGAAACCGAGTCTAGATGGATGAAATAA
>CAIUXE010000192.1 GCA_903902965.1 uncultured Actinomycetes bacterium
GATCGCACCCATCAGAATTAATTGCGAAGTCACTTTTCCAGCTTCACGATCCACAAACTGCGGCAAGATCGCGGCGAAGAAGACAATTCCCTTTGGATTTAGCGCACCAACCCAGAAACCTTCACGCATTGATTTCCACTTCGAAGGCCTGACATCGCCTTGATTAGTCATATCACTTGCATGAATCTGACTGTGTCTAATTGCAGTGATGCCTAGGTAAACCAGATAACAACCACCAAGTACTTGAACGCTTGTAAAAGCCAAATCTGATCGTTGGAGAATTGGTCCAAGCCCAATGGCAACTACTACTGATAGCGAGAAGGCGCCCATCACATTTCCAGCAACAGTGGCTACGGCAGTAGCGCGACCCCAAGCGATTGCCCGTGCAATAACAAATAGAACTGATGGGCCGGGAGCCAAAATAATGATTATCGCGGCTATGCAGTATTCCCAGAGACGTGTGGGAACAACTATTAGCGAATTCATGTGGCGAAGCCTATCGAAAAAGAAAAACTAAAAGGCCCCGTTCTCTTTCGAGTTCGGGGCCTTTCCTCACGGAGAGATGAGGTCTCTGTTTGGCTATTTAGTGGTTACTAGATTATTGAATCTGTTTCAGCTCTACGTAAATGAGCAAAGCCAAGGAGTGAAAGAATCAAGAAAATCAAGCCACCAACAAATGTCACATAACTTGCGACCATTGCAATGTCACCGAGCATTCCAAATGCATAGGCATTTAGAAGCATTCCGCGAAGTGCTTGTCCCTTGAATACAGTTTCTACTGTTCCTGAAGCTTGTTTAGCTTTCGCTTGTAAATCTGCATTCGCTGGATCTGCGGCTGCAGCTGCTGCTGCTGCACGATTTGCACCTGAAGCTGCTGCATAAGTTGGCATCGCTGATAAGTGGAAGCCGATGTAGTGATCTGCATACATTTCGGCTTGCTTACCAGTTGTCATAACTTTGTCAGCGTTATCTGCAAAGAATTTCTTCACATCAGCTGTGACTTTAGGATCGCCATTATCAGCTGGGATTGTAATTGCTTGTGGTTTCAATTGCGCAGCTACTTGATCATGTGCAAAATTTCCACCGTACTGCAAAATTCCTCCGAGGATAATTAGGAAGCCTGCAAGAAGCAATCCGATTACACTGGCGATTTTGTCAAAAGACTTTCTGTTCATTTTCGTATCTTTCTACTCTCCAGAAATTTAGATGTGGAACTTGGAGGGGCTTCACATCGCCATTAGTTTGGAGCATCGAAGATTTACAAAAGCAAAAAAGACGAGTGCTAACACCAGTTGAAATGTTCCGAGTGCTAGCCCTTCAAATGAGATTTAATCGACGTGCTTATCGCAGTATCGCTTACCGTCTTCGCCGACTTTGCTGTGCGAGCAGTCGACATTTAACTTATCGAATGAGGAATCTCCGAAGTGTGTCCGATATGCCAGTGCAAGTAGGACTCGAATATTTGTGTCGCCGTCAGATGTAATGCCAAAGGCGCGGGCCATTCGGGAAACAGTATTTTCAATTACTTTTTCGCTATGAGCTGTTGCTCTTGCGATAGCGACATTTGAGAGTCCATCGC
>CAIUXE010000193.1 GCA_903902965.1 uncultured Actinomycetes bacterium
GCGAGTAATAATCCCAGTGAGATTTCCACTCTTATCAACAATTGGTGCAAGTCGACGACGAGCAGTGTTGAGCGCCTCAAAAGCAGCACGTGGATCTACATCCTGCGGCAAGGTAATTAGGTCACTACTCATAACTGCGTGTACTTGGGTGAAGCGATCGACTTCTTCGCAATCTGTTTCAGTAACAATTCCAACTGGTTTACCATTTTCAACAACTACAACTGCTCCGTGTGCGCGCTTGGTGATTAAAGTCATCGCATCTGAAACCGTGTCATGTGGAGCAAGTGTTACTGGTGTATCAAAAATCGGATGACGTGATTTAACCCATGAAACTACATCTGCAACAACTTCGACCGGAATATCTTGTGGGATTACAACTATTCCACCGCGACGAGCGATTGTTTCGGCCATTCGACGTCCAGCAATTGCAGTCATATTTGCTACGACAATTGGAATTGTTGTACCAGTTCCATCATTAGTAGTTAGGTCTACATCGAGTCTGCTAGTTAATGCCGAACGCGACGGAACCATAAAAACATCGTCATAAGTTAGATCGTAGGCAGGAGTTGTCTCTGAACCATCATGTAGAAAACGCACGTGAAAGAACGTTACTCGCTATAGGTAATAACTTCTACTTTGCCGCAATTACTAGGCCAATTTGAGCGTGAAATCCAAAATGAACTAGGCATCAAAGGTGGGCTTACAGAACAAGAATTAGTAGATCCATCCTGTGAGGAAGATTTGCATGTTATTGCAGTTTGAACCCTTTCGGACACTTTGGATTACTACCGGACACCTTCTTTACCATCTTCCCATTTTTACAATTAATCGTTTTAGTTTTTAGAGCTGTTTTCTTAACGGGTACGGTTTGATTGGTCTGCTCTACAGAAGAACTCAACGGTCTCTGTTGGTTGAGCTTCACCATAATCGTTGGACTTGAGTAATGAAATTCATTTGCTGAGAAGAAAATCCAGCCGGAATCTGATTTGAGAGAAACAGTTGCAACAGTTGTAACTTCTTTTTCATAAACAATTGAAACGGTGGCGCTTGGTGGCAAATTGCTTTGACCGTATAAACATTTAATCGAAGAGAGAGGCATTGCTAGCGTATAAGTACCTAAATTCTCATTACCATTTTCATCGTTATGGGGTGCAGCAACTTTAAAAGCAAGTGTGGAATTGGCTGCATCCCATTGTGGCGGCTTGCTTGAATAAACAGATGCATTTGATGCAACAAATCCTGAAATTCCACCTGGAATATTTAAACATGATTGATCTGAGCCCCCCATGTTTGTACCGAAAGACCAGCTTGACACGGAGGTAATTGCTTTTTCTTTCAAATAAGGACTCCAGGCAGAATATTCTTCAAATCCCCGCTCACCCTGTGATGGATTTGCCATCAAATAGTAAGACGAAGTTGGGTTTGAATCGTAACCCCCAGATGGCCATAACTTTTCAATGAATCCATTCGGTAATTCTGAGTATTTAACCCAGCCACCAGCTATTGGTATCTTCACTGGTTTAGCGGTCACCGTTACCACTTGAGAATTTACATTTTTAAGTTGAACATCGAAATCAGCATCGGCAACTCGCGCGCGAAGCCAACCGCTCACCGTTCTAGGTACACGCACTGAGAGTAAGTACTTATATTCGTGACCGGAAAACTTCGCTTTATAACAAATCCCTACATCGATTGCGATGCATCCTGGCTTGCTTGAAGTTACGCCTACACCTCCAAGTCCCGTCAGAGGGTTAACAAAGTTTACGACGCTCGGTAAAGATATTGAAAGATCGGAATCTTTTGTGACCGGTGTTATGTCCGCATCAAATTTGTAAATTGGCTGCTGAGTTCCCATAATCACAACATCCAACCATGCACGCACAGCATAGAAATTACCTTCTTCGCTCTGATAAACCGTCGGCGAAGAAGATCTTGGGATTCCTAAATTCAAATCTTGCGGGGTGTCAATCGTAGAACCATAGGATTTTTCGATAAGAGTTAGTTTCTTGCCAGCACCGAGGGAATTGAAGACTTTGAAAGATTCAATACACCCCAGTTCTATTTCATTTAAGCAAGTTCCTAGAAAAACTCTGCCTTCGACCTGATAGCCACTTTTGATTGGACAATTACTGTCTGTCCAATTCGAACATTTTTTGAAGTTCCAAAAATCGCTTGGTTCAATACTTCCATCTGATTTAAAAAAGGGAATGTGTGAATATTTAATTAATCCAATGGGGTTAAAAGCAGCGGCATTTTCAACAAAAACGATGCCCCGAGCACTCGAAGTAGGTTTCAGCTTTTCCATAATTTGGACTGGATCCACAGTAGTTGCATCCGCACCATTTGCGCTAGAAGTAGACGTCAAAGCAACAAGTAGTAGCGAAAGAAAAATGATTATTCTTTTCAATAGAAATCCTTAGACTTATTGAACGTAAACGAGTTCAGACTCATCAATTTCCCGTGAAACCTTATCATTCAAAATCTGAGAATTGTTAGACAAAATGTTTGTGGTTAATGAATTTTTTAAAAGACTTTTTACATACATAATAACTATTCACCGCTTCGATTGGTACCCATAGATCTAGCAATTTCACGGCCGGCTTCACGTTCTTTCAAAGCTTGTCGTTTGTCATGTGATTTCTTTCCACGCGCGAGAGCCAATTCAACTTTAGCTTTACCGTCTTTAAAATAAAGTGAAAGTGGAATCAAAGTAAGTCCACCTTCTTTAACAATTGCATGCAACTTACTTAACTCGCGCTTATGTAACAAAAGTTTGCGCTCACGACGAGGCGTGTGGTTATTCCAAGACCCTTCAAAGTATTCGGGTATGTGCACGCCTTGTAGAAATAATTCGTCTTCCGTGAAAGTTGCAAAGCCATCAACCAAAGATGCGCGTCCAGCACGAAGTGACTTAACTTCAGTACCCGTTAACACAACGCCACACTCATATACATCTTCGATCGAATAATCGTGACGTGCTTTTTTATTTTGGGCGATTAATTTACGCCCGCTCTCTTTAGCCATTATGGCCACTTGATTGCACATTAGAATTTGGAAATTTCTTCTGATCTGCTGGCTTCGAAATATCCGAA
>CAIUXE010000194.1 GCA_903902965.1 uncultured Actinomycetes bacterium
CCGGCAATTCCGACTGCTAAACCAAGGAAAACCGATCCAAAGAGAATTCCATAGGCAGCTTCTCCGCCTCCGAGGTCTCCAACAAAAATTCGAGCAAGGCCAACTACTGCTCCAGCCGCTACAAAAGCTCCGAGCATTCCAAGAACTAATCCTCGGATCGCCTTATTTGATCCAACAAATTTCCATCCATCAATAAGTGAGCGCATAACGCTGGTTTGAACTTCACCTTTAGCAGCTGGACCTTTTGGAAGTTCGGTTAATTGATAAATAGTAAAAGCACTAAACGCAAAAGTCGCCGCATTCAAATAAAGTGCCATATGCACTGGGTTTGCTTTAAAAAATGGAATAGATGAGGCGAGTGCACTATTGAAAATAGCAAGTGCGGAAAAGAGAATCGCTGCAATCGGAGCACTGCCGTAAGCAGCAAGCAAAGAAACTTGATTTGCTCCTTCGAGGTGATGTCTTGGTACCAAGTTGGGTACTGATGCTTCTTTGGCAGGTGACCAAAAAAGTGATACTGATTCAATTAAAACAGTGGCGATGTAGAGCCACAGATAATTTCCAACCACTGGAATTGAAATAAAGAGCGCACAACGTAATATGTCGCACAACACCATCATCCGACGTCTATCAAATCGATCTGCAATTACTCCCGCGAAGGGACCGAGGACCACCGCAGGAAGTAAGCGAACGATAAATACACCGGCAATAGCAAAGTTTGCTTTTGCATAATTATCTCCGGCTAATTGTTGTGCAAGGGCCGTGGTCGCAAGCAAGCCCAACCAATCGCCCAAACTTGAGAGAGCCATCGCTTGCCATAAGCGACGAAAGGGCTTGATCGCGAGAACTCCGCGAATATCGCCCTGAAGGGCAGTACTCATATCGGTGACCCTACTCTTGATCGGCGCGGGCGCGACGTTCTGCCAATAATTCCATGCCACGATCAAGTGTCAACTGTTCGACTAAATCTCCACGTCGCAAGCCGGCATTTGTTTCGCCATCGGTCACATACATTCCAAATTTGCCATCTTTAACAACCAATGGCCGGCCAGTAACTGGATCCAAACCAAGTTCCTTAAGTGGGCCTTTAGCGGCTCCGCGTCCACGTCGTTTTGGTTGAGCAAATAACTCAACGGCCCGTGGGATATCGCAAGTAAAAATCTCATCTTCATTTGCCAGCTGGCGCGAATCTTTTTCACCACGTCGCAAGTACGGACCATATGGTCCATTTTGTGCAGTAATAGTTTCAGAAGTTGTTGGATCAACTCCAACTGTTCGTGGGAGTGAAAGTAATTGCAAAGCTTCTTCAAGAGTCACAGTCGCAACAGACATAGTTGAAAATAAAGAAGCGGTTTTACCTTTCGGAGCTTTGCCTTTTACTTTTGGCGTATCTTCTGGAAGTACCTCAGTTACATATGGACCAAAGCGGCCGGTCTTAGCAAGTAATGACAATCCCGTTCCTGGATCGGTGCCAACAACTCGCTCGCCAGATGGACGCGCAAAAAGTTCTAGAGCTTTTGCAAGATCTAACTCGTCTGGCGCCATCTCCTCGGGAATATTTGTTAATTCACGGGCATCGCCTTCTCCACGTTGCAAATATGCGCCGTAACGTCCAACGCGAATTTCAATTCCTTCACCTAATGCCATCGTATTAACTTCGCGCGCATCAATTGCTTCTAAGTCATCTGTCAGAGCAGCAAGGCCCGGCATTCCATCGTGTCCGAAGAAAAAGCGCTTTAACCAAGAGACTCGATCTTCTTCACCCAATGCAATTTTGTCGAGATCTTCTTCCATTGATGCGGTGAAATCGTAATCAACAAGTTTTCCGAAATGTTGCTCTAGCAATCCAGTTACTGAAAATGCAAGGAATGATGGAATTAATGCACGACC
>CAIUXE010000195.1 GCA_903902965.1 uncultured Actinomycetes bacterium
GCTTCAACAGGAGATGGGGCCCAGTGTGAAACATAAAATTGGGAGTTGTTATGTAACAACTCTGCAAATGCTTCGTCGCGCGAAGCCACAATTCCATTTTTAATTAATGCATCAGCTAGATGGGGGCGACCAAGTGTGGCGCCAGCAGTTTTAACTTCTTCAACATCTTGCATCGAGACTTGATAACCCGCCGCTTGCAACTTTTCGACCATTTTTTCCATGCGCGGAATTCGATCATCGCGAGTATCTGATAACAATTTAGCGAGTTGTTCATTTTTTGCATCAAATAAAAGTCCAACTATGTGAACACTCATTCCCAATTGCGTACGAGTGGAAACTTCCGCACCCGGAATAATGGTTAGCCCGGCTGGAATATGATCGCGTTGAGCTCTAACTTCACGCCATCCTTCAGTGGAGTCATGATCGGTCATTGCAACCATGGTTAATCCAGCTTTTCGTGCATTTGCCAACATCTCAAAAGGTTTATCTGTTCCGTCACTAGCGGTTGTATGTGTATGTAAATCAATCATTTTTCTGCACCTGGTCAACTTGCAGGGAAGCGGATTTTGTAGCCACAAATCCGGACCCAATTAACAACAAAAGCAGGCCTGGGATTACTCCGGCAGGCGGAACTTGGTCTAACCACCAAACTGCTAATAAAGCGCCGACAGGAAGTTCAAAAAATACAATCAAAGAAACAACAGTTGGTGAAACTCTTTGCAATACCTGATTGAACATTGTGTGTCCCAAAATTTGAGCTCCTACTATTAAACCCAAAACTAGCATCCACTCACGAGTTGAATAATCAATAATCGGAGCATCAGTAAATAGCACCACCACAAAACAAGTTGCAGCACAAATAAAATAGCAAACTGTTGTGTAGGTTGTAGTAGAAATTTCGCGAAGTACATGTCCGCCGGCAATCACATAAGCAGCTGATAATGCTGCTCCAAGCAAAGCAACTAAATCCCCGACTACAGCTCTGGTTGATAACTGCCAATCAATTCCAGTAATTATTAAAACGCCAACCATCGATATGCCCATACCAAGCCAAACTTGCATGGCTACTTGAGCTCCGCGCATGCGAACCCAGATTGCAGCAAATATCGGCTGCACCGCAGTTATGGCTACACCGCTTGCAACACTTGTTAATCGCATAGATGCAAAAAAACAGATGAAGTGCAGAGCAAGAAATACGCCAGCGATTGCTGACCAAAGCCATGCATTTCGACTCATCTTGCGCCATTCGCCACTCTTCAATGCAAATGGAAGTGAGAAAAGTGCGCCGCCTAAATTGCGCCAAAAAATCGCAACTGGAACTGCCATCTGGCCTAGTGCAATCAATGGGCCCGATGTGCCGATGCCAAAAATCCCAACAATTAAACGGCCAATATCGGCAGGTTTTATACCTTTAGCGCCGCTGGTGGCGATCTCTGGGGCAGACATGAGACTGACCCTAGCGGGTACCCTTAGCCTTATGAGCGGCGCAATGAATGTAACGAATCGAATTAATCGAGTCTTTATCGCCCGCCTATCCGGAACGGCAGTTTTTGACCCTGCCGGAGATCAAGTCGGAAAGGTGCGCGATGCAATCGCGACCCTACAAACAGGTTCAGCTCCACGTATTTTGGGTTTAATTGTTGAGGTTCCACCACGTCGCCGAATCTTTATTCCAATTACTCGGGTTACTTCAATCGACCCAGGAACTGTTGTTATTACCGGTTTGCTAAATGTGCGCCGTTTTCAACAACGTCCAGGTGAGCTTCTCGTTTTAGGTGAGTTTTTAGATCGAGCAATTAATTTAACTGAAACTGGTGAGCGCGTTGTAATTGAAGATATTGCAATGGAACAAAACCGACGTGGTGATTGGTTGCTAAACAAAGTTTCTGTCTCACGCAAACATTCTGGACTTCGCCGACGCGGTCCAAGCATGACTTTGGATTGGAGCGAGGTTTCAGATTTCACAATCTCTGAAACAGATCGCGGTGTTTCAAACTTACTTTCCACTCTTGCTTCTTTGCATGCTGCTGATCTTGCAAGCGCACTGCAAAATCTTTCTATGCACCGCCGGATTGAAGTAGCCCGGGCTCTTGATGATGAGCGTCTTGCTGACGTGCTCGAGGAAATGAACGAGGAAGAGCGAGTAGCTCTTATTGCTCAATTAGAAGGTGAGCGTGCTGCAGATGTACTCGGTGAGATGGATCCAGATGATGCCGCCGACCTTTTGCGCGAAGTTGGTAGTGAAAAAGCAGAGACTCTTTTGCAGTTAATGGAACCAGAAGATGCTGAAGATGTGCGCCGTCTGATGACATACGAAGATTATTCAGCTGGTGGAATGATGACGACCGAACCAATCATTCTTGCTGCGGATAACACTGTAGCTGAAGCACTTGCTGCACTTCGAGAGAATGAGATTACTCCGGCTCTTGCATCTCAAATTTATGTTACCCGTGCTCCTTATGAGACCCCTACTGGAAAGTTCCTGGGCATTGCACATTTCCAACGTTTGTTGCGCGAACCTCCAGCAACTTTGCTAGGTGCTGTAATTGATACTGAAAACGAAGCACTTTCAGCTGATAAAAACCTCGCTGAAATTTCTTCTTACTTTGCTACATACAACTTAGTTGCAGTTCCAATTATCGATTCAAATGATCGGTTGCTTGGAGTTGTGACAGTGGATGACGTCCTCGACCATTTACTCCCTGAAAACTGGCGTAATGCAAATGAAGGTCACTTGACGGGAAGAACGGAGACTCTCTCATGAGCAATCGTCTGGACTTGCCGCGCTCGATGAAGCGCTCTTTCCGATTTGGATTTAACTCTGAAGCTTTTGGTGTGCTTTCAGAGCGATTTGCGCGTTTCCTTGGCACCGCAAATTTCTTGGTCTACATGAGTGTATTTGTGCTTTCTTGGGTGCTCTGGAATTCACTTGCTCCTACTCAACTTCGATTTGATGACTACCCATTTATTTTCTTAACTTTAATTTTGTCGCTGCAAGCTTCATATGCAGCACCTCTTATTTTGCTTGCTCAAAATCGCCAGACCGACCGCGATCGCATTCAATTTGCTGAGGATCGTGCTCGTGACGAGCGCAACTTGGCAGATACCGAATACATCACTCGTGAAATCGCTTCTTTACGTACAGCGCTAAATGATGTGGCAACTCGTGATTTTATTCGCGGTGAAATTCGTGACTTACTTGCTGAAATTAAAGAGACTCAAGAAAAAGAATAAATCACTTTGTAAATAGTGGAAGTGGCTTACCTGCAAGAGTTTTATTTCGTTTTAATAATGCATCTGCTAATTGATAAATCGCATGTGCTGCTGGAGTTTCTGGTTCACCCAACGCTATTGGCTTTCCACTATCTCCACCGGCACCAAGTCGTGAATCAAATGGAATTTGAGCCAACAAAGGCACATCAAAACCAGTTAGAAGTGAAAGTCTGCGTGCGCTCTCGGCTCCTCCACCGCTGCCAAATAACTCAACTACAGGTCCACCTGGAATCAATGGCGATGGAGACATATTTTCAACAACGCCAGCAATATGTTGCTTTAACTGATGCGCAATTCTTCCAGCGCGTTCGGCGACTTCGGCTGCGGCAACTTGAGGTGTTGTGATCACAATAATTTCAGATGATGGAATTAATTGTCCGAGTGAAATTGCGACATCACCAGTGCCTGGTGGAAGATCAAGTAACAAGAAATCCAAATCTCCCCAATATGCATCAGCTAATAATTGTTCCAAAACTTTATGCAACATCGGGCCGCGGTAGGCAACCGCATCATCACGTTCTGGCTTAAACATCTCCATTGAGGCAACCCGAATTCCATAATTCTCAGGTGGAATAAAGGTGGTGCTATCAATAGCTGTAGGTCTCGCACCAAGCATTCCAAGTAATCTTGGGATGGAGTGCCCATAAACATCGGCATCTAAAATTCCAACAGTTTGTCCACGTTGAGCTAAAGCCACAGCAAGATTGGCAGTTAATGAAGATTTGCCAACTCCACCTTTTCCAGACGCAATTCCAAAAACTCGAGTAAGTGATGAAGGTTGCGCAAAAGTAATTACCCGCTCTGGCGCTCCACCACGAATAATCTTTTTTACATTTTCCCGCTGTGCTTCATTCATTACATCGTACTTAACTCCAACTTCAGTAACTTCTGGAACATCTGCGAGTGCCTTTTGAATCTCGCTAAAAATTCGGTCTTTCATAGGGCAGCCGGAAATTGTTAAGTAAATTTCGATTTGAGCGATACCATCTTTGAATGCGACGCTTTTGACCATTCCTAATTCAGGAAGTGGTTTGTGAAGTTCAGGATCAATCACTTTGTTTAAGGCAAGATTAATTAACTCAATTACTGATTCTGACATTGATTACGGTGCTTCTGGATCTAATTTTGCGCTATTGACCGGCTTGTCACTCTCATTAGTTTCATCTAAAACTGAATCCATTTGCTTTCGAATAAAAGTTTTTGGATTTAGATCTGCGATATCTATATTTTCAAATCCCGGCCCAAGATTTTCGCGCAATTCAGCAGTTGCATTTGACGTAAATCCTTTTACTTTGTGCAGAAATTTAGCCGCATCAGAAGCAAAAGTTGGCAAACGTTTTGGGCCAAGGAGTAACAGTGCCACTACGCCAAGACCCAAAATCTCACCGGCACCAATATCGAACATGGCGCCATCTTAATCCTTATTCCGAAGAAGCTGCCAAAACGACTGAAACAGTCCGTTTGCTGCCATTTGCTAATAACAACAATTTCACTGAATCACCTGGTTGTTTGGCTCGGACTGCCACAATTAATTCATCAGCAGTATCAACACTTTTGCCATCAATTCCAACGATGGTATCTCCCACAACAATCCCGGCTTTGGCAGCTGGACTTCCAGCTAAGACTTGTGCAATGCGTGCACCACCACCTGAATACCTAGTATCAAGAGATACTCCGATAACTGGGTGCGAGGATTTACCAGTCGTAATTAATTGCTCAGCCGTGCGACGTGCTTGGTTAATAGGAATCGCAAATCCAAGTCCAATTGATCCAGTTTGAGATGAAGTTGAATCTAAAGTCGCTATCGCGGAATTTACGCCAATCACTGCGCCTGATTTATCAACTAGTGGACCGCCCGAATTTCCGGGATTAATTGCGGCATCAGTTTGTAATGCATTTATAAATGAGCCTTCGCTAGTTCCGCTTCCAGCTGTTACCGCACGGTCTTTTGCACTAATGATTCCTGATGTAACAGTTCCTGCCAAACCAAGTGGCGAACCAATGGCAATGACGCTATCTCCAACTAGGACTTTGTCGCTATCTCCAAATTGCAATGCAGTTAGATTTTTTAAGTCAACTTTGATAACTGCTAAATCGTATGCAGCATCTGTCCCTACTATTTTTCCATTGACAGTTTTCCCGTTGTTAAATGAAACTCTCAGAGAACCACCTCCGACTACGCCTTCGACCACGTGATTGTTTGTTAATAAATATCCATCTGATCGAATTACAAATCCAGTTCCTGTTCCACCCTCTGTACCGTTACGTGTAGAAATTGAAACCACTGAAGGCAAAACTTTTGCGGCTAATGCCGAAATTGAATCAGGAGCCCGCTCGATTGAATTATTTACCGAAACAAATTTTGCGCCTGCATCTAAAAGAGATCCACCACCTGCGTTCCCAATCACACCACCAATTGCTCCGGCGATAACGGCCATCGTTACTGCAACATTAAATGGTATGTAACCCTTTCGCTTACGCGAAGATCGTGGTGGCTGTAAAAAATTACTCTCATACTTTCCCGGCAGTGCATTAATCACATTGTTTTGTGGTGCAGTAAATGAACGGGGTACTTCAGGGTTTTCCGCACCTGAATTCGAGTTGCTCGGTGTCGACCACCAACCTGGTTCACTCATTTGAAGCTCCTAACTAATCTCATTAAATTTGAACTTAGGGTAATAATTGGGGAGAAAAACTAAAAAATCATGAGAGTTTGCTGGGTGCTTTCAGGGCAACTAGCAGCCCATCCCCAACTGGAAGCAAGAGAGTCAGCCAACGCTCCCGGTCACTGCGAATTCCACGGATCGCCTCGCGAAGTGAAACGGTCACCTCGTCGCGCTGAGACAGGTCCGCAACTTTTCCATCGCGCATTGCATGGTCAATCACTAGTGCACCACCGGGGCGCAAAATTCGGTATGCATCCTCAACTAAATGTTCGCTCCCAATTTCGCGAAGCACGACCATGTCATAACCCTCATCAGTAAGCCTGCGTAAAATCTCAGAACCTTCCCCATTAATGAGGCGCACTCGACTTGGAACAACATCTTCATCTTCCAACGCCGCACGTGCCATTTGCAAATGTTCAGCCTCTGCATCTATCGATGTAATTACGGAATTCTCATCGCACCCGCGCAAGAGCCATAAGGTGCCCACTGCACTTCCACAACCAACTTCAACAATTGCTTTAGATTGCAAGGCTGCTGCTAGAAATTTTAAAGTTGCACCAGTCCCGGTTGAGGTTTCATTACTGCCTAATTCGACTCCTCGTGCACGAGCTTCTTGAATAACTTCATCCTCAGTTATGAAACTTTCTGCAAATGTATGCATCTGCTCAATTTTCATAAGGAACTAATCCATTCGACAAGCAATCGCACTCCAAAGCCAGTTCCACCTTTAACATTTTCGCCAGCATCTATTTCCGAGCGGGCAGTTCCAGCAATATCAAGATGCACCCAACGGCTATCGCCAGCAAAATGTTCCAAGAAAAGTGCTGCAGTAATTGAGCCACCAGAGACGTGTGGTTTATCTCCCAAATGATTGAAGTCAGCAATCGGGGATGCAAGTGATGGAATGTAATCGTCAACCAGTGGCATATGCCAAACTCGATCTCCTGATTTTTCACCAATCTCTTGTAACTGTTTCGCCAGCTTTTGATCACGGGTGTACATCGCTCCATGTTGGCGGCCAAGACCTAGTGTTGCGGCTCCAGTAAGAGTTGCAATATCTAACAAATAATCGGGTTTTAATTTGGCATTTGCGTACGCAAGGCCATCAGCTAAAACTAAACGTCCCTCTGCATCTGTATTTCTAACTTCGACAGTAGTTCCACCATAATGCGTGATGACATCTGATGGTCTTTGCGATGTGGCTGAAAGTAAATTTTCGGCACACATTAGTAAGCCGGTTACTCGCACATCTAACCCAAGTGCAGCAATAGCTTTCATTGCTCCGATTATCGCCGCAGCTCCTGCCATGTCACTTTTCATGGCAACCATGGTGTCGTAAGGGCGCTTCAATGAAACGCCGCCAGTGTCAAACATAATTCCTTTACCTACTAAAACTACATGTGGAACTTTTCGTTTGCCTTTGTTGTAGAAAAGTTCAATCATCACAGGTGGGCGTTTTGGAGATGAGTTTCCTACTGCTCGCAATCCACCAAATTTTGATAAATCATTCCCGGTATGTACTTTGATTTCAATTTCACTTCGCGAAAGCGCGCTCTTTGCTTGCTTTGCCATCCATTGCGGACTTTTCAGATTTGCGGGAGTGTGAATCAAATCTCTGGTTAACCAAACTGAGCTCAAAATACTTTTCGCGCCGGCTAAATCTTCCGCCGACATCCCAAAAACACCGATAGTCGGAACTTTTACTTTTGCAGCGGCCCCAGTTTTTAAATGCCACGAGTAATTTGCAAGACCAGCACTTATCAAATGTCTTTGTTGCCCGTGGGATCCTGAAGCGCAAGCACTTAGCAATACTTTTTCGCTTGCCCTGACTTTGCGACCTAATGCGGCACCTGCTTTTGCAAAATCTGCAGGAGTAGCTTTGCCAATTCCGACAAAATAGATTTTTTCTAACTTTGGGTATTTCTTACTACTGACAGAAAGTTCGGTAATTTCCCCAACCTTTCCACCGTGCTCACTTTTCTTAATTTCAGCATCAATTGAGATTTCAAACTCTTTTGAAATTTGCTTAAAAAGATTTGCTTGACCTGTTAATTGTTCAGTTGGCAAAGCCAGAATTTGGGCATGACTAATATCTAAATTAGTCAGAGCGGGGGCCAACATGCTCCAACGCTAGCGAAGATCAGCAGTCGAGGGTGGCATTTAGATAGAGTTAGAAAGTGGCTGCAGCGAGAGAATTCTCAAACTCAATCAACACCTTCAGAGCCTTCTTTCGTACTGAGAGTTCTGGCGGAGTTTTCTTACTCATAGCGGCATTAATCGCGCTCATCGCGGCGAACTCCCCCTGGAGTGCCGGTTACTTAACTTTTTGGCATGAATACGAAGCTTTTATCAATGAAGGCTTGATGGCGATATTTTTCTTTTTAGTTGGCTTAGAAATCCGCCAAGAAGCAAGATCTGGCCAATTCCGTGATCCTAAATCCGCAGCACTTCCGATTATTGCCGCTATTGGGGGAATGGTAACTCCCGCATTAATTTTCGCAATCTTTAATTCAGGATCAGCCACCTCAAACGGCTGGGCAATTCCAATGGCTACAGATATTGCTCTTGCACTAGGAGCGCTTGCGCTTCTCGGTGATCGAATTGATACCTCATTAAAAGTTTTCTTGCTAACACTTGCTATCGCCGATGATCTTGGATCAATTTTAGTCTTAGGGATTTTCTATAGCGATGGAGTCAGCCTGGTAAAAATTGCTTCCTCAATTGGGGCTGTAGTTCTGGCGTGGATAATCCCGCTCCGTGGCAGATTTACCACGGAAAAATTGATTAAAATTATTCATCCCTGGAGTGCATTTATCGTAATTCCGTTGTTTGCTCTTGCAAATATAGGAATCCAAATTGATGTGGCAAATATAGATCAAATGCTTTCAACGCCAGTAGTAATTGGAATTGTTATTGGGCGTGTGATTGGAAAAGTCGCTGGAATTACATTTTTTGCTTGGGCGGCAGTTAAATTAGGAATTGCAAAGTTACCTGCTGCTTTATCATTTAAAGAGATTGCAGGGGCTGGCGCACTTGCTGGAATGGGATTAACTGTTTCACTCTTTGTCGCGAAAATAGCGTTCACAAATCAAAGTGCAATTGCTGATGTTAAATTTGCATTATTGGTAGCGGCTTTAATTTCGGGATTTCTTGGAATAGCGATGCTAAGAAAATTCTCAAGTAAACAGGATTAAAACTACTTCTTAACTAATGCAACCGCTCCAGCAAGAACTTCTGCCAAACGGGTAGCTTCGTCAGCATTTAATTCCACAACTAACCTTCCGCCACCTTCAAGAGGTAGGCGCATAACAAGTGAACGGTTTTCCTTGGTGCACTCCATTGGGCCATCGCCCGTACGCGGTTTCATCGCTGCCATCTTCGACCTCCCGCTGCCTAATCCGACCCGGACTTACCGTGTGGACAATTATCTCGCAGATTGGGCGGTCGTGGGAAATTAGCGCTGGGAATCTAGCCCTGATAGGACAAGAGTGCTGGTCAGACGGGTGCGGCCCGAGGTTAAGACGGCAGCCACGGCACTTTCTGGGACTTGAAGCAGCCCAGCGATCTCATTGAGGGTTTTGCTGCGCAAGTAGAACAGGGTGAGCACAACCCGCTCCTCCTCAGGGAGCTCAGCAATCACCTGTACCAAAGTGCTCATAGGCTAAAAGGTACCGCCTATAGGGTTTAGAAAGAGGCTGCAAACCGTTTGAGCGAGAGTTTCACACCAAATAATAAGGATGGCGCTAAAAATGGCAGATACCACCCATCAAGATCTTCGCTCCAATTAAACCTGGTCAAAATGGGCGAGATTTCTTGCAACTCAAAAGTTCCACTGCCACGTAACCAGCGGCCGGTATGGATCACATCGCAGCGATTTGGCGGTTGCCACAAATTAACTTCCATTGTGTCCAAAATGCCAAATAATTTTCGTTTCGGAAATATTCCAGTAAATGCCGCGATCTTGGTACCTACTCCATCAGTCTTATGCTCCAGCACGACATCGGTGGCCAACATCCAAGTGCCTTGGCTCTCCCAATCAACCATTTTGTTCCAAACATCATCAACTGGTGCAGCAATCTCTACTGTTAATTTAAGAAGCATTTCTTAAATTCCTGACCTCTCTGAATGTAATTGGTGTAATTACGGCTACGACCGTCATCAGCGCAAGTAATCGAGAAGTTTGGACAACACCAATCGCTTCAATGATTGGCCCGATTATAACTAACCCAATTGGCGCTAGTGCATATGATCCAATTGCGTCATAAGAAATAACGCGTGAATATGATTCACTCGGAATATGTTGTTGCATAGAAGTACTCCATGCGACATAAAAGATTTCAATTGAAATTCCAGTTGCAAATGCCACCATCAGAGTTGCAATAAGTTGATTTGGAACTCCAATCATGAATATCCAAACTCCAACAAATATTTCCGGCAAAATGCCAACCAACAGTGGACGACTAAAGTGGATTCTTAGTGCCAGGACTCCCCCAACGATCATTCCTAATGTGATTGCGGCTATTACCCATGACCACTCTTTTGGTCCGCCATTGTGTTCTTTAGTAGCTATTGGCCCAAGGACTCCTAGCGTTGCCTCATAAGCGAGATTGACGAAGCTAAATGCAATTACAACTACTACAACCCATTTCCGAGAAATGAATTCACTCCAACCTTCACGTAACTCACGCCACATAGCTGGGGATTTTTCATTTTCGCCTGTGGGAATTTTTGGTAAAGCAATACTCCAAACGAGAATGCCAGCAATCAAAAAAGAAATCCCATCAATCAAAATCGCCCAGCCCGCTCCAAATGATGCGACCAGGATTCCCGCTACTAAAGATCCAGATATGTATCCAAAATTTGCTAGCAAGCCATTAATTGCATTTCCTTTTTGCAATAATTCTTTTGGAAGAATCTCTGGAAGCATCCCCGAAAATGCGGGCCACCAAAAAGCATTCAAAACGCCAAAACAAAATCCAACAAAACATAAAAGTGCAATTGAGGTAAAGCCGAAAATAAAAGATGCCGCACTTAGAAAAACAAATAGACTTCCAATGATGTCTGAGCCGCCAACTATCTGATTTCGTTTGAAGCGATCCCCAGCCACACCACCAAAAATCATAAATGCGATTACCGGCGCTAATTGCACGCCGAGCACCAGACTTACATCAGATGCACTTCCGCCGGGTAAAGCAAGAATTCCAAAGGAAAGCGCAATAGGCATGAACCCATTTCCGAAATTAGATATTAATCGCGCACAAATCAATTTGGTGAAACCTGCGTAATTTTGCAAGACACGTAAGTCGGCTAACATCTATTAGATTTTCTTAATGCATGCGTCTAGTGCATCATCAATCGTTTTTGTCCATATTAATGCTTCGAGTTGGTGTGGCTTCAAGAATTTTTCACTTTCTAAGTGAGTTAAAAAAACAGATAGCGGGGCATAAAAATCTGTTGGATCTAAAATGATTAAGGGCTTTTCGCTGAAACCTAAAGTTTTGCCAACCCAAATTTCAAAAAACTCTTCCATCGTTCCAGCACCGCCTGGCAAAGTAATGAATGCATCAGAAAAATCATCCATCATCGCTTTTCTTACCCGCATGCCATCTACAACGTGCAGTTCATCAGAATGACGATCCGCAAATTCAATATCAGCTAATTTTTTAGGAATTACTCCTACTGTTCGGCCTCCTGCTTCTCTGCATGCACGTGAAACAGCGCCCATCATCGAAATCTGGCCGCCACCCCAAACTAAACTCCACCCTCTTTTTGCAATAGCTTCCCCCAAAGCGCGAGCCAAGTCGACGTACTTATCATCGATGGCTTCTGACGCGGAACAGTAAACACAGATTCGCATCCGCTCAGGATAGGGGGAAAGCGGTAGCGTTTGCCCCATGAATAAGACGGGTTCCGGAATTGGTATTGCCACGATTGCTAGCTCAGGCGCAACGCTGGATGTTTGGTACCCAGCGCCAACTCTTGGTCCTTTGAATAAAAACGAACAAATTAAATCGGCGCTGCAACTATTAGCAACTCCTGACGAGATTCGTGGAATTACTAAAAAGGTTATTGAAATTGAAATTGATTTAGCGACTCCCCCTAAGTCAACAGAAGATGTTTATCTGCGTCTGCACTTAATTTCACATCGCTTAGTTGCGCCACATGGACTGGCACTTGATGGAATATTTCCATTGCTTGCTAATGTCGTTTGGACTTCGCAAGGACCTTGTGAAAATAATGATTTTGAAATGACGCGGATGCGAATGCTCGCCCGTGGCCCAGTAATTGTTTATGGCGTAGATAAATTCCCGCGGATGGTTGATTACGTCATGCCTACTGGTGTTCGCATCGCTGATGCTGATCGAGTTCGCCTTGGTGCACACCTTGCAAGTGGAACAACCGTCATGCATGAAGGGTTTATTAACTTTAACGCTGGAACTCTTGGAACTTCAATGGTTGAAGGTCGCATCTCTGCTGGAGTTGTTGTTGGTGATGGATCTGATGTTGGCGGCGGAGCATCCATCATGGGAACACTTAGTGGTGGCGGTAAAGAAGTTATCTCAATCGGAAAAGGCTGCCTGCTTGGCGCCAATTCTGGATTGGGAATTTCGCTTGGCGATAACTGCGTAATTGAATCTGGTACTTACATCACAGCTGCTTCAAAAGTTTTACTTCCAGATGGGCAGATTGTTAAAGCTCGAGAACTATCTGGTGCGCATGGGTTGCTATTCCGCCGTAATTCACAAAGTGGTGGTCTTGAAGTAATTCCGCGAACCGGAACTTGGGGCGGCTTAAACTCTGTACTGCACGCGAATTAATTAATCCCAGCATAAAGATTCGCTGGAATATCTGAGCCGATAATTGTTACAGCTGCAATGGTTGGATATAAATTTAAAATATCGCGGACGATCTCAACACTTTGCTCATCAGTAATCTCAGAACCTAAAACCACAATTGGTGAACGCCAAACACCACTCAAAATTGCCGCTCCTAAAGAACGGGTAATTACCACTTTGCTCGGTGCAGGATTGTCCACTACCTGATTTGGGTAAATGCCGGAATTTTTCCGCTTAGCCAAAAATTGTAAAACTGCCTTGCTTTCCTTTTCAAAAGATTGCCAAATAATTGGTGCATTTGCTGATAGCAAAGTATTCGACTGCGTTGCCAACCAATCACTTTCTTCATTAAAAACGATTAGCGGGTTACCAGTCATTTTTTGTCCAAGGGTAAGGGCAATGCTTTCAAAGTCCACGCCAGTAATGAAAGTTGGGTCTAGTCCGATTTTCTTAATGGTTGATTTTGTTGGAAGCTCATTAAGGGTTCCTACGAATGTTACTTTTTTAATCTTTCTACGTTTCAGATCAGCAATTGTTGCTTCACTTAATTTTCGCCCAGTAGTTACAAATAATGGAGCTTTTTGAGAGTTGGCAAAAGCTGACGCTGATACTGCAATTTGAGGCTCTGCTTCAACATTAACAAGAATTGCACTCTGGGAAGTAGTCCAAAAATTCTTAGCTATGGAAATTGCTATCTCATCTAATGAATCTGTACTAATTAATTTGGCATTTAATTGGATCCAAGCTGAAGGCAATTTCAATAACGATCTAAACTTTTCACCTGTTAACTGAGTACTTTTTCCATTTGTGCTGAATGCAGAAATACTTTTTACCGCACCTCCACCAGTCCGTGCTGTAACTTCATACCTGGCAACATCTGGCAAGTTAAAAGCTTTCGCCATATTCGCCTGAGAAATCGATCGCACCCAACTGCTATATGAAGGATTAAGAGTTGAATCTAAACTCCACGGATCTGGCACCGACAAAAGATATGGGACTGGAGTTCCCCAGACATCTTGTACATTTTCAGTTACGCCACCTGTTGAAGATGCATAGTAAGCAAAAATTGGTTTTCCTTTATACAAGATAGCTAAACCAGTCGTAGTGTCAGGTTGAGTTACGGAAACCGCCTCAACCCATTTTTTGCCGTAAACCGCTTCTACCTCTTTTGACCAGCCAACAAAATTTTGATCCTGAATTGAAGAATATAAATTGCAATCACAGGCTTTACGTAAAACATCTTTTTTGGCTAAACCGAATGACCGAGCCGCTATCACTTGTGCTTGAAGAGCTGCGCTAGGCCAAGAAGATGAAACTTCTCCGATTCCCCGTAAATACTCATCATGTAAACGTAAAGTATTTGTCACAATAAGTGCAGCAGCAGTTAAACCTCCTGGAATTAATTTAATCTGTGCCTGTCCATAGCGATAACGTTTTGTGGTCGTGCCTACTTTCATCTTTAGCAAAGAGTTTTCGCCTGGGAAAGCAGTAGTTCCACTCCAGCGAATTGTCCAAATGCCACTTTGTGGCAGAGCTGTAGTTGCACCAGTTATTGGATCAGTAATTGCAGAGATTAAAGATTGGCCTAATATTGAAAAAGTTAGCGTACCTCCCACTGGCAGAGTCGTTGCTACTACAGAAGTTTCAACCACTCCAGGGGCAAGATCGCCGGGAAAAATTTGAAGCTCACTGGGTATGGTGGAAAGTGATTCATTAGCAAAACTCACTGATTGAATTTTGTCCGCGATATTTATCCGCAAAAAAGCTGAGTCATCAACTGGTGCAACTTCTACCCCAGAGTAGTAGTGCGTCAAGATCTCAGTAGCACTCTTTCCTTCTCGAGCCATTCCTAATGCTCCTATTTGGCTCATTCCAACGCCATGCCCATAACCAGAACCCC
>CAIUXE010000196.1 GCA_903902965.1 uncultured Actinomycetes bacterium
CAGAAGTAGAAACGCGAGCTGCCCAAATAACATCAGCATCACTCGCACTGTGTTTAACAAGTTCGACAGTTACATCATCTAGAAATATTGGCTCATTTTTCTCATCCATAAGTACGACCCTACCCTCCGATAGGGCAAGATACGTGTGTGTCACGCGCCATACTCCGAGATTCCCTTAGCGTTGCCCTAACTGTTGGCGTATACGGAATTGCTTTTGGTGCTGCCGCAGTTGAGGCTGATCTTTCAGTACTGCAAGCATGCGTGCTATCCCTCTTAGCTTTTACCGGCGCATCACAGTTTGCCGTGGTCGGAGTTCTGGGCGCTGGAGGTAGTGCACTAAGTGCTTTCACCGCGGCCTCACTGCTAGGAATTCGAAACTCTTTTTATGGCCTGCGAATGGCCCCAATTTTGCAGGTCAAAGGTGCTAAACGAATTGCGGCTGCGCAACTAACCATTGATGAGTCAACAGCAGTCTCAGTAGCCCAAGAAGGCAAAGGGCTTTCCGAAATGCGGCTTGGTTTTTGGGCTACTGGAATCGGCGTTTACATATTTTGGAATCTCTTTACACTTCTTGGCGCACTAGGTGCAACCGCTCTCGGTGATCCAGCCGCTTGGGGATTAGATGCGGCGGTCCCTGCTGCATTTTTAGGATTGCTTTGGCCACGTTTGATTTCCAAGAGCGCTCGAATAGTGGCGTTAATCAGCATCTTTTTGTGCACTTTGTTGATTCCATTTGCAGCTCCTGGCGTTCCAGTAATCGCTTGCGCTTTGGTCCCATTTATTTTTGCCTTTGTGGGTGACCGCAAATGATTTGGAGTGCAATTATCGCAACAAGTGTTGTTGCATTTATGTTGAAGTACTTAGGCCAGGCGGTTCCTGCAGCATGGTTGGAAAATGCTCGAATTCAAAAGTTTGCGCTCTACTTACCCACTGCACTTTTAGCAGCTCTGGTTGCAGTACAAACTCTTGGGAGTGAGAAAAATATCGTTTTTGATGCCAGATCAATTGGAGTTCTAGTTGCTGGAATTGCGCTTTTTTTCAAAGCGCCGTTTCCAGTAGTCGTACTTTTAGCTGCTTTAACCTCGGCCGGGATTCACCAAATTTAAATTAAATTTAAAGATTCCAACTTTGCGGTCAAGTCTGCATCACTTGGTTCAGTCAAATGTGTTCCATCATCAAAAACGATTACTGGAATTGATTGCATTCCACCATTAATCTCGCGCACTTTGTCGGCAGCAGTTAAATCACTTTCAACATCAATTAATTTGTACTCAACATTTAACTTTGCTAACAATCTCTTCGAGCGACGACAATCTCCACACCAGTCGGCTGAGTAAACAGTAATCATATTTTCCGCTCCTTAATCTAGGTTTAAGAAATGTTCGAGGCCGTAAGTTAATCCTGGATGACGACCAACTTCACGAACTGCAACTAATACGCCAGGCATAAATCCACTTCGATCTAATGAATCATGCCGAATAGTCAAAGTTTCACCTTGTGCACCAAAAATAACTTCTTGGTGAGCGACTAATCCACGGGCTCTGATTGAGTGAATGTGGATACCGGCTACTTGGCTACCCCTAGCACCATCGAGTGCGGTTGCAGTTGCATCTGGCATTACTGGCAGTCCAGCAGATTTGCGGGCATCCCCCATTAACTCTGCAGTGCGAGCAGCCGTACCACTTGGCGCATCAATTTTATTTGGATGATGCAACTCAATTATTTCTGCTGATTCAAAATATTTAGCTGCTTTTGCAGCAAACTGCATCATTAAAACTGCACCTAAACCGAAATTTGGAGCGACCAATACACCAACTTTTGGATTTGCAGATAACAACTTTTTTAACTCCGCCAACTTCTCATCATTGAATCCAGTGGTACCAACAACACAATGAATTCCATTTTTAATCGCGAAATCCAAATTACCCATAACTGAATCAGGTTGAGTGAAATCAATTACTACTTCAGCATTATTTTTTGTGAGCAAATCAAGTGAATCACCAAGATCAATTTGCGCTACGCATTCAAGATCATCAGTTGCTGATATGGCAACTAAAACTGCCTGACCCATCTTGCCTTTTGCACCCAGGACGCCTACGCGGATTTTTGCAGCCATTAAGCCACCACCGCACTTCTAAATAAAGAATCTTTTTTAAACGGACCAACAACAGCAAGAGTTGGTTGTTGAGTAAGTAACTCTTTGGAAATCTCAAACAAACTCTCACGCGTAACGCTAGCTACCTCTGCTAATACCTGGTCCATACTCATAATTTCACCATAAACCAGCTCACTCTTGCCGATTCGAACCATTCTTGAACCGGTGTCCTCTTGTCCCAGCACTAATGACCCGCGAACTTGGCCTTTTGCGCGCTCAACTTCTTGCTCTGAAAGACCATTTGCCACCACATCGGCCATTACTTCACGAAAAATTGCGGCAACTTCAACAGCCTTGTCTGGATTGCATCCGGCATAAAAAGAGAGTGTCCCGGCTCCGGCAAAGTGCTGCGAAGATGAGTAAACCGAATAAGCCAATCCACGTTTTTCGCGAATCTCTTGGAAAAGTCGTGAAGACATTCCCCCGCCAAGTGCAGAGTTTAAAACTGCTACTGCAAATCTGCGTGGGTCATTGCGATCAACGGATGGAACACCAAGTAATAAGTTTGCTTGTTCGATTTTCTTGTAGATGATGCCGATCTCACCACGTCCAGTTATTTTTGCTGTTGCACTGGTGCGAATATTTGCTGGTTGAGCTTTAGTGCTTAAGAAATCACCCATTGATTTTTTAACTAATTCAACTACATCATCATGTTTAACATTTCCAGCTACTGCAATTACTAAATTCTCTGGTTGGTAACGCTTCTTGTAATAATTATTTACTGAAGTACGCGACATCTCTGTGATTGATTGCACGGTGCCGAGAATTGGACGACCTACTGGAGTATCTCCGTATAGAACATCAGAGAAAAGATCGTGGATTAAATCTCCTGGATCATCATCACGCATAGAAATTTCTTCAAGC
>CAIUXE010000197.1 GCA_903902965.1 uncultured Actinomycetes bacterium
AACGGTATTTACGTCAGCAACATGCAAAACAATTCGGTCATCTACAGTAAACGCACGCGTTGCTTGAATTCCAGATGATGAATGGATTTGTACTTCGCCATTTTTTTCAATAACTGCACGTGATTGATCATCATGCGTAACATCAACCGAGCCATCAATTCCGGGGGTAACTGTCAGTGGAATATTTTGTGCACGCAACCGAACATTAAACTCATCAAGTGAGATTTTGGGTTCGGTACCACTTTCGCCTTTTACTGCGATACTTGGTGTTCCCGATGCATCGTTATAAACAAAAAAACTAGTTGGGAAAATTCCAGTAACTAAAATCTCTTTACTTGGCCTACCAAAACCAAATCTTTTCTTTACGTCAACCTCTTCGACTTCCATCGCCAATTTGTCAGGAAAATTCACAACCTTTTTCTTCGGAGCCCCTGCCACCGAAAGCCCTGTTTCAAGTGTTACCAAAGTCGGTTCAGTAGATCCGCTTTTTTCGTTTGTCTTAACTGTCGCTGAACCCCAAGTTGGATGAGAAACCTGAACATGAACTCCATCGTCCCCGTGCGGTTGAGAATCGATTTGGACGCCATGGGGTGAATTGCGACGAATAATAGGCACGCGATCGACTCCCCCCGATTTGTAAATAGCGCTCCACCGGAGCCTGATAACTCACCAATTATCGATCATTACAGGGCTGAAAGGGTAAGCAGGACTAGGGAATACCCCACGAGAGGAGGGGTCCAATCTTCAGCTACCTGTTGAGTGGTATCCAAACCTCGAGATTGGTCCCTCCCAGGGCAAATTCACGTCTCCATAGACTTGGAGCAATCTCATCCAGCAATATGGTTCCCAAGCCAGAGCCGCCTTGATTCTTGCTAGTGCCATTATCTGTGACAATAAAATAATAGTGCTCTGGGCTTGCGCTTCCATTTATGGTTATTGAATTAGCGTTTCCAAATCGCACTGCATCTGAGACAGCTTCTTCAATAATTTGTGAAATATCAGTTACTACTTGCGTTTCACATAATTCAATTGCACGTAGATTAATTTTAATCTCTGCAATTCCTCGCCAAGCATCAAGCAGCGCATTAATTCTCTCAAGTGGGGAATGCTCACCTGCATGAAAGTTAACTGTTAAGTCACGTTCAATAACAATTTGAGCATATTGAATAATGCTCTTAACCTGATCTCTATTTCCAGATCGAGAAGCTTGATCTAACTTCAGGGCAATGGCCGTTAATTCGGATTGCAAAGAGCTGTGAAGATATGAGGCAATCTCAGAATCTTCTGTCATTTTTGCAATCGCTAGTAAATGTTCTTCTACGTAACCAGATGTTAATTGTGCAGTTAAAATATCAATAATCTTTGCTTTATCAATTAGTGATTGCGCGAGCATCGAAGTCAAAATTGCAAAAAGTGGAATTACTCCAATAAATCCAAAGAGTGTGTAAGACCCCCACCTTGGACTTCCAATAAAGCCCAAATATACCTGTACAAAATAAATTGGCACACTAGGAAGTAGAATCAAAACAATAGGATGAAATACAATTAATTTAATATTAAACTTTTCTACAAGAGCTCTCTCGGCAAATAATAAAAGTACTATGGATATGCCGAAGATTCCACCAATGATTATTCCGCTTTCGTAACCCATGGAAACGGTGACACCAAAAAAAATACTAAAAGCTATAACTGACCCAAAAAAAATTATTGGAGTATCTTTTGACTTAAGCGAATCAAAAAATAAGTTTGCAAATCTAAAACGCAAAAGGTGCGAAGTTCTATCAAACCAAAGGCGATGGCTTAGTGGTCTGATCTGTTCCTTAATTACTTTTTGCAATTCATCAACAGCATCTTTAATCTGATCGTCAGTAAATTCACCGTCTTTCATCAATGCTAATTTTTGCCTGACTGGAGATGTCATTACAGAAACTTGCTCAGCGATTTCACTTAATCGCCCAGAGTTCAATTCCCGGCCATCTGGCAAACGGCCAGATTTAAGCATTAAAAACCTCTGATAAAGGTCCTGGTACTCGCGGATATAACTGGACTGGGCCTCAATCAGCAATCCAATCAGTCCGAGCCAAATCAAAGTAGTAAGTCCAGAATTTACTGAGCGAATAGCAATATTGATTGGATCTTTAATATCAAAGAAGGTGCTTGCTTTGCCAATACAAAATCCTCTGAAAGCCCCCGAAAGAAAAAGTGCCGAGATTATAAAAGTTTTAGCTCCACGCTTATTTTTAAAAGCTTTGTGGTAAACATAATTAAATCCAAATATTCCAATACCCATTAACGATTGTGCTACCAAACCAACATACAACCAATCTAGCCTTTGTGACGTTGTTGTACTAACTTCAGGAATTGTTGTTACAACTCCGACTACCCCAAATGGAAAAAAAGCCATGAAAGCAATAAGCGAGAGAGTCTGATCACCAGTGACTCTCAAGATAAGATTTTTTATCACCTTAAGTTGATTTCC
>CAIUXE010000198.1 GCA_903902965.1 uncultured Actinomycetes bacterium
AACTTTTCCATTCTTATCAAGAAGTGGCTCAATACTCTCTTTCACATAAAAGACTTGCTGAGCTTCAACAACATCACCAAGTTTGATTTGAATGACGTGGTATCCACCGAGGTGATCTGGGATTGTGACCACTTTGTTAACTGTTCCATCTGTTACATCAACAGTGCCTAGCGGAATTGGGTTATAAACCCAGCAGGTACCTGTTGTGCAGTTAACTCGATTGCCGGTAACTGTTGACCACACGATTGTGTGAACACCCTTTGTAGCTATTCCTGAAACCTTAATTGTTGATTTACTACCAACAATTCCACGATCAGGAGTCAGACTCATGATCGCTTTAGTTGCAGGATCTAATCCAGCATCGGTCAAAGTTGTGCGTTGGTCAACAGTTGGTGTCATCAGTTGTGGATAGATCACATAGGGCTTAAAGATTCCGTTGTCCTTAGTGACTGTAAAGGTTCCCATTTCACTATTAGCAAATGGAACCGGTGATTGCATTGCGTTTAAATACGAGAAGCTAATAGCTTCATTGGCCTGTATGTAGTGCTTGCCAACAGGTCCTGTTGCCAGAATCGTTGTTGCGGCAGTGCCACGAGTCCAACGAGCTTGCATTGAGCCGGTGTACTTACCGTCGTAATAGAGCGCTGAGCCTGCTGCATAGAGTGATGGCCCAAGGCCTGTGTAGGTAATTGTTACTGGGGTACCTATTGGCCCACTTGTTGGAGAAATCTTTAAGGTGCGGGCTATTTGTAGGCCGCCATGAGCCAGAGCAACATTGTTATTTACAGCATAAATATCATGAACTCCACCAAAATCAGATGGAACCTTAGTTGTATATACAAATCCACCCAGTGGATCTGTAGATATTGTCGCGATAACTACGTTGAACTTCGTATAGGAAGTACCCATGTAGTTAACAGTGTTGGGCTGAACATCTGCAATCCATGTTGCATCACTTGTTGACCAGGTCAGGGTTACTGGCGTATTTCCAGGTAATCCTTTGCCGGTAATCGTGAGTGCATCTCCAAGTACCACCTGAGTTGGCGTTACCTCAAGGTTGACCATAGTTGATGGAGTTGTGAAACTCTGAGCAGCAAGTCCTGTAAATGGAAGTGCTGGCTTATTAATTTCTTTTGGTGCTACGAGCTTGATTGGATTATCTGCAGCTTGAGCAGGAGTGATAAATCCTAAAGCTAGGACTAAAACCACTCCTACTCGTGCCACACCATATCTTTTACGCATTTTCTCTCCGATCATAAATTATTTAATTTTTACTTAGTGACAACTGGGGCTGCAAATAAACTTAACTGTGAATTAGCAGTAAAGTTTGAAGTCCAAGTTCCTGTAGCACCTTTTAGAGGTACAGATAGTTTGACAGTTAGGTAGTAACTAACTCGCTCATAAACTGTGCGGCCTGAAGCATCAAGTACACGCTTTCCGCTTTCCAATTTAGGAGTTAACTTTGATGAAAGCACCTTCATGGTGCTTGAATCCTTAGCGACCATTGTTACTTTGTAGTTGATAACGCCGATGGTTCCATAAAGAGGTGCTGCACCTGTCTTTAGTACAGCGGTCCAGAAGGCAACACCACTGTGGTTTCCATAAGCCATTGCAATTGGATCCTTAATTCCGGCAACCTCAATAAATGCTTTTGAAGTGTTGGAAGAATCCATTACCGCTCCGCCTTGATCAGCGTTATTTGCATAAACGCGAAAGACGATTGTTTGTCCAACCATGAACTCATTCATGATGGCGCAGCCGTTAAAACGTGGAGCAATTGCTCCTGTTGAACCAGTTGCTAGAACTGTGTCCACATAGATATGAATAGGAGAGACAATTCCCTGAACTGGGACTCCAATTTTAACGTTTAATGTATTACTTGCAGCTGGGGCAAAAGCTGCTGCATCTGTAGGAGTAAACACACCAGTTATTACTGTTGTGCCAGATGCTGCTGGAATCCATGAACACTTTGCAACAAAGGGTGTCACCGTAGTTGTTGGCACAGCTTCACAGCCTGAAACAACTTTGCCGTTTACAGAGTAGGCAACTGATCCAGCTGTACTTGCTGTTCCGTTAATGACGATTGGGCCCAGATCAAATACTCCGTTGCCGCCTGACATGATCAATGTTGATGCATCAGGTGCGGCATATGCCGCTCCACCAGTTACTGCCCCACCAGCCATGGCTAATGCCACTATCGCTATTCCTGAGATTATCTTTTTCATTACCACTCCTTAAATCGTTTTGGATTTACTAATTATTTGGTATTGATATTTCCGCTTACATCCATAGTGAAAGCAGCTGTTTCCTTGGCTCCACCCTTAACACTAAAAACTCCTGAAACTTTGAGAGTTCCAGTTGCTCCTGCATACTTTCCTGTTCCGCCGGTTATTTGCGCGTTGCCTGTGACTTTGATTGTTGTTGGAGCAGATTCATCTTCTGCGCATCCCTTAGCTGATGTATCAAAAGCGACGTTGATTGTGTTTCCACCGCCACCAATCGATCCCTTTGCATCAAATGAATCACATATCCCGACAGGGGCTGCTGCAGCACTTCCGGACATCTCTGTTAAGCCCAGAACATTTCCAGTTCCTTTTCCAGTTACTGAAGTAATCTGAAGAAAAGAGTCTCCCCAAATGATTGCAAGATTTCCCTTATATGTGCCACTGAAAGCAACAGTTGCTGCTGCAGCTGGCTTGGTAGTTACCTTTGGCTTGGTTGTTGTGTAGCCAGTTGGGCACTTTGGTTTAGCTTCCGTTACTTTCTTAACTACTGTTCCTTTGTAGCAAGTAATTGTTTTAGTGGCAGCATTAGCCGGTACACTGTTTGCAACAATAAATATTGCCGCCGTTAAAAGAACAAGCACCTTTGCTTTTTTTGAATAATTCTTTGTCATGATGTACTCCCATCTCTCCCTGAGTTTTGCTGTTCTTACAGGAGAAATGCTTCCACCGATGAAAATGGATCAGAGGGTTTTTGCGAGGGCTACCTCTATGCAAGGTATTAAGTTGGTCACCAAATCAAAGGTCTTCCTAACCGAAAATCGGCCAGCCCCCCGGGTTTTTACATCGCATTGACGAGGTAGCTGTATCTAGGTACTCCCCTTAATTACTACAAGTCCAAATGAGTATGTGTACCCACGCAAATTAATAAGCACCTGTCGGTACTTCTTGCTTCTCTAAGATCGCCCATTCTTGATCTGTAAATAAGCGTGAACGAATCAGGAACCTTTTGCCTTCAGGTGATTCAAGTGAAAAGCCACCACCTCGACCATCAACAACATCAACTGTTAAATGTGTGTGTTTCCAATACTCAAATTGAGAAGCCGACATCCAAAAACCAATTGGCTCTTGAATGCCGGCTACTACCAAATCCCCAAGTTTTACATCTTGTCCACCAACGCGGAACTCACCTGCCGGGTAACACATAGGAGAAGATCCATCACAACATCCGCCCGATTGATGAAACATCAACGGACCATGAATTGAGGTTAGTTTGCGAAGTAAATCTTCGGCAAGCGCAGTCAATTCAACGCGTAATGGATTCTCCATGTATCTACTGATGTATCTACTGATGTATCTACTGTAATCGGCTTAGAAGAATCCGAGCTTGTTTGGTGAATATGAAACAAGCAAGTTCTTTGTCTGCTGATAGTGATCGAGCATCATCTTGTGGTTTTCACGTCCGATACCGGATGACTTGTAACCACCAAATGCTGCTCCTGCTGGATAGGCGTGATAACAGTTAGTCCACACACGACCTGCTTTGATCTCACGTCCTGCACGGTAGGCGGTGTTTGTGTCACGAGTCCACACACCTGCACCTAATCCATACAAAGTGTCATTAGCAATCTCCATAGCGTTATCAAAGCCATCAAACTTTGTCACAGAGACAACCGGTCCAAAGATTTCTTCTTGGAAGATACGCATTTTGTTGGTGCCTTCAAAGATTGTTGGAGTCACGTAGTAACCACCAGATAGCTCGCCGCCTAGGTCGGCTTGCTCACCACCTGTAATTACCTTTGCTCCTTCTTTCTTTCCAATTTCGATATAGGAAAGAATCTTCTGAAGTTGATCATTTGAGGCTTGAGCACCGATCATTGTTGAAAGATCTAATGGGTGACCTTGAACAACAGCCTGTGTGCGCTTAGTGACATCGCCCAAGAACTTGTCATAGAACTTGGTATCAATTAATCCACGTGAAGGGCATGTGCATACTTCGCCTTGGTTAAGAGCAAACATGGTGAAACCTTCAAGTGCCTTGTCATAGAAAGCATCATTTTCTGCAGCAACGTCTGCAAAGAAGATGTTTGGGCTCTTGCCACCTAGTTCTAGCGTGACAGGGATGATGTTGTCTGCTGCATATTGCATGATCAATCGACCAGTAGTTGTCTCGCCGGTAAATGCGATCTTTGCAATACGTGGAGATGATGCCAATGGCTTACCGGCTTCAACACCGAAACCGTTAACAACATTGAGAACACCTGGTGGTAGGAGGTCGGCAATTAACTCCATCAAAACCATAATCGATGCAGGTGTTTGCTCAGCTGGCTTTAGGACAACGCAATTACCCGCTGCCAACGCTGGAGCTAACTTCCACACAGCCATCAAGATTGGAAAGTTCCACGGAATGATTTGTCCGACAACACCTAGTGGCTCATGGAAGTGATAGGCAACTGTGTCTTCATCTAGTTCGCCCAGTGATCCCTCTTGTGCACGGATTGCTCCGGCAAAGTAACGGAAGTGATCAATGGCAAGTGGCATATCTGCATGGATAGTTTCTCGAATTGGCTTTCCGTTATCCCATGTTTCAGCAACAGCCAACATTTCAAGGTTCTGCTCCATGCGATCAGCAATTTTGTTAAGAATGATTGCACGTGCTGTTGCAGAGGTCTTCCCCCACGCTTTGGCTGCAGCGTGGGCAGCATCTAGCGCTTTATCAATATCTTTTGCATTGCCTCGTGCAACTTCACAAAATACTTTTCCAGTTACTGGAGTTACATTTTCAAAGTACTGTCCTGAATCTGGCTTCACGTACTCGCCATTAATCCAATGGTCATAACGTGGCTTGAAAGTAACTTTGCTCCCAGATTGTCCAGGGGCTACATAATCGGTCATTTTTTCTCCTTTGAAAATGTCACCGATGTGACGGACCTTTTGCAGGCTACTCCTGGCACTGGTGGAAGGTAATAGATATGTATTTTTATCTCTCACGCATGAGTGCCAGCCTTGCTTCATATTGATTCACGTCTGTAAAATTCCGACAAATGGGTGAATACAACAAAGAAGTTCAAGAGCGGTGGGGTGATACCGACGCCTATAGGCAATCCCACTCTAAAACTTCTAAGTACTCAAAAGATGATTTTCAAGCCGCAAAGATAGATCAAGAGGCTGCCACAGAGCTCTTTGTTTATGCTTTTGGAAATTCATTACCCATTGATTCCGATAAGACTAAGGCAGCAGTTACTGCGCATCGAGATGCGATTACAAAGTGGTTTTATGATTGTTCAGTTGATATGCAAAAGAATTTAGCGGTTATGTATATCGAAGATCCACGATTTAAAGAGTATTACGACGGACGCGTTAGAGGACTTGCTCAATATGTCCATGATGCAATCCAAGCGCAATAACTAAGAAGTTCGCCAACTCTTTCAGGGGTGATTGATACTGAGATACCTTGGGTTTAACCACACCAAACGAGCAAGGCTCTAGATTCTTAATGGCAGAGGCAAAGGCAGGATCAACCTTAGAAATTTTTTTCTTGATTGCTGCTAATCCTTTAGCGCGTTGTGTATCCATGCTAAATGCATTGGACGTAATTCAACTTTTCTATTACATGCCTTTGATGCCAAATACGCCAACCTTTCAGCCACTTCGGCACTTTCAGCCTCAATCAACCACAATCCGCTGAAGTTCTCTTTGGCATCAAACAAAGGCTTACCGGTGTTCAGATTCGCATCATTGCGGTTATCAATCACTGTTGCAGTCTCTGGTGGTTGCAGACCCCAAGCAAAGATCCACTGTCCATTTGCTCGCAAAGAATCATTGA
>CAIUXE010000199.1 GCA_903902965.1 uncultured Actinomycetes bacterium
AACTCCAGCCATGAAGGTTGCATGACGATTGCTTCGCGAGCAGTTGCATCAGATCCCCAAATCATCGGACCAATTTTTGGTCTATCACTTGGTCCAATCACAATCGCTCCAGCACCATCTGCGAAAATAAATGCAGTTCCGCGATCGGTTGGATCGGTGAAATCAGAAAGTTTTTCAACACCAATCAATAAAACATATTCAGCGCTATGATTGCGCACTATGTCACTTGCCATGCCAACGCCATAACAAAAACCAGCACAGGCTGCTGAGATATCAAATGCGGCTGCGTTTGGATTACCTAATCGCAAAGTTACATCGGTGGCAGCACTTGGTGTCTGAAAAGGATAAGTAACAGTTGCCACAATTACCGCACTTAGTTGAGCAGCGGTAATTCCTGCAGCAGTTAATGCTTTTTGAGCAGCCGCTACTGACATATCAACAACGCTTTCATCAGCAGATGCATAACGTCGTGATTCAATTCCAGATCTTTCGCGAATCCATTCATCACTTGAATCAATTAAATCTACGATTTGTGAGTTAGGGACAACGCGAGATGGTCGGTAATCACCGACACCCAAAATTTGTGAGTGACGAGTTGCTAATGGTTCGGAAATTTTGCTCATCAGTTTTGACCTTCTGGATGCAAGCGAGCAATCGGTTGGCCTGGGGCAACTGGATCGCCTTCTTCAACAATAATTTCAATCAAAGTTCCAGGATGAGTACTTTTAAGCTCAGCACTTTCGCGTTTGTTTGAAACAGTTCCAATTACTGCACCTGCTGCTAGTTGTGTACCTACTTCGATTCCCGCGGATGTGAAGTAGCCGGCAAATGGAGCAACAATCATTCTCCATGTTGGTTGATTATCAAGAGCACTTACTGAACCATGGCGGCCAATCAAATCAAGAGCTGCCGGAATATCATCGGGAGTTTTTAGTGCAAGAGTTTCAACATTAGGTAAGGCTCGTTTGATCAATCCAACCAAAGTTCCAGCCGGTGGCATTTCAATTACTGCAGTGACTCCCAACTCATTAAGAGTTTCCATACATAAATCCCAACGAACTGGGTTAGCAATCTGATCAATCATTCGATCAAGCAAAGTTCGGCCACTATGAACCACTGCGCCATCTCGATTTGAAATTACTCTGGTGCGGGGATCGTGAACAGTTACTGAAGTTGAAAGGGATTTCATCCGCGCTACTGCCGGTTGCATATAAGAGGTATGAAATGCGCCAGCAACTGAGAGCGAACGCACTCGCGCACCCTCTGGCGGATTGTCGGCGAGCGCAGCAAGTGCTGACAACTCACCCGCAGCGACAATCTGTCCGCCGCCATTTTCATTTGCAGCCGTTAAATTAAATTTAGCGATCGAAGCTAAAACATCAGCGCGATCTCCACCTAATACTGCCGACATTCCAGTTGGAGTCGCAGCACTTGCAGCTGCCATCGCCAATCCACGCTCGCGTACTAATACAAGTGCAGATTCAGCGGTTATTGCCCGGGCACCTGCTGCGGCAGTGAACTCACCAACAGAGTGGCCAGCCACAACACCGACTTTGCCAAATGCATCAGATGGGTGCGGAAATAGTGAAAGGGCGCCAACTAATCCAGCAGCAACGATTAAAGGTTGAGCATTTGCAGTATCCCGGATCTCATCTGCATCGGCGTTGGTGCCTAAGTGAATTAGATCCAAATTGGCAACCGCTGACCACCAGTTCAATAAATCCTTAACGCGGGCTGATTCCAGCCAAGGGGATAGAAATCCCGGAGTCTGGGCGCCTTGTCCGGGAGCGATTATGGCGAGCACCCCTTCACTTTACGACCACCTTCGGGTTACTCCTAAGTACACTCGCGCATTTTAGTTACCGACCGGTAACATAGGCCCGTATCCGCCTCATAATGAAATCCGGCTTAGGAGTGATTAGTGAAGATCGCTGTCTGTGTAAAACAAGTCCCAGATTCATGGGCTGAGAAAAAGTTAAATGCCAGCACTAAGTTGATTGATCGCGAAAGTGTTGATGCGGTACTCAATGATTTAGATGAGTATGCCGTTGAATCTGCGCTGCAAATTGTTGAAGCAAATGGTGGAGCAGAAGCTGGACACACTGTCACTCTAATTAGCATGGGACCAGAGCGAGCAACAGAGGCGCTTCGCAAAGGATTATCGATGGGTGCTGACGATGCGGTACTTGTAAGCGACGTTGCGCTCGCCGGATCTGACGCACTCGCTACATCACTAATTTTGGCGAAAGTAATTCAAAGAATTAATCCGGATCTAATTTTGTGTGGAACTGAATCAACTGATGCTCGTATGAGTGTTATTCCTTCAATGCTTTCCGAACGACTTGAATTGCCACAACTTTCATTTGCTGGTGAAGTAAATGTGAGCGCAGACCAAGTAAGTATTAAAAGAGTCACTGATGAAGGTGTCGATTCAATGAATTCTCCGATGCCAGTAATTGTTAGCGTAATTGAAAAAATAAATGAGCCTCGTTATCCATCATTCAAAGGCATCATGGCTGCAAAGAAAAAAAAAATTGAAGTTTTATCTCTTGTCGACCTTGGCGTAAGTGCAGCTGAAGTAGGCGGTGCTGGCGCATGGAGTTTGGTAAATGATTTTAATGAGCAAGCAGCCAGAAGTGCTGGTGTGAAAGTTACGGATGAAGGCGCCGGTGGAACTGCGCTTAGTGAATTTTTGGCTGAAAAGAGGTTGGCATGAGTACTTTCGTATTTATTGATCACATCGATGGAGCAATTACAAAAACTGCCGGAGAGTTGTTAACTATCGCGAGGAGAGCTGGCGAAGTTACCGCTGTCTTGGTTGGAACTCCAGGCGATGGCACAAAAGCCGCCGCTGCAATAAATTCTTTTGGCGCAAATAAAATAATTGCGATTGAAGATAGTGCTATTAACGATCATCCAAGTGCCCTTGTTGCACAAGGTTTAGCAGACTTACTTTTGGAAAAAGGCGCTACTACTTTGTTGATTCCTTCAACCGCTCGTGGAAAAGAAATTGCCGCAAGAGTTGCCGTACGTACTAACTCTGGAATTATCACTGATGCAGTAGATGTAACCGCTGATTCAATTGCTACCCAATCTATTTTTGGTGGATCTGCAGTTGTGCACTCCAAAGTGAGTAAGGGAATTGCAATAATTACAGTTCGACCAAACTCAGTTGAACCAGAGAGCAAACCGTCAACATGCGACGTCGAAGTAGTTTCACCGAAGTTGACTCCGACAAAAGTTTTAATCAGCAATCGTGAGCCAGCGAAAAGAGGCGGACGTCCAGAGTTAACCGAAGCATCGATTGTCGTTTCTGGTGGACGCGGAACAAATGGCGACTTTGCACCAGTTGAAGCTTTGGCAGATTTACTGGGTGCAGCAGTTGGTGCTTCACGTGCGGCAACTGATGCTGGTTGGTATCCGCATTCACATCAAGTGGGGCAAACCGGCAAAACCGTCTCGCCTTCTCTCTACATTGCTTGTGGAATTTCAGGTGCAATTCAACATCGCGCTGGAATGCAGACCAGCAAAGTGATTGTGGCAATCAATAAGGATCCAGAAGCCCCGATATTTGAAGTTACCGATTTCGGCGTAGTTGGCGATCTTTTCGCCGTGCTCCCGCAAGCCACCAGCGCAATCGCTGCTCGAAAGGGTTAACGCTCTAGAATTACCCAATGGCCATTAACAGCGCAACTGCATATTTAGATAATGCAGCCACCACCGCAATGGTCCCCGAAGCCGTGTTGGCCATGAGTCAACAGTTGGGCATAGTTGGAAATGCTTCAAGTTTGCATGCCGCAGGCCGAAGTGCCAGAAAAGTTGTCGAGGAATCTCGCGAAGCGATTGCTGAGGCAGTAGGAGCATCACCAAGTGAGGTGATTTT
Organism: uncultured Actinomycetes bacterium; assembly: GCA_903902965.1. Lineage (GTDB taxonomy): Bacteria > Actinomycetota > Actinomycetes > Nanopelagicales > Nanopelagicaceae > UBA3012. Next base: position 3,884 of record CAIUXE010000199.1, read on the forward strand.
CACCGCATCAGGAACTGAGGCAAATAATTTAGCGTTAAAGGGTTTTTATTGGCATCGATTTGCAGAAGGTAGAAATTCAATCGTCACATCTCCAATTGAGCATCATGCGATTCTGGATCCATTGGAGTGGCTCGTAGAACATGAAAATGCAAAGTGGCTTGAGCTTGATGTTGATCAAGATGGACAAGTAAAAGTTGGGGATGCAAAAGAGAAGATCGAAGCAGAAGCCAATTCAATTTCATTGATATCAATCATGCATTCAAATAATGAAGTGGGCTCAATTCAACCAGTAGGTGAGATTGCGAAAATCGCAGCAGAGTTAAATCTTCCAATTCATACTGATGCAGTTCAAAGTTTTGGAAAGATTCCTTTAAGTTTTAAAGATTTAAATGTGACAGCTATGAGTTTGAGCGCACATAAAATCGGTGGACCATTGGGTATCGGCGCTTTAGTATTAAAAAAAGGATTAGATCTAACTCCAGTTTTGCACGGTGGTGGACAAGAGCGAGATTTGCGCAGTGGAACTCTTGATACTCCTGCAATCGCTGGGTTTGCAGCGGCTGCAACACTTGCAATTGTTGAACTTAGTTCACGCGCTGCGAGAGTAAGTAAATTGAGAGATCGATTAATTTCAGGAGTGGTTGCTAAAGTTGAAAATGTTTCGGTAAACGGAGCAAAAGATCATTTGCCGGGAATTGCACATTTTACTTTTGAAGGCGCTGAAGGAGATGCACTACTTCTACTGCTAGATGCCCAAGGAGTGCAATGCTCAACAGGTTCTGCTTGCAGCGCCGGAGTTCCTCGTCCAAGCCATGTATTACTTGCGATGGGGATGAATGATAAACGCGCTAA
>CAIUXE010000200.1 GCA_903902965.1 uncultured Actinomycetes bacterium
AGTACTTGATGAGGAAGCACTTTATGATGCAATCAAATCAGGCCGTGTGGCTGGTGCTGGTCTAGATGTATTTTCAACCGAGCCTTGCGTTGATTCACCTTTGTTCCAATTGGATCAAGTTGTGGCAACTCCACATTTAGGTGCGTCTACTGATGAAGCTCAAGAGCGCGCTGGAATTGCAGTAGCAGTTTCAGTCCGTAAAGCTCTTGCGGGAGAGTTAGTGCCTGATGCAGTCAACGTAAAAGGTGGCGCAATTGCTGAAGTGCTAAGACCTGCTCTTCCGTTAGTTGAGAAATTGGCACAAGTCCTAGTTGGAATCTCTGGAGAAACTCCAGTGTCCGTAGAAGTTTGTGTCTTTGGTGAAATTGCAGCAGAGGATTGCTCAGTCTTATCAACAAGTGCATTGCGCGGTGTACTAAGTGGAACCGGCGTTAATGATGTTACTTATGTAAATGCCCCTGGACTTGCTAATGACCGCGGTTTAACAGCCACTGTCACTACAAATACAGATAGTCCAGATCATCGCAACATGGTTGAGGTATGTGGCGCACTTGCAGATGGAAGCAGAGTTGCTGTTAGTGGAACTTTGATGGGTATTCGCCGTGTTGAAAAAATTATCAAGATTGACAATTACGATCTTGATCTTGCAACCGCCGAGAACTTGCTGTTCTTGCGTTATACCGACCGTCCAGGTGTAGTTGGCGCAGTTGGCAACGCACTTGGCGCTTTGAAAATCAACATCGCCGGAATGCAAGTTGCTCGTGATGAGCGCGGTGGCGAAGCATTGATGGTACTTACAGTTGATTCAGTGATACCTGCAGACTTGTTAGCAAAAGTTGCAAAAGAAACTGATGCCAAAGCCAGATTTGTGACATTGGTGTAATTGCCATGAAGCAGATCAAATTAGGCGTTATTGGTGGCGATGGGATTGGTCCTGAAGTTGTTGCTGAGGGATTAAAAGTCCTAGACAAAATCGGAACCCAGATTGGCGTTTCATTTGAACGTCATAATTTTGATCTCGGTGCTGGATTGTGGCATCGCACTGGTGAAGTTTTGCCAGAAAGCGTGATGAGCGATCTTGCTAAATGCGATGTGATTTTATTAGGCGCAATTGGAGATCCATCTGTGCCTAGTGGAATTCTTGAACGTGGAATCTTGTTAAAAATCCGGTTTGCATTTGATCATTACATCAATTTGCGTCCCGCTCGCCTATACCCAAATGTTCAATCGCCTCTTTCAACTAAGGACGAGATTGACTTTGTAGTCGTGCGCGAAGGAACTCAAGGACCTTACGTAGGAGCTGGTGGAGTTTTAGCAGAAGGTACTGCCCAGGAAATCGCTACGGAAGAGAGTCTTAATACACGTCATGGCGTAGAGCGTACGATTCGCTATGCATTTGAATTAGCCGGAACTCGCAAGCGCAAGAAATTAACATTGGTTCATAAGAACAATGTTTTGGTTCGTGCTGGTTCATTATGGACTCGAACATTTAATGAAGTTGCAAAAGAATATCCTGGTATTTCAACTGATTACATCCACGTTGATGCCGCTTCAATGTTTTTTGTTTCGAACCCAGGTAGATTTGATGTTGTAGTCACTGACAATTTATTTGGCGACATCTTGACTGATATTGCAGCTGCGGTCTGTGGCGGAATTGGATTAGCAGCCAGTGGAAATATCAATCCAACTGGTGCATTTCCTTCAATGTTTGAACCAGTTCATGGAACCGCGCCAGATATTGCGGGCAAAGGAATTGCAGACCCAACAGCAACGATTCTCTCAGTTGCAATGTTGTTAAATCACCTTGGATATGCAGAAGCTGGGGCAAAAGTAGAAGCGGCAGTAGCAGCAGATTTGAAATCACGAAGCTCGGATCGTTCCACTTCACAGATAGGTGATGCAATCACTGCAGCACTTGCCTGATAGTGATAAAAAAAGGAGAGCTCATGCAAATCACGATAAATCCAAACCCTAATCCGGTGGCCGATGCAGAACGTGTTGCGCGAGTGGCCCAACCTGGTTTTGGAAAGTTCTTCACCGACAATATGTTTATTGCAGAATGGACTGAAGAAAAAGGTTGGCATGACGCACGCTTAACGGCATATGCGCCACTTACTTTAGATCCAGCAACAATGGTCTTCCATTATGGACAAGAAATATTTGAAGGCATGAAGGCGTATCGCCAGCCGGATGGAGCAATCTCGTTATTTCGCCCAGAAGCAAATGCGGAGCGATTTGCTCGTAGTGCAGCACGTATTGCACTACCTGAACTTCCAGTTAAAGATTTCGTTGCTGCAGTTGAAGCGTTAGTAAAAGCTGATGCTGGATGGGTTCCCAATAATCCAGGGGAGTCTCTCTACATACGCCCATTTATGATTGCAAGCGAAGTTGGTTTAGGTGTTCGCCCATCAAGCAAAGCAACTTTTTTAATCATTGCCACTCCAGCCGCTGCATATTTCAATGCTGCAAAGCCGGTTTCGGTGTGGATTTCTAATGAATATGTACGTGCATCAAAAGGTGGAACCGGCGAAGCAAAATGTGGCGGCAATTACGCAGCATCATTATTGGCTCAACGAGCAGCTGCAAAAGAGGGTTGTGATCAAGTTGTTTGGCTTGACGCCGTAGAGCGTAAATGGATTGAAGAGATGGGTGGAATGAACCTCTTCTTTGTTAAAGGAAAAGGTAAAGATGCGCGCATAGTTACTCCATCACTGACTGGCACTTTACTTCCTGGAATTACTCGCGATTCATTATTAACTGTTGCCGATGATCTTGGTTATAAAGTCGAAGAAGCGATGATCAGTGTCGAGGATTGGCGATCAGGTGCTGCAAGTGGTGAGATTTCTGAAACTTTTGCGTGCGGAACTGCAGCAGTAATCACCGGAATCGGTGAAGCTAAGAGTGCAAATGGAAATTGGCAGATCGGTGATGGGCAACCTGGTCCAATAACTTTAGCTTTGCGTGAGCGTTTACTTGGAATACAACATGGTTCTGAAGTCGATACCCACGGTTGGATGAGCAAAGTTATCAAATGAGCCCGCTAACTTCCCCAGATACTTTTCATATCTATGACACAACATTGCGTGATGGCGCGCAACAAGAAGGGTTAAATCTTTCTGTCCAAGATAAGTTGACGATTGCCAAACACCTCGATGATTTAGGCGTTGGATTTATTGAAGGTGGTTGGCCTGGGGCAAATCCGAAAGATACTGAGTTTTTTGCTCGGGTCGCGAAAGAAATTAAATTTAAAAACGCACAATTTGTAGCATTTGGTGCCACACGTAGGCCACTAGTGAAAGCTGGTGATGATCCACAAGTCACTGCACTGCTTGATTCAGAAGCGCCGATTGTTACGCTCGTTGCAAAAGCCCATGACATACATGTAGACCTAGCATTGAAAACTGATTTAGCTGAAAACTTAGCAATGATTCGGGACACCATTACTCATCTAAAAAATCATGGCCGCCGGGTATTTCTAGATGCGGAACATTTCTTTGATGGATATCGCTCTAATAGAGCGTATGCACTTGAAGTTATTCAAACGTCCATGGCAGCTGGAGCAGATTTAGTTGCACTGTGCGATACAAATGGTGGTGCGCTGCCTGATGAGATTAGTGAAATAGTAAATGATGTAATTAGCGTGACTTCAGCAAGAGTTGGAATTCATTGCCACAACGATGCTGGTTGTGCAGTTGCTAACTCACTTGCTGCAGTAAATGCCGGTGCAACTCATGTGCAAGGAACTTTAAATGGATATGGCGAGCGAACTGGTAACGCAGATTTAGTCACAATCATTTCAAATTTGGAGTTAAAACTTGGCAAAAAAGTACTACCAACTGGTTCATTAAAAGAAGCTTTTAGAATTTCACATGCAGTTGCAGAGGTAACTAATATCGCACCAAGTACCCGTCAGCCATACGTCGGTCTTTCGGCATTTGCGCACAAAGCTGGGTTGCATGCAAGCGCAATTAAAGTAGATCCGGCAATGTATCAACACACAGATCCAGCAGAAGTTGGAAATGATATGCGGATGTTGGTCTCTGATATGGCCGGCCGCGCTTCAATTGAATTAAAGAGTCAAGAACTCGGAATTGATATTGGACCAGATCGTGAAGTTTTAGGTCGCGTTGTAGATCGCGTAAAAGATTTAGAGTCGCACGGCTATACCTTTGAAGCGGCTGATGCTTCATTCGAACTTTTGTTACGTGCTGAAATAGCTGGCCAAAAATTACAGTTCTTTACCGTAGATGAGTGGTCAACCACAGTAGATAAGAGTTCCAATGGTGTTGTCACCAGTCGAGCTTCAGTGAAAATAACTGCACGCGGTAAAAGTTATGAAGCAACTGGCACCGGTAATGGACCAGTTAACGCTATTGATCGTGCACTTCGCACCGGCCTTGAAAGTATTTACCCTGAACTTGCCGTACTCGAACTAACTGATTACAAAGTTCGTATTTTGGAAGGCCGTCTTGGTACCGGGGCCGTAACTCGAGTGCTCGTGCAAACAAGTGACGGCAAAGCGGAATGGACCACTTTGGGAGTTCATGAAAATGTTATTGCAGCCTCTGAGATGGCATTAGAAGATGCAGTTACTTATGGCTTACTGCGTCAAGGGATTAAACCCGAGTAACATTTACATATGTCAGAGATGGTAAACGAAGCGTTTTCCAGCCTCTTTGCTCAATACGAAGAACATTTACGTTCTCAACGGAATCTTTCAGAACACACAATCCGGGCTTACATCGGCGACCTAACATCACTTGTTGAACATGCAGAACGAATGAAAGTTGCCGAGCCAAGTGAATTAACGTTGGCGATAATTCGTTCTTGGCTAGCAAATCAGCAAAGCAAAGGTGGAGCACGAACCACTATTTCACGTCGAGCGGTTTCAGTTAGAACATTCACTGCATGGGCGGCACGCAAAGGAATTTTGCCAACCGATGTGGGAGATCGATTAGCAACACCAAGGGGCCATCGCACTCTTCCCCATGTTTTAACTATTTCCGAAGCCACCGAAGTTTTCGATTCACTTGAATTGGCAGCAGGAGAAGAACAAACTCCACTTGCGCTGCGAAATATTGCATTAGTTGAATTGCTTTACGCAACAGGCATCCGAGTATCTGAAGCATGTGGAATGGATCTGGCAGATATAGATCGAAACCGAAATACAGTGCGAGTCTTTGGAAAAGGTAGGAAAGAACGAACCTGTCCTATTGGCGCACCTGCGTTGTTAGCAATTGATAATTGGATAAAGGAAGCACGACCTGAATTAACTGCAAGCAATTCGGGTTCCGCGCTTTTCTTAGGATCACGCGGCAAACGAATTGACCCGCGCACAGTGCGCGAAGTTGTTTATAAGGCATTGGAAGCCTTGCCCGGATCTCCAAAGATGGGTCCACATGGATTGCGTCATAGCGCAGCTACTCATTTACTTGAGCGAGGTGCAGATTTACGCGCAGTACAAGAGTTATTAGGTCACGCCTCATTAGCAACTACTCAGATTTACACACACGTTTCAGAGGATCGATTGCGAAGTGCTTACCAACAAGCACATCCACGCGCTTAACTTAAATTAATTATTACATCTGCCAATTCGCGAGTTTGAGCAACAACTTTTGCATTATTTTCATCGCTGCCTGTTGCCCAAGAGTGCGCATCCGCTTTACTTTTACCAAATTTGTGGTGGCGATTAACTAATCTTTCGATTCGAAGGTTGTCATCAACTTCGATGAACCAACTCTCATCAAGTAGATTCTTGACTCCACCCCAATTATTTTCATTGTGCAGCAAGTAATTTCCTTCGGTGATTACTAATTTAACTGAAGGAGTAATTACGCCTTGAGCTGCAATAGATTCTTCTATGGCCCGATCAAAGACTGGAAAGTAAATATCTTGATCAGCGTCTTGTTTTACTCTTTTTAAAATTTCAGTGAACCCAAGTGCGTCGAAGGTGTCAGGTGCACCTTTTCGATCTGAGCGACCTAATTCACGTAAAGCCAAATTGCTTAAGTGGTAACCATCCATATTTAAGATTGCAGCTTGATCACCGAGCTGCTGAATTAGCTGTGCTGACAAAGTTGATTTCCCAGCTCCAGGTTTTCCAATCAGTCCAATAATTTTGCGCTCTCCACCCATTAATGATTTTGCCCGGGCGACAACTTCTTCAAGTGAAGTTAGTGAAATTAATGGAGAAGCCATTTACTTAGTTTAAGACAAACGCGGCAAAATTACCGGGGCGCCTAACCGGCGTAAAGGATTTTTATATTCACCATTTAACCGTTCACCCCAATGTAAAACTGCTTTGCCGAAAAAATGTGACTGGGATGCAATATTGCCGATTGGATCTGCCTTGCGGACAAGATCGCCAACCATCAGCTGAGTTTCAACAGGTAGGTAAGTTGTCCGTAATTTATTGCCGTGATTACCTGCATGCGCAAGCACAATTATCGGAATGGAATTAATCACGCCGACATATGCAACAACTCCATCCGTCGGTGCGAAGACTTGTGCGCCGACTTCAGATAAGAGATCAACCCCACGGTGAGCACGTCCATAATGATTTGCGCGATAGGCAGCGCCATCAAAAGTGCGCCCCACAATTAACTTGCCAGCAAGTGGACTAACCCACCGTTCGTTGCTTGAGCTGGCATCTGCAGAAAAAGTGGGAAGTAATGCAATCAGTAGGGTGAGGCAGATTTTTAACGGGTCCATGCGTTTCATATGTGTGGACTCTGCCAAAAAGCCCCAGATTAAGGCGCTGAGCAGGGAAAACGTGGGGAAATTGGGGTGCTGTGGGTCAGGTAGGATTCGGTTCAGCACTTAAGCAATTAAGTGACTTCGCGTGGTTGAACTTCATCTACTCGGTCTGCATTAAAGCCCACCGCCAAAAGCGTTGAGTTGTGTGCAGCAGATGACCAGCCACCAGGGGTAAGCCCGGCAAATTGCCACTTACCGTAAACCGAGAGCACAACTTTGAGTTGTGCGAAAGGAGTGCGCAACCATGTCGGTTGTCACCATGAGAGAACTCCTCGACAGCGGAGTCCATTTTGGACATCAAACCCGTCGTTGGAATCCAAAGATGAAGCGTTACATATTCACCGAACGCAATGGCATCTACATCATCGATATCCAACAATCACTTGGAATGATCGATTCAGCCTATGAGTTCGTAAAGGAGACTGTCACACGTGGCGGTCACGTACTTTTCGTAGGAACAAAGAAGCAAGCACAGGAGCCAATCTTGGCTCAAGCTGCTCGCGTTGGCATGCCATCAGTTACGGAGCGTTGGCTCGGTGGAATGTTGACCAACTTCAACACCGTGGCAAAACGTATTCAACGTTTGAAAGAGCTCGAAGGACTTGAGGGAAGCACCGATCAAGGTCGGACCAAAAAAGAACTTCTGATGCAACGCCGCGAAAAAGATAAGTTGAAAAAGAACCTTGACGGTATTCGTAATATGACCAAACTTCCAAGTGCTATCTGGGTTGTTGATACCAAGAAAGAGCATTTAGCAGTTGCAGAAGCAAAGAAACTTGGAATTCCAGTTATCGGAATCCTTGATACAAACTGCGATCCAGATGAAGTTGATTATGGAATCCCAGGAAATGATGACGCTATTCGTTCAGTTGCATTGTTGACTCGCGTAATTGCAGATGCAATTGCTGCTGGTTTGCAAGCACGTTCAGGTGCTGCAAAAGCTAAAGAAGATGCAGCAGCGGCAGCTCAAGCAGAAGCGCTCGCCGCATCAGCTACCGCTGAACTCGAAGCTGCAGTTGCAGAACCTGTTGTAGCCGTTGAAGTTGCACCAACCGTGGAGGCTTAGTAAATGTCGTATACCGCATCTGATGTAAAGCGCCTGCGCGAATTAACTGCTGCAGGAATGATGGATTGTAAAAATGCACTTGATGAGTCTGGTGGAGATTTCGACAAAGCTGTTGAACTCATCCGCGTTAAAGGACAAAAGGGTGTTACTAAGCGCGAAGGTCGCACAACTTCAAATGGTCTAGTAAGCGCATCTGTTTCGGGTGATGCTGGCGTGATCTTAGAGTTGAACTGCGAAACCGATTTCGTTGCAAAAGGTGAACGTTTCCAAGAATTAGGAAATGAAATTTTGGCCAAGTTGAGCACATCCTCAACAACTGAGCTAGAAGCATTCCTCGCAAGCGATTTTGGTGGCGGAAAAACTGTTCAAGCACATATTGATGAAGCTAATGCAACTTTGGGCGAGAAGATCGTCTTGCGTCGTATTGGCGTCATGAAAGGTGGGCCAGTTTCAGTCTATTTGCACCGCACAAGCCCTGATCTTCCAGCCCAAGTTGGAGTTCTTGTGCAATTAACAAACGAGAATGCAATTGGTAAAGATGTTGCTCAGCACATCGCAGCTTTTGCACCTTCTTACGTTAAACGTGAAGATGTTCCTGCAGATTTAATTGAAAGCGAACGTCGCATTGCTGAAGAGACCGCCCGCAACGAAGGCAAGCCAGAAGCATCACTTGCTAAGGTCGTTGAAGGTCGCGTAACTGGCTTTATCAAGGAAGTTTCCTTGATCGAGCAAGCATTTGCGAAGGATTCAAAGAAGAGCGTTTCTCAGGTCCTAGAAGAAGCTGGCACAAATGTGAGCGCCTTCTTCCGTTTTCGCGTAGGACAGTAAGAGAATATTGACCATGACCTACTCGAGAGTCCTACTAAAACTCTCGGGTGAGGTTTTTGGTGGGGGAGCCGGAATCGGCGTCGATCCTGATGTTGTTCAAGGGATTGCCAAACAGATTTCAGATGTTGCTAGATCTGGCGTTGAGATTGCAATTGTTGTTGGTGGTGGAAATTATTTCCGTGGTGCCGAATTGCAACAACGTGGAATGGATCGCTCCCGTGCTGATTACATGGGAATGCTCGGAACAGTTATGAACTGTTTAGCGCTACAAGATTTCTTAGAAAAAGAAGGCGTGGCAACTCGCGTGCAAACTGCAATACATATGGGACAAGTCGCCGAGCCATACATCCCACTTCGGGCAATAAGACATCTCAACAAAGGTCGCGTCGTTATTTTTGGAGCAGGTGCTGGAATGCCGTTTTTCACAACAGATACCGTTGCTGCACAGCGCGCGCTTGAGATTAATGCCGAAGCACTTCTTCTGGCTAAGAGTGGCGTTGACGGAGTTTATTCAGCAGATCCTAAGAAAGATCCAAACGCAACAAAATATGCAAATATCTCCTTCGATGATGTTTTAAGTAAATCATTGGCAGTGGCTGATGCGGCCGCGTTCTCGCTTTGCCGTGAGAACAAACTCCCAATAATAGTTTTTGATTTAATGACAGAAGGAAATATCGGTCGTGCCGTACGTGGCGAATCTATCGGAACATTAGTCTCGTAAGGGGATGAAATAAATGTCTGATCTAGCAAATAAAATTCTTAGCGATGCTGATGAAAAAATGAGCAAAGCAGTTGAAGTAGCGAAGGAAGATTTCGGAGCCATCCGGACTGGTCGTGCACACCCATCAATGTTTGCCAAGATTATGGTTGATTATTACGGAACATTTACACCGCTTTCACAATTAGCCTCAGTTCAAGTTCCTGAAGCACGAATGGCTGTTGTGTCTCCTTACGATAAGGGAGCGATGCCGCTAATTGAAAAAGCCATTCGCGACTCAGATCTAGGTGTGAATCCAGCTTCAGATGGCGCAGTTATTAGAGTTGGTTTTCCGCAATTAACTGAAGAGCGACGTAAAGAGTTTATTAAAGTTGCTAGAACTAAAGCAGAAGAGTCCAGAGTCTCAGTACGCAATATTCGTCGCCATTCAAAAGAGGCGCTAGAAAAATTAGAAAAAGATGGAGAAGTTGGAAAAGATGATGTTGCTCGCGCAGAAAAGGATTTAGAGAAAAATACTTCTGTGCATGTTGCCAAGATCGACGAGTTGTTACAACATAAGGAGAGCGAACTTCTCGAGGTTTGAGAGTTCCAACAATTAATGTCGGACCTCCATGCTTTAAATGAAGCGATCAATAAAAAGGCTGGACGGAAATTATTTCCATCCATTGCTGTAGGCCTAACTTTGCTGGGTCTTGTGATCACATCATTGGCATTTCAAAGAGTCCTATTTCTTCCTCTTGCCATAGCTGCGATCATTCGTGGTGTCTGGGAATTGGGACAAGCCTTAGATCGGGCTGAAATTGAAATTTCAGTACCAACAATTTCATTTTGCGCAGTAGCAATAATGACAAGCGCTTGGGTGAAAGATGTAACTGGTCTTGCTGTTGCAACCGCGATTTCAATTCCATTTTTGTTGATCTCAGGATTGCCAAAGGGGCATCCTAATTTTGTAAAAAATGCCACAGCAACTGTCTTTGCCACCATTTATCTACCGTTTTTAGCTGGGTTTCTAATTGTTCTCGCAAAACCAGAGGACGGATTAGCACGAGTTATGACATTTGTAGTTGTGGTTGGTTGTAACGATACTTTCGGATACATATTTGGAGTATTGCTTGGCAAACATAAGCTCGCACCAGCTATCAGTCCTAAAAAAACATGGGAAGGGTTGATTGGTTCGCTAATCTTCTCAATTCTTGGTGGTGGCTTGATGCTTTCTCTGTTGTTTGAAAAACATTGGCTTGTAGGTGCTGCACTTGGAGTCGCAGCGGTATTTACTGCCACATGTGGTGATTTGATTGAAAGCGCGATCAAGCGTGATTTAGATTTGAAGGATATGGGAGCAATTTTGCCAGGCCATGGTGGAATGCTTGATCGCCTTGATTCAGTGCTACTTTCAGCCCCAATTATTTGGGCGATTTTAACTTTGGTCGGGTGAAAAAATGCCAACTATAGAAATTTCACCATTAGTAAAAAAGCCACCGCGCCATTTTTCAGATCTTTCACCTGAAGATCGCGCTATAGCAGTCACTGAGTTAGGTGAATCATCATTTAGAGCAAAACAATTAGCAAATCATTACTTTGGGCGTCACAATGAAACTCCTGAAGAGTGGAGTGACATCTCTGCAGATAGTGCAAGCAAGTTAGCTGCGGGTCTCTTTCCAACACTTCTAAGTAAAGTGCGCACGATTACTTGCGATGGCGGAACCACTCGTAAAGATCTCTGGAAATTACATGATGGTGTAATGGTGGAAAGTGTTTTGATGCGCTATCCAGATCGAGCCACGTTGTGCATTTCATCTCAAGCTGGTTGTGGAATGGGATGCCCTTTTTGTGCAACTGGACAAGCTGGCCTCACACGTAACCTCAGTGCTGGTGAAATTACAGCACAAGTTTTTGCTGCCTGTCGAGCTATGGAATTAGGCGAAATGGGAGCACCGATGCGTTTATCAAATATTGTTTTTATGGGAATGGGTGAACCGCTTGCTAACTACAACGCAGTTATCCGGACAATTAAAAACATAACCGCACCAACTCCAGATGGATTTGGAATAAGCGCCCGCTCGGTAACCCTTTCTACCGTTGGATTAGTTTCTGGAATTGAAAAACTCATGGCAGAAAAAATTCCCGTAACACTAGCGATTTCGTTGCATACTCCAGATGATGAACTTCGCGATACTTTGGTTCCAATCAATACTCGCTGGAAAGTCCGTGAAGTGTTGGCCGCTGCAGATAATTATGCAACTGAAACTGGACGCCGCTATTCAATTGAATACGCAATGATTCGAGACATTAATGATCATGAATGGCGAGCAGATTTACTCGGACGGATGCTGAAAAGCCGTGCAGCACACGTGAACTTGATTCCACTTAATCCGACTCCGGGATCAAAGTGGACTGCATCAAAACCAGAAGATGAAAAGAAGTTTGTTGAAGTGTTAGAAAGTTACGGGGTGCCTGTAACAGTGCGAGATACACGTGGCCGTGAAATTGATGGCGCCTGCGGTCAATTGGCTGCAGCGGAAAAAGTTAGCAAGAGAAATAAATTTAAAGTTTCGACTGTTGAGAGTTAGTTTCCAGTTACTCGACTTAAAGATTTGGCAATCAACGAAGGTTGGTTCGTAAAAGCTTCTTCACGATCTGCCAAACCTATTAATTTCACTACAGAGTTCACTCCCACCCATCGAAATGGCTCAGGTTCCCAAAGCGGAACAGAGTGATTTACAAATGGCAATTTAGTTAACTCTGAACCATTATCTAAAATTAAATCTGCCAGAGTTTTGGCAGCTAAGTAGGAAAGTGTTACGCCATCCCCAACATAGCCACCAGCTTTTGCTTGTCCTGTTGTCCTATTTAAATTAGCAAATGGTTGCCAATCGCGAGTCACGCTAACTGCGCCACCCCATCGGTGAGTGAATTGGGTATTTGCCAGCGGTGGAAACCATTCGCGCACCATCGTAATTATTTGATCGTGTACTTTTGAGTTATTTTCCGCAGCAGATCGCAGCAATGAGCCAAAAAGGTATGGGGCTCCACGTCCACCAACTGCCAATCTGTCGTCTACGGTTCGCTGTCCATAGGTGACCAGATGACTAGCTTCAGCAAATGATTCGCCATTACGTAAACCGATCTCATCCCAGATTTTTTCGCTGATCGGCTCTGTGGCAACCATAAGCGAGTAAAGCGGAACACGTTCACGGCTACCTTTTGCAAATGCTTCTGTTGCGGAAATTACAGTGTTTGCAATAAGTGCGCCTGTGTGGGTAGTTACCTTGTGATCGCTATTTCTAAGGGCTGGTGATTTTTCATAAATTCGTGCTCCAAGTTGTTCTACATGATCGGCTAGAGCGCGGACAAACCTTCCAGGATGGATTGTTGCGCAATTAGGAGTAAACAAACTACCCAATGCACCATTGAATTCAACTTTGCTTAAAGTTTCACTTTGATTTAATAAAGTTGCAGAACCAAGGTCAGCTTTTAATCTTTTCAATTGCCCCTTATTTCGAGCAATTGCAAGCGAACCACCTTTTCGAAAATTTGATTCTGGTGCAAACTCACTTGCAAAACTACCAATCTCATCTATTGATCGAATCAACAGCGGAATGACTGAATCAGCTCCAATTTCACTTGGGTAAAAAGCGCTGACCCATCCGCCGTTTCGACCACTTGCACCGAAACCAACACGTTCCTTTTCCACTATTGCGACTTTTAAACCAGGGTTATTGGTCAGCAGATGAAATGCACTCCATAATCCGGTGAAACCCGCTCCAATAATTGCAACATCAACTTCTTCTGTTTTCTTGAGTGATTCTCTTTCTGCAGGCTTACTTTCTAATGTGGCATCCCAAAGGTTCATGTCCGACCTTCAGGCCACCTTGAAAGGTAATCAGGAACCGGAATTCCTGGAATCAAATTTGGATCTGGAATTGGTTCGCCATAAGAATGTTTAATAGGTAAAACTCCAGCCCAGATTGGAAGGTCATACTCCTCAACTGGATCTGCTGGAAATTTTTTAGATATTTTCACACTGGCCTCATTTAGTGGCATCGAAACCATTAGCGTGGCTTTACTCTCCTGTTCAGTGGTTAAACGCAATTCTTTGCTTCGTTCAGGGAATAGCTTTTCTGTTAAGTGTAAAAATGCATCCAATTTCTCTTGACCTTCAAGAGCACGAGCTTTTCCTAAAATCATCGCACTGCGATAATTCATCGAAGATTCAAATGCCGATCGAGCGAGTACTAATCCATCAAGAATTGTTAGCGTCACGCAAATTGGCGCACCTGAAGCAATCGTTTTCATCAGCCTTGACGCACTAGATCCATGCAAAAGTAATTGATCTCCAACACGTGCTGCGACTACTGGCAAAACAAAAGGTTGACCATCTTGAACAATTCCAACATGTGCCACTAAAGATTGATCTAGCAGGTCATAAAGAGCGGCCGTATCTGTGGCCGCCTTGTGAGGGACGCGTTTTACCTTTGTCCGTTCAGTCGGGGATAATTCGCTCATCGGGCAATTAGATCACATTGAGAGTAACTCTTGTTTTTGGCCTTGCTGACAAGGTCGGGGTTTAGCGCGTAACCTGATCCCATTAGAACTCCAAAAATAAAAGGGGCAAGTTACGATGAAAGCGCTTAAAAACTTTGTTGGCGGGAAATCTATCGAGGCTAAAAGTGGCAAGAGCAGCCAATTAATAAATCCAGCCACGGGACAGGCGTATATGACAGCGCCCGTTTCTGATGCCGCAGATGTTGATCACGCACTCAAAGTTGCCGAAAAAGCTTTTAGTGGATGGCGTGACTCCACACCAAGTGAGCGCCAACGCGCCTTATTAAAGATTGCAGATGCTCTTGAATCTCGCGCTGAAGAAATCATTGCAATCGAATCTGAAAATACTGGAAAACCTCTTGGCGTCACTCGCTCTGAAGAAGTTCCACCAATGATTGATCAAATCAGATTTTTCGCAGGTGCAGCAAGAAATTTAGAAGGTTTATCAGCAGGGGAGTACATGCATGGCATGACTTCATTTATTCGTCGTGAACCAATCGGAGTTTGCGCACAAGTAACTCCTTGGAATTATCCGATGATGATGGCAGTCTGGAAATGGGCGCCAGCAATTGCTGCAGGCAACACTGTTGTATTAAAGCCAAGCGACACAACACCTGCATCCACTATTTTTATGGCAGAAGTAATGTCTGAGTTTTTACCAGAAGGCGTTTTCAATGTTGTCTGTGGAGATAGAGATACCGGAAGAGCATTAATCAGTCATGAGATTCCACAATTAGTTGCGATAACTGGATCTGTTCGTGCCGGAATGGAAGTCGCATCAGCTGCCTCGCAAGATGTAAAACGAGTACACCTTGAATTAGGCGGTAAGGCACCTGTTGTTGTATTTGATGATGCAGATTTAGAGGCCGCAGCCGCCTGGATTGCAGTCGCTGGATTTTTCAACGCCGGTCAAGATTGCACAGCAGCAACTCGAGTGCTGGTAGGACCAAAAGCATATGATGATTTTGTAGCCTTGCTAACTGAGCAAGCTAAAAATGAAATCAAAATTGGCATGCCACATGAAGATGTTTTAGTTGGCCCAGTTAATAACGAGGCGCAATTAAAACGTGTCGCTGGATTTTTAGAACGGACTCCAAGCCACGCGAAAATCATGACCGGTGGAGCGCCATTAAAACAACCTGGATTCTTTTTCCCACCCACCGTTGTTGCTGGATTAAAGCAAGATGACGAAATGATCCAAAGTGAGATTTTTGGACCTGTCATTACGGTGCAGAAATTTAGTGATGATGATGAAGCGCTTCGTTTCGCCAATGGAGTTAAATATGGATTGGCATCAAGTGTCTGGACTAAGGATCATGGCCGGGCCATGCGAATGGCTAAAGCCTTCGATTTTGGATGCGTCTGGATCAACACCCATATTCCGATTGTGGCTGAGATGCCTCATGGCGGATTCAAGCACTCTGGCTATGGCAAAGATCTCTCAAATTACGGATTTGAGGATTACACCCGTATTAAGCACGTAATGACCAACCTCGAGGCCTAAATCTCAGAGTATTTGACTGTAAAATCTGGTCATATGGGGCTTTGAAGTCCTACGATCAGTCCCGCAACCTAAAACCTAAATTTCTAGATTAAGGAGAAATTCAATGAAGCCAGAGCTAACTCCGGAAGTGCGTTCAATCATCCGCGCTCAACTCTCCCGTCGTCGCTTCATTGCAGGTGCAGGTGCGGTAAGTGGTGCAACTTTACTTGCTGCTTGCGGTTCGAAAGCTGCTGAGAGTGGAAGCGCAGATGCAACCGCTAGCGCTCCAGCTGATGAAGGCGGAACAGTTCGATGGGCTAACTGGCCTGCGTATTTAGATTTTGATTCAGATAAGAAAACCTACACATCACTGGAAACTTTCAAAGCAGCATCTGGAATTAATGTTGTTTACAAAGAAGATGTAAATGACAATGACGAATTTTATGGAAAAGTCCAAGGTCAATTAAAGATCGGTAAAGATATTGGGTACGACATCGTCACACTCACAGATTGGATGGCTGGACGTTGGGTGAGAATGGGTTACACCCAAGCATTTGACGAAGCCAATCTCCCAAACAAGAAAAATATCTTGCCAACTTTGGCAAATGTCGGTTTTGATCCAGGTCGTAAGAGCACCTTAACTTGGCAATCGGGTTTTGCTGGGTTTGGATGGAATAAAGAAAAAATTCCTGGCGGAATTCAAAGTATTGAACAACTTTTTGACAAGAAAAATAAAGGTCGCGTGGAAGTACTAAGTGAAATGCGCGACACCATGGGAATTATTTTGCAAGCGCAAGGAGTTGACCCTTCTCAGCCATTTACAGATGATCAATTCATGAATGCAATTGATTTCTTGGAAAAGAAAATTGCTGATGGATTTATCCGTCAAGTAAAAGGCAATGATTACCTTGAAGATATGGTCAGTGGCGATGCAGTTGCAGTAATTGGCTGGAGTGGAGACATCTTCTCTCTTTCAAATGAAAATGGCGGAAAGTTTGGATTCCAAGTTCCAGAAAGTGGTGGAACTTTATGGAGTGATAACTGCCTAATTCCATCGACATCAAAAAATAAGAAAAATGCAGAGACGGTACTTAATAATTACTATGACCCAGCTGTTGCGGCTCAAGTCGCGGCATTTGTTAATTACATCTGTCCAGTAGTTGGCGCTCAAGCTGAAATGGAAAAAATTAACCCAGAGTTAGCAAAGAGCCCATTTATTTTTCCTGATGATACGACTTTGGCAAAAGTACGGGTATTCCGCACTCTGACTCCAGAGGAAGACACCAAGTACTCAGAAGCTTTTGCAACTGCAGCAGGTAATTAATAGTGGCAAATCACCCTGATGCAGCCGCAGCTAAAACAGGAGATTTAAAATTAAGTAGCCTCACTAAAAGTTTTGGTGATTTCTTAGCTGTTGATGATTTAGATCTGGTTATCCCTAAAGGTTCATTTTTTGCACTTCTAGGACCATCTGGTTGTGGCAAAACTACGACTTTGCGAATGATTGCTGGACTAGAGGAACCCACCTCGGGAAAAATTTACTTAGGTGACACTGATTTAACTGACACTAAATCTTATCGTCGGCCAGTAAATACCGTTTTTCAAAATTACGCACTATTCCCACATCTAACGATCTTTGAAAATGTGGCATTCGGTTTGCGTCGCCGTGGAATCAAAGATGTGAAAGAGGCCGTAGAAAAAGTATTGGCCTTAGTTGAACTAGCGCATTTGCGTGATCGCAAGCCAACTCAACTATCTGGTGGACAGCAGCAACGCATCGCTGTTGCCCGAGCAATAGTAAATCGCCCAGCTTTGTTACTTTTGGATGAGCCACTTGGTGCGCTTGACTTAAAGTTACGCCGCCAAATGCAGATTGAATTGAAATGGATCCAAACAGAAGTTGGAATCACTTTCGTTCACGTGACTCACGATCAAGAAGAAGCCATGACAATGGCTGACACTATCGCTGTAATGAATGAAGGCAGAATTGAGCAATTGGGTTCACCTGCAGATCTATATGAGAATCCTAAAACTGCTTTTGTGGCAAACTTTCTAGGACAGTCAAACTTCATTAAGGGAACTTTAGAATCAACTTCTGGTGCCGATCAATTTGTAAATTTACAAGGTACGAGGATTGCAATTCCTGCTGCACGCAATAGCAGCACTCACAAGAGTCTTCTTGTTGGAATTCGGCCTGAAAAGTTCAGAATTCATAATGTGGGAGATTCGACAACTGGAAATAAATTAGAAGGTGGAATCGTCACCGACATTTCTTTCGTAGGCGTCAGTACGCAATACCAAGTTGAGATGCCTTGGAAGCAAGAGTTGATGATCTTCGAGCAAAATGATGGTGGAGCTCCTAACCTGCGCAAGGGGGATGCGGTCACATTGTCATGGGAACCACATTTCACTTTTGCGCTTGATGGAGATGAAGACGTCACCTCAGGTTTATCAGGAGCGGACGCCGAATAATGGCATTCGCGCACGCTGGTACAGCAACGGCAAGTAAACCCGGCCGTGCTGGGATGCGTATTCCTTACCTTTTACTGCTTCCTGGTTTGCTTTGGCTGTTCATGTTTTTTATCTTGCCATTGATAAATTTGGCAGAAACCTCAACCAAGACCGCTGTTGCGGGAGGTGAAACTGGTTCCTATGAACAAACTTTCAGATTGCAAAATTATGTCGATGCATTTTCAGAAAATAGCGCACAGTTTTCACGCTCCTTCATTTATGCACTACTTTCCACGCTTTTAGCGCTTGCTATTTCATACCCACTTGCTTACGCGATAGCGTTTAAAAGCGGAAAGTATAAAAACATCTTATTAGTTTTAGTAATTGCCCCATTTTTTACATCTTTCTTGCTTCGTACTATTGCCTGGAAGCAAATTTTAGGCGCAGAAGGACCGGTAATTTCAGTTCTGCGAACATTGCATTTAATTGGAGCTGACACATCCATCACTGCCACAGCTTTTGCGGTTGTTACCGGTATGACTTATAACTTCCTACCATTTATGACATTGCCGATTTATGCAAGCTTAGAACGAATTGATCCGCGTTTAATGGAAGCCTCTGGAGATCTCTACGCAAACGGCTTAACTACTTTTCGAAGAGTAACGTTTCCATTGTCGATGCCTGGGGTAGTGGCCGGAACTTTGCTTACTTTTATTCCAGCTGCTGGCGATTATGTAAACGCACAAATTCTGGGAAACCCGACAACCAAAATGATCGGAAATGTAATTGATTCAAGGTTCTTCAGAATAGTTGATTATCCGACTGCCGCCGCCCTCTCTTTCACTTTAATGGCTGCTATTTTAATTTTGGTTACTGTTTATATCCGTCGAGCTGGAACGGATGAACTGGTATGACACGCTGGCTATCTAAAAATTTGATCCGGATTTATGCAGCACTTGCATTTATCTATCTCTTCATCCCAGTTGCATACACAATGGCATTTTCATTTAATGATTCAGGAAAAAGAAATCTAATTTGGCAAGGATTTACTTTTAAGAATTGGTTGAATCCATGTGGTGCGCCAGAAGTTTGTACAGCACTTGGAAA
Organism: uncultured Actinomycetes bacterium; assembly: GCA_903902965.1. Taxonomy (GTDB): domain Bacteria; phylum Actinomycetota; class Actinomycetes; order Nanopelagicales; family Nanopelagicaceae; genus UBA3012. The sequence continues at coordinate 18,955 of CAIUXE010000200.1, forward strand.
TTCGATCAAGATTGGTTTCTTGGCAACGCTGTTCGCAACAGTATTAGGAACCATGATTGCTTTTGCATTAGGACGTTATAGTTTCCGTGGCCGAAGCGCCACCAACTTATTAATTTTCTTACCAATGGCGACACCTGAAATTGTTCTTGGTGCTTCCTTGCTTGCGATGTTTTTAAATTTGGGAATCAATCCAGGTTTTTGGACTACCGTAATCGCCCACGTGATGTTTTGTATCTCATTTGTGGTTGTAACTGTTAAGGCCAGAATCGCATCCTTAGATCCAAAATTAGAAGAAGCTGCCCGTGATTTGTATGCAACAGAGTGGCAAACTTTCCGTCGAGTAACTTTGCCATTAGTAGCTCCGGGAATTGCCGCGGCCGCCCTGCTGGCATTTTCTCTCTCTTTTGATGACTTCATCATTACAAACTTCAACTCAGGAACCGTTAATACTTTCCCTAAATTTGTCTGGGTCTCATCCGCTCGCGGGGTGCCTGCCCAAGCCAACGTAATAGGCTCGGCGATGTTCTTAATCGCTCTGGCGATCGTGATTTCGGCTCAAATATATTCCAGCGCCAAAGCCCGCAGATTGCAAAAAAAGCACTAGGATTTACTCGTTCCACTACGAAAAGTTGGTCTCTTTGAGACCCGGTAGTGGGGTTGGACTCCGGAGGACCCGGGACAACCGAAATTGTTGGTTAAGGGGTGGCTCCGGTTACGGCCGGTTAGTGCGATGTCTGACATCGACCCAAAGATTGTTCGCCATTTACGAGATGCACAACCTGATCTCTACTGGCTTGACTCAGATCCTTTAGAACCACTGCCACATTCGGCATTGGTCGGAGAAGTGCATGCTGATTTATTAATTGTTGGCGCTGGCTACACCGGTTTGTGGAGTGCCATTCTCGCCAAGGAACAAGATCCAAATCGCTCAGTCGTGATTGTTGAAATGCGCGAAACTGGCGCCGGTGCATCTGGTCGTAACGGTGGATTTTGTAACAGCTCGCTAACACATGGATTTCAAAACGGTAAAAGAAGATTTCCAGATGAGATGGAGACCATTGAAAGGCTTGGTTGGGAAAATTTAGATGCAATTGAGGAAGCGATTAAAAAATACAATATTGATTGCAGCTGGGAACGAACTGGCGAATTACGCGTCGCTATAGCACCTTGGCAATTAGAAGGAATGCGCGAAGAGGCCGCTGAACGAAACGCACTTGGCGATGATGTGGAATTTTTGGATAAGAAAGCAATCCAAGCCCGAATCCATTCGCCAATTTATGAAGGTGGCATTTTTGACCATGATGGAACAGCGCTAGTAGATCCAGCCCGACTCGTTTGGGGATTAGAGCGTGCTTGTCTCTCCTTAGGTGTACAAATTTTTGAGAACTCACGTGTTGAAGAGTTAATCGAAAGTGAATCTGCAGTGATTGCTCATACCGCTTATGGAGAAGTGCATGCCCAAAAAGTTGCACTGGCTACAAATGTTTACCCGGCTCTGATTAAGAAAACTCGTAAATATATTGTCCCAGTTTACGACTATCAAATAGTTACTGAGCCATTGACATCAGCTCAATTAGAAAGCATTGGCTGGAAAGATCGTGAAGGGGTTTCGGATTCTGGAAATCAATTCCATTATTATCGTTTGACTGATGAGAATTGCATCGTTTGGGGTGGATGGGATGCCATCTACAACTTCCGTGGAAAAGTTCGCCAAGAGTATGAAGCTCGGCCAGAAACTTATGCAAAGTTAGCAGCACATTTTCCGCGTACTTTTCCGCAGCTCGAGGGAATTAAATTCACGCATGTTTGGGGTGGAGCAATTGATACCTGCACCCGATTCTCACCATTTTGGACGGTAAGTAGAGACAAACGGATAGCCACAGTATTGGGATACACCGGACTGGGAGTTGCGGCAACAAGATTTGGTGCGCAAGTAATGTTGGATTTGCTTGATGGTTTAGATAATGAACGAACCCGGTTAGAGATGGTTCGTAAAAAACCGTTAGCTTTCCCTCCAGAACCCTTCCGGTATTTCATTATTCAAATTACTCGATGGGCGATAAATAGCGCCGATGAGCACAATGGCAAACGTAATATTTGGCTGCGTTTCTTAGATCGACTCGGATTAGGTTTCGATTCCTAATACCGAGGGATAGGCTTTACTCATGGCAAACCATGGCAATCTTTATGGACCA
>CAIUXE010000201.1 GCA_903902965.1 uncultured Actinomycetes bacterium
ATCTCTAAAGATGGCATTAATGGAACTCTTGGTGGAGATATGTCTGCGTTAAAAAAGAATGTGAAAGAAACCAAAATGTACCCGGGCTTTAAGAAAATAGATTTTAAATGGTCAGATGGAACCGGAAATGATTTCCCTAGACTCAAAATTCGAGTGCGAGATGAACTCGTTGCTTTTGGCTCTCCTGACGAACTGCAAGTCGATGCAAATGGAGTTGTTGGTGCAGGTAAGCATTTAAACCCTTACGAAGTTCATAAACTTGTTGAAGAGCGTGGGGATGAAGTTGTTTTCTTCGATGGACGAAATGCATTTGAAGCAAAAATTGGAAAATTCAAAGATGCAGTGATTCCAAATACTTCGACCACCAGAGATTTTGTTGGCGAAATTGAAAGTGGTAAGTACGACCACTTAAAAGATAAACCGGTTGTTACTTACTGCACTGGCGGAATAAGATGTGAAATTCTTTCTTCAGTCATGAAAAAACATGGCTTCAATGAGGTTTACCAAATCGAAGGTGGAATTGCTCGTTACGGAAACAAATATGGTGATGATGGCTTATGGCAAGGATCGCTCTATACATTTGATGCAAGAATGGCGATTGATTTCACCGATAAAGCAGATGTAATTGGCCGATGCGAAAAGTGTGAATCCCCTACAAATAAATTTCATAGTTGTTCAGAGGTAAGTTGCTATGAACTTATCTTGCTTTGTGAGACCTGCGCCCTAAATCCAACCAATCTTGCATGTTTTCACGATGTAAAAAAGGGCGCTAAATCTGAATTGATTGGCTAGTAGCGCACATTTCTATTTTCATTACACTAAGGAAATGCCACCTCGTTTGATTGCACTTATTTTGCGTCATCGAATTGCAATCTCAACCGTATGGTTGGGTTTAACTCTCGGTGGAATTTTTGGTGCTGTTAATTTAAGTGATCATTTAACAACTTCAGTTTCTATACCTGGGAGCCAATCTGAAGGTGCAGAATTGATTTTGCAAGATGCATTTGGTGATAACAGTGAAGGAAGTTTCACAGTACTTTACAAGTTCAAAAATGCCACAGAAGCCCAGATAGTCGGATATAAAGCCAGTATTGAAAAGGCTTCATCTGTGATTCCCACTGGAAAAGTAACGACTTCACGCGCCTTAGGTGGAGTATTGGTTGCCTCTGTGAGCACCTCTCTTAAATTAACTGAAGCTGCTAAATACACACCATTATTTAGAGCTGAGCTTGGGCGTCAAGGCTTGGGTAAAGCTCTCGTATCAGGACCGCCAGCAATAAATCACGATGTAATTCCGGTCTTGGCAAATGACCTACATAAAGGTCAACTTTTGGCCTTTATGTTCTCGCTACTTATTCTGATTCTGCTTTTTGGTTTTCATAGGGCCATTTTCCTACCTTTTGCTTTTGCCCTAGTGACGATCTCTACATCTCTCGGAATCATTTATCTTCTTGCCACTAAAATAATTATGGTTACATACATCCCAAATATCATTGAATTAATAGGCTTAGGTTTAGCAATTGATTACTCGCTTCTTATAATTCATCGCTTCCGAAACGAAATAGAAGACGCTAATAAACTAGATTTGAACGCAAGTATCTCTAAAACCTTAAATACGGCTGGACGAACTGTCATTTTCTCTGGCCTAACTATTTCTACTGCTCTGGCAACCTTAATTCTCGTTCCAATCCCCTTTGTAAGGTCAGTTGGAATATCTGGAATGATCGTTGGGCTTGTTTCTGTCCTTGCCGCCGCTACTTTCCAGCCAATTTTACTTTCAATTTTGGGTGGGCAAGTCAAGACATTTAGAAATAGGAGATTCTTTGCCAAATCACTTGGCTTATTTTCACACTTTATAGTCGAAGTATCCAAGAGATCCATAAAATCTGCTCGCTTCACATTTGCATTAACACTTTCAATTCTAATTCTGGCTTCAAGTGGTGTTTTACTTTTGCAGGTAACGCCAAGTTCGCTTACCGCACTGCCTAAAAATCTTGACTCTGCAAAAGCATTAACTCTTGCCATCGATAAAGTAGGCGAAGGTTTGATTACTCCACATCAAATAGTTATTGACTCTGGTGCTCCAGGGAATGCTCTTACTCCGCAGTTTGGTGATTCTCTCGATAGATTTGTTGCCCTGCTTGGAAGTGATCCAGAGATATTCCTTGTTGCTTCAGACAAAATTGCACCCTTTATAGATTCAAAAGGTCGTTACCTCAGAGTTTTAGTAGTCGGCCGACATAATTTGGGAGCCACTCAAAGCAAGGAATTAGTAAGCAAAATTCGCAATGTTTATTTGAAAGCTGATTATTTTCCCTCAAATGTGAAAATGTATTTAGCTGGAGCGCCGGCGCAAGGAGTTGATCTCCTGGAAAGCATCTATTCAAGTGCTCCTGGGATTCTCTTATTGATGCTCTTACTTTCATACTTATTACTTGTGAGAATCTTTAAATCCATAATTTTGCCAATCAAGGCAATTGCACTTGGTCTCTTGTCCATCTCTTCTACTTTCGGAATTTTAGCTTTTGTATTCAACTCGAAAACGCTTACCAATCTCCTAGGTCTGTACCAGCTAGATCAGTTAGAAGTGTGGGCATTGGTTTTCTTATTTGTCTTAATTTTTGGCCTAACAATGGATTATGAAGTCTTTATAACATCACGAATCCGCGAGGCTTGGGATAATGGATTAGACAATGAATCAGCTGTTATGGAAGGAATGCGCCAGACTGCTGGTGTTGTGAGCGCTGCAGGCATAATCATGATTGGTGCTGTTAGTGGATTAATCCTAGGCAGTTTTGCTGGTCTTCAAGAGATCGGCGTTGGCATCGCTGTAGGAGTATTTGTGGATATAACTTTGATTCGCCTAATGCTCTTGCCAAGCCTGATGATTTTGTTAGGTAAGTGGAACTGGTGGCTGCCAGAAAGCATTGCCAAAACTCTCAAGATAAAACCCTCTGCACTCAAAATCTGAGAGCAGAGGGTTTTAGTAATTTATTATTTAGTGACTGTAATCGCAAAGTGGAATGAAGGAATTTGATATCCAAGTGCCAGTCCAGCAAAATCACGATCCGAAGACAAAACCGGCACCATCCCATAAGGCGTATTAGCAAAAGATGGTTGCTGTGTATACAACAACGGGTGCAGATCGATGATGTGAGTTCCTGGAGCTCCAGTAGCACGAATATGAATAACCATATATCCGTTGGAGTTAAAACCACATCCATAACCAATGTAACTATTGTCGTAAGTTACAGCCAATGTGTTATCTAGTTGGGTCCAGCCAACTCCCTTGATGCTGATTGTGATCTCTTCGCCAGCTTTAAATTTTGTCGTTGGAGCACCGGCTCCTCCGGTAGCAAGTGATTCCACCGAACCGGAGTTGTCTGCTTTGGCAATAGCTAAACCAATCTCTTTTCCGTTTTTATCATAGAAGGCCATCATGCTTTCTTTAACATAAAAGGAAGCTTGAGCTTCAATGACATTTCCCTTTTTAAGTTGTACTACATGCCATCCACCTAAATTGTCAGGGATAGTAATTTCTTTGCTTAATGTGCTTGCGGTTACATCGACAGTCGCCAATGGAATTGAATTGTAGATCCAACAAGTTCCAGTGCAATTAACTCGATTACCAGCAACGCTTGCCCAAACAATTTGATGTGAACCAGTTGAACTCAACCCAGTTACATTTAATGTAGTTTTTGTATTTATTGGGCCACTTTCCTGTGAAAGTGTTGCAACTGCAACAGTCGCTGGATCTAAATCAGCATTTCCCAAAGTCGTGCGTTGCGTTACGGTTGGCGCAACCTTGGCTGGCCATGTTACGTAAGCTTTTGGAGCGCCGGCATCTTTAGTTACCTTGAAAGAAGCAACACCACCATTTGCAAATGGAACTGGTGATTGCAGGATATTTAAATAAGCGAAAGTAATCGCATCTTTAACTTCTACATAATGCTTTCCTGCTGGTCCAGCAGCACGAATAACTACCTGTCCAGTTCCACGGGTCCACAGAGCTTGCATCTCACCGGCATAACTGCTGTCCCAGTGAACGGCTGCGCCCGCTGTATAAAGAGATGCCCCTAGGCCGGTGTAAGTCACCGTTATCGGTGTACCGATCGGACCACTTGTTGGTGAGATGGTCAACGTGCGAAGAATTTGATACCCACCATGGCCAAGAGCCACTCCATCTTTTACAGCGTAAATATCGTGAACTCCTCCGAAATCAGAGGGAGCCTTAGTTGTAAATGAAAATGCTCCATTTGCATCAGTTGTAACAGTTCCTAAATCCACGTTGTATTTCGTGTATTTGGTTCCCAAGTAGTTAACGCTATTTGGCTGAAT
>CAIUXE010000202.1 GCA_903902965.1 uncultured Actinomycetes bacterium
AGGAATTATTGGGCCAACTCGAATGGATTATTCTGGATCAATGAGTGCGGTAAGCGCAGTCGCTAGATATGTAAGTCGCTTCCTAGAAGAAGGATTTTAATGGCTGATTTTTACGATGTGCTTGGTGTGGAAAGAAATGCATCAAGTGATGAGATCAAACGTGCATATCGCAAACTTGCTCGCGAGTTGCATCCAGATATAAATCCAGACCCGGTTGCGCAAAATCGCTTCAAGGAAGTAACTGAAGCGTATGAAGTTTTAAGCGATCCAAATAAGCGTTCTAACTTTGACCGTGGCGGACAAGGCTTTAATTTTGGAGCTGGCGGTGCCAGTGGTGGTTTCGGCTTTGGCGACATCATGGATGCCTTTTTCGGTGGCGGTGGTTCAAGAGGCCCTCGCCCACGAGTGCGCAGAGGTCAAGACGCACTAATTCGAATTGAAATTGATTTAATGGAAGCAACTTTTGGAAGTGACCGTGAGATCACCGTTGAAACCGCGTTAGTTTGTACAAAGTGCACGGGATCTGGATCCTCAGGTTCAGCACAACCAACGCAATGTCATATCTGCCAAGGTCGCGGAGAAGTTCAACAAGTAACTCGCTCTGTTCTAGGGCAAGTAATGAGTTCCAGGCCATGCGCTAATTGCCAAGGGTTTGGAAGTGTCATCACCGATCCATGCCGTGAATGCGCTGGTGATGGAAGAGTGCGATCACGCCGAACATTAAATGTGCAGATTCCAGCTGGAGTTGAAACTGGAAATCGAATTCAGATGAGCGGTCAAGGAGAAGTTGGACCAGGGGGCGGACCAGCAGGCGATCTATATGTTGAAATTGTCGAGCGAGCTCATGAATATTTAGTGCGTAGTGGTGATGATTTGCACATGGCACTAACAATTCCCATGACAAGTGCGGTCCTAGGTACAACAGTGAATATTGAAACATTAGATGGCGAAAGCATAGTTGATATCAAGGCTGGGACTCAAAGTGGAACTGTAATTCCAATTAAAAATCGCGGAGTGACTAAATTAAGAAGCTCCCAACGTGGTGAACTATTTGTACATGTCGAGGTAGTAATCCCAACAAAGTTAAATAAAGCCGAAGAGGAATTACTTCGCAACTTCGCAAATTTACGTGGAGATACAGCTGAAAGCGCAAAAGTAGATAACCGTGAAAATGGTTTATTTGGCCGCCTTAAAGATGCACTTGGCCGTTGATGCTATCTACTTTTTTTGTAGCAGAGGGAACTAACTTTTTGGCGGGTGAAATTGAAGTTAATGGAGATGAAGCACACCACGGAGTTAACGTCCTAAGGTTAAAACAATCTGAAGAAGTAAAAATCAGTGATGGTGCCGGAAGTTGGGGCATAGGCAAAGTTAGCCAACTCAGCAAGAAGAGTTTTACAGTTGAAATTTCTGATCGAGGATTTGAGGCCACTGCTAAACAACGAGTCATCGTGGTTCAGGCAATCCTAAAAAATGATGCAAATAAAGAAGCGGTAGATTTCTTAACTCAGGTTGGAGCTGATGAAATCATTCCTTGGCAGAGCCAGCACAGCATTGGAAAGATTGATGATAAGAGTTTAAGTAAATGGCAAAGCACTACTCGAGAAAGTTCAAGACAATCTCGCAGAGTTAGGATTCCGGTTATCTCTAATGCTGATTCAACTGAAAGTTTGATCTCAAAAATTAAAGGCTTGCAAAATATCTTTGTGTTGCATGAATCAGCCGAAAACCGACTCTCTCAAATTGAAATCAACCAAGAAGCAGATGTGATTTTAATTGTTGGTCCAGAAGGCGGATTGAGTGAAATCGAAGTTAATACTTTTGTCGCTGCTGGCGCAAAAGTAGTTCGTCTTGGAGAGAGCGTGTTGCGTGCTGCAAATGCCGGCGCTGCTGCTGTATCGGTTGTAATGTCCAGAACAGGGAAATGGTAGCGAGGGCGCAAGGGAGGTGATTATCAGTTGAGTGAACAAGATTGTTTATTTTGTAAATTTTCCAATAATGAAATTCCGGTGGTAAAGATATTTGAAGACCAAGATATTTTTGTGATCGCTGATATCGCCCCACAAGCCCCCACACACCTTTTGTTGATACCAAAAAAGCATTATGAAAACGGTGCTGAAGTGGCTCAGAAAGACCCACAAGCTGCAGCAAAACTGCTGGCCAAAGCTGGCGATCTAGCCCAAGAAAAAGGTTTGTCTGGCTATCGCTTAACTTTCAATACCGGGGTCGAAGCCGGTCAGACCGTTTTCCACGCTCACTTGCACCTATTGGGTGGACGCTCCTTTACTTGGCCTCCGGGCTAGACTGGCATTAATGGAGCCGAATAACGCTGTCTCAATTGCACTGCCTGCTGGCATCTCAATGGTTAGTTTGCTGGGTGCAGGGGATGCAAATTTACGTGAGATCGAAAAGGCTTTTCCTAATCTTGAAATAGCAGTGAGGGGCGAAAGCGTCCTTGCTTCTGGGGATCGCATCCAGGTCCTCTTATTAGAGAAATTATTACTTGAGCTAAGTGTTGTAGTGCGATCTGGTGGCTTCATAACTATTGATTCAGTTAAGCGAAGCATGAAGATGATTACTACGGATTCCAAACCAGCAGAAGTATTTTCATTAAATATTTTGAGTTCACGTGGACGCACCATCCGTCCAAAGACAGCAAACCAGAAAAAATATGTTGATGCGATTGATAAAAATACAATTGTCTTTGGAATTGGTCCAGCCGGAACTGGAAAAACTTATTTAGCTGTTGCAAAAGCAATTGCAGCTCTGCAGAGTAAAGAAGTTAGTCGAATCATTCTTACTAGGCCGGCGGTTGAAGCAGGGGAGCGCTTAGGTTTTCTTCCTGGAACTCTGCATGAAAAAATCGATCCGTATCTGCGTCCATTATTTGACGCGCTGCAAGACATGATCGAACCTGATTCCATTCCTAAATTGTTAACTGCAGGAACCATCGAAGTTGCTCCGCTTGCTTATATGCGCGGCAGAACTTTAAATGATGCATTTATTATTCTGGATGAGGCTCAGAATACTTCTGCTGAACAGATGAAAATGTTTTTAACTCGCCTAGGTTTTAATTCTAAAATGGTAATTACTGGAGATATAACTCAGATAGATCTACCAAGTGGAGTAACTTCAGGTTTGAGAATAGTTCGCGATATTTTAGATGGAGTCAACGATCTTGAATTTATGGATCTAACTCAAGAGGATGTTGTTAGACATAAACTTGTTGGCGACATAGTGGCTGCGTATGGCCGTTATGACGAAGCCAATCAAGTTAGACAAATTAAGCGAGGCGTAGACCGCTAGGTGTCTATAGAAATAGATAATCGTTCAGGTGCTATTTGTGCTGAAGTTGAGTTAATTGACTTAGCTGCATTTGCACTGAAAGAACTTCTGGTTGATAAACGAGCAGAGTTAGAAATTTCACTCGTTGATGAGGCAGAAATGACTCGGCTTCATGAAGAGTGGATGGATGAGGCAGGTCCAACAGATGTTTTATCTTTCCCTATGGATGAGTTGCGACCAAATGAACTTTCCGAAAACGACGAAGTACCTGTAGTTCTTGGTGATGTGGTCATCTGTCCTGATGTAGCCAGAAGACAAGGCGATACTGCTGGGCATGGAATGGAACATGAATTAAGAATTTTGTTGGTTCATGGAATCTTACATCTGCTGGGTTTTGACCACTTAGAACCAGATGAAGAAGCGGAAATGTTTGCACTCCAAGGCAAGATAGTTCAAGATTGGCAGAGATGAACGCCTTTAACTTCGCGATTATTGTCATGCTATTAGTTTTTGCTGGCTTTTTAGCTGGGACCGAGGCGAGCCTAAATTCCATCTCTCGAATCGCGGTTGAAGAATTAGTTAGTTCAAAAAAACGCGGCAGTGCTTGGCTATTCAAAGTTACTTCTAATAGAACAAAATACTTAAATGTTGTTTTACTAGTACGCAAAGCTTGCGAACTAGCAGCCACTGCAATTGTCGCAACTATTGCACTTGATTCATTCACAGATCGACGCGTTGCACTATCGGTGACAGTGCTGGGAATGTTAATCGTCTCTTATGTATTGGTAGGAGTTGGTCCACGCACCCTGGGAAGACAGCATCCAATGATGTGGGCTCGCCCCGGAGCAATTGTTGCTGGGGCTCTAGCCGTAGTTCTTTCTCCGGTAACGCGATTATTAATTGCGATAGGTAATGCCATCACTCCAGGAAAAGGCTTCAGAGGCGGACCGTTTACAACCGAAGCTGAGTTTCGCGATTTAGTAAATCAGGCACGGGAGCAAGGATTTGTTGAGGACGATGAGCACGAAATGATTCACTCAGTTTTTGAATTGGGTGACACCTTAGTGCGCGAAGTGATGGTTCCACGTACCGAAATGGTTTACATCGAGCGAGACAAGAGTTTGCGCCAAGCACTTTCTCTTGCACTGCGATCTGGATATTCACGTATCCCAGTAATTGGAGATGATTTAGATGAAATTATTGGTATTGCCTACATTAAAGATTTAGCAAAACGCACTCATGATTTTAGAGAAGCTGAGCAAACCGAAAAAGTTGAAGAATTGATGCGACCAGCAACTTTCGTACCTGAGAATAAGATGGCTGATGAGCTTTTACGTGAGATGCAATCTCATCAAATCCATTTAGCAATTGTGGTTGATGAGTACGGTGGGACTGCAGGTCTAATTACTATTGAAGATATTCTCGAAGAGATTGTTGGCGAAATTGCCGACGAATATGATGACGAAGAAGAAATTTTAGAGTGGATCGGCGAAGGAAATAAAAAGGTCAGAATTCAAGCAAGGTTGCATCTGGATGATTTGGAACGTGAACTAGATATTGAATTTGATGAAGAAGATAAAGAGTCAGTAGACACAATTGGTGGATTGATGGGAAAGCATTTAGGCCAAGTGCCAATTCCTGGAAGTGAAATCACAATTGGAAAGTGGCGCTACACCGCTGAAAGGCCTATCGGTCGGCGTAAACGAATTGGTAGCATTTTGCTTGAACTTGTAGACGAAGAAATTGCAGATTCAGTAAGCGATGGAAAAAATGACATTTAGCAATCCTGAAGATGAAAAATTATTAACACTTGCTAAGGCAACAGCAGCGCGAGTTAGCGCAACACAAGGCGCAGCTGTCCGAGATGAAACTGGAAGAACTTATGCAGCGGCATCAGTTAAATTAGATTCAGTAACTTTAGATGCACTAGAACTTGCATTGGGTATGGCACTTTCAAGTGGAGCGACTGCTATCGAAGCAGCAATAACTTTTGGCAGCGAACCAATCACTCGGGTGCAGTTGGCAATACGAGAGATTTCACCAAAGGCCTTGCTTGCTAGCGTTGACCAAGATGGCAAAACCACTACATATTGAACGATTGAGATAAACGACCACCGCTACATAACTGACCCGATAAGATTCCCTCATGCGTATTGCCCGGTTTTCACCAGCTAAAGAGATTTCAGTCTCTCCGCTTTATGGGGTGATTGGTGAGGATCAAATGATCTCAGTCTTGGTCGGGGATCCAATATATGCGCCAATTACATTTACTGGTGAGAAGTTAAAGTTATCCGAAGTAAAACTATTGGCCCCAGTTATCCCACGTAGCAAAGTTGTCTGTGTTGGAAAAAATTATGCAGATCATGCTGCCGAGATGAATAGTGAAGTGCCTAAAGAGCCCGTGCTATTTATCAAACCAAATACTTCGGTAATCGGACCAGATGATGCAATTGTTTGGCCGGCAATGAGTGAGCGCGTAGACCATGAAGTCGAACTTGCTATTGTGATTGGAAAAGTTTGCAAAGATGTCAAAAAAGAAAACGCAAAAGATGTGATCTTTGGTTACACCATCGCAAATGATGTTACTGCCAGAGATTTACAAAAAGTAGATGGACAGTGGAGTCGAGCAAAAGGGTTTGATACTTTTTGCCCACTTGGACCTTGGATAGAAACTGAGTTAGATACGAGTAATTTGAAATTAACAGCAGAGGTAAATGGGGAAGTGCGTCAATCCGGAAATACCGCAGATATGATTTTTGATATTCCGAGCATTATTGAATTTATAACTCAGGTCTATACCTTGCTTCCTGGAGATGTAATTTTGACTGGAACACCAGCAGGAATCGGTCCAATGCCGGAAGGTTCAGTAACGTCCCTTACAATTGCGGGTATCGGAACATTGAGTAACCCAATTATCAAGAGATCTAAAAAGTGAGAATCGAGTGAACGCCGGTGAGTAATAGCAACGATCGGCCAGTGAAAGTTCGTTTTGCTCCGTCTCCAACAGGAGATCTGCATGTGGGCAATATTCGCACTGCACTATTTGATTGGGCATTTGCGCGTCACACTGGGGGAGTATTCCTCTTCCGCATTGAAGATACTGATCGCTTGCGCGTTACAGATGAATACATAGCCGCAGCAATTGATACTTTGAAATGGTTAGGACTTAATTGGGATGAAGGTCCTGAAGTTGGTGGCCCAAATGGCCCTTATCTGCAATCACAAAGACTTGATATTTATGCGGAATGGGCTGCTAAATTTTTAGCGCAGGACGATGCTTATCATTGTTACTGCTCATCAGAGGAGTTGGAAGCTAGTCGAGAAGCACAAAAGAGTGCCGGGACTGCACCTGGTTATGACGGGAAATGCCGCGACCTAACAGCAGATCAAGTTGCGCAGTTCAAGAGCGCTGGACGTGAACCGGTATTGCGAATGCGGATGCCAGATGGCTCAACAACTTTTACAGATGTAATCCGTGGTGAATTAACTTTCGAGCATGAGTTTGTTCCAGATTTCGTATTAGTCCGCGCAGATGGATCTCCGCTTTATACATTGGCAGTTGCTGTTGATGATGTATTGATGAAAGTAACTCACGTCCTTCGCGGTGAAGATCTACTTTCATCTACTCCAAGACAAATTCGGGTTTATCAAGCAATGGGAGTTCCGGAATCTGAGTATCCATATTTTGCGCACCTTCCATTTGTTATGGGACAAGACAACGCGAAGCTATCAAAACGTAATGGCGAAACATCAATTGCTTGGTATCGCGAAATGGGCTTTTTGCCTGAAGCAATTTGTAATTATTTGGCACTACTTGGCTGGTCACCAGGGGATGATCGTGAAAATGTTTCGATGAAAGAGATTGCCGAATTGTTTACTGTTGAAAGAGTTAACTCATCGCCTGCCAGATTTGATATGAAAAAGCTGGAAGCAATTAATGGAGACAAAATCCGAGAACTAACACTTGATGATTTCTTGAATCGCGCTCTTCCATTTTTGATCAAGGATCAAGTAATAAAAGGAGACGCAAAGGAAATCGAGATTGTTAAAGCCGCTCTACCAATTATTCAAGAGCGCATAGTTACTCTTTCGGAAATTCCAGCGATGTTGAAATTCCTATTCGTAACAAATTTTGAAGTTGAAGCGGAATCACTTCCAAAGATTGCAGATGAAAGTGCACAATCTATTTTGAAGCGAGCACTAGCCGACCTTTCTAATTTAAATGAGTGGAGCCATGCTGGAATCGAAGCGGTGTTACGCGCATCATTAATTGAAGAGTTAGGTTTAAAACCAAGAATCGCATTCACTGCACTTCGAATTGCCACAACCGGTAGCACCATTTCTCCGCCATTATTTGAATCGATGGAATTGCTTGGCAAAGATGCGGTTTTAGCTCGGATCCATGGTTGTTTGCTGGGTTAGTAGCTGCCAAATCAGTACAGTAATTGCCGGAACTTTGTAAGGTATTCTTACTCCCTGCACGCGTTCGAAGCCAAAATGATTGGGGTATGGGGTAATTGGCAGCCCTGCTGATTCTGGTTCAGTAAGTCTAGGTTCGAGTCCTGGTACCCCAGCGATCTATACTTAATTCAATAACTAAATAAGTTTGGCCCCGTCGTCTAGCGGCCTAGGACTCTGGCTTCTCAAGCCAGCTACGAGGGTTCGAATCCCTTCGGGGCTACACAGATTTATCTGAATAATTCTTCATACAAATCCTTGAATGCGCTAACTCAGCCAGATAGGCTCGCTGGTATCCATTTGATATCTAGCAAACAGGAGTCCTACCTTGAAAATTACCGGATATGAACTTTTCTTTGTTGCACCACGTTGGCTCTTTCTAAAGATTGAAACTGATGAGGGAATAACAGG
>CAIUXE010000203.1 GCA_903902965.1 uncultured Actinomycetes bacterium
CCAACGTCTGGCTAATTCTTTAATTGATGAGACATCCACGCTTCGGTAATGCAAATACTCACTAACTTCTGGAAGATCGCGAGCGATGAAATTCCGATCTACCCAGATGCTATTTCCGCAGATTGGGGATTTCCCACCTTCAACCCCACAACTTTTTAAGTAATCCAAAACTTTTACTTGCGCGTCTTCCAATGTTGTTCCAGATTCAAGTAGCGGCAACAGTCCGGAATTAATATGCATATCGCGCACAAAATCACTCATTTGGTTTAGCGCGACTGCCGGAGGTTTAATAACTATTTCAACTCCTGGCCCTATTGGGTTCAGCTCGCTATCGGTGACAATTACCGCAATCTCAACCAGAGCATCCTCGACCAATGACAGGCCGGTCATCTCACAATCAATCCAGACCAGGTTGGGGTTCTCGCTCACGGGGTCAATCTAGAGGGTGCTCGCACAAAATTACCAAAACTGGGAACTCAAAAGTTCGCCCGTCGTTCACCTGGATGTAACCAAAGTTCCATTCAAGATAACCGCCACTTGACCAGAATTGGCATGTGCCTGATCTCTCTGCCTTGCCAGAAACCCTCCCAGAACGCAGGGAGCTAACTACTGTTCCGCGCTTTTCGGACAAAGTTTTTCGCGGCGTCGTTACTGCTGGTGGGTTTGTAGCACTCATTGTTTTGGGATTGATTGCAATATTTTTAGCAACAAGAAGCTTTGATGTTTTTAGAATGTTTAAGTTGGGATTCGTTACAGGTTTCAATTGGGATTCGGGTGATCCGGATAATGGAATTACTCCAATTCTCGGTATTGGTTCGATGTTAATTGGAACTCTTGTTGTGTCATTTGTGGGATTGTTTTTTGCTCTGCCGATAGCAGTGGGAACCGCTTTGTATTTAACTTATTACGCGCCTTATTGGCTAAAGAAACCAATGACAATTTTGGTGGATTTAATGGCTGCGATTCCATCTGTTATTTACGGTCTTTGGGGTTTCTTTATTCTTATGCCGCATGCAATCTATTGGGCGAAATTAATTAACAAATATTTAGGTTGGTTTCCAACTTTCTCAGTTCCACTTCCAATTTTTGAGCGCTCGCCGTTTATCGCTGGTTTAGTTTTATCGGTAATGATCATTCCAATTATCACAGCGGTATCAAGAGAAGTATTTTCGCAAGTTCCACTTGACCGAATTCAAGCTGCTTACGCATTAGGTGCTACTAAATGGTCAATGGTCAAAACAGTTGTATTGCCATTCGGATCAAGCGGTATCGCCGGTGGCGCGATGCTTGGCTTGGGTCGAGCGATGGGTGAGACAGTTGCAGTTTATTTAGTATTAAATCTTTATTTCCTTCCGAATTTCCATGTTCTGTTCTCGGCCGGTGGCTCAGTTGCATCGATGATTGTTACTAAGTTTGGTGAAGCTGGCTCCCTTGAATTAAAGGGTTTGATGGCTGCCGGATTAGTGCTTTTCATTGTTACCTTAATAGTGAATTACCTTTCTAATTTAATTGTCCGACGTGCTTCACGGACTGGGAGATAACTATGACAACCCAGTTGAATAATGATTTTTCAACAATGAAGCCAAACCGTCCTTGGCGCCCAACGCCTAGAAAAATGGCGGAAGATTTCTTAGTAATCGCCATTGCAGCGGTCTTGTCTCCAGTAATCGTTCAGTTCACCGGCCTTGCAGGAATATCTGGAAATGTAATCACTTTTTTTGTCCTTTCACTTGGTGGGTCGATTGGAATTTCTTACTCCCGCCAAGGACGTAAAGCAGTTGGAAATGCAGTTGCAACTTCACTCATCTACTCATCATTTGCATTGGTAATGCTTCCTTTAGCAAGTATTTTGTACACTGTTATTAGTCGCGGATATCAATCACTTCGCATTAATACTTTTACTCAAGATATGTCATTAACTCAGCCAGAAGCCGCCTTTGATCAAGGTGGTGCACTGCATGCAATTCTGGGAACCTTAATTTTAGTTGCGATAGCGAGTGCAATTAGTGTTCCACTTGGAATTCTCACTGGACTATATTTAACTGAGATTAAAGGGCGGGCTGAAAACTTGATCCGCTTCCTTGTTCAAGCAATGAGTGGAGTACCTTCGATTGTTGCTGGATTATTTATTTACTCCATAATAATTATTGGTAGTGGCGGTCATTATTCAGGATTTGCCGGCGCATTGGCCTTATCGATTTTGATGTTACCAACTGTTGCACGTACCGCCGAAGAAGTATTGAAATTAATTCCTAATGACTTGCGTGAAGCAGGAGTCGCACTAGGAGCTACACAATGGCGAACTGTGGTCATGGTTGTAGTGCCTGCTGCACGAAGTGGAATTATTACCGCAATTATTTTAGGTGTAGCTCGCGTGGCTGGTGAAACTGCGCCGTTATTGCTTACAATTCTTGGAAACAACACGACCCATTTCAATCCATTTGATGCCCCAATGTCGGCACTTCCGCTCTACACATTTAATTTATTCCGTACTGGATTAAACACAGCAATCTCACGTGCTTGGACTGGGGCTCTTGTTTTAATGTTTATTGTTTTAGTCTTATTTATTTTTGCTCGTTTAGGTTCAGGAAAGAAAAAGTAATGGATATCTTAAAAACGAATAACACGGGACAAGCACGGACTACATCGGAGGACAAAGTGACCAGACCAGAAATTTCATCACTCGCATCAGTTGCGGCTGATCGCAGTGAGAGCAAAGGTGATTTTGTGCCTCGTCGTCCTGGTGCGGGCTTAGAGGCAAAAGGCGTTCATGCATGGTTCGGAAAACATCATGCCCTGGCAAATGTTTCATTGAATTTTCCCTCAGGAACTGTAACCGCGTTAATCGGGCCTTCAGGTTGCGGCAAATCAACCTTTTTGCGTACTTTAAATCGGATGCATGAGTTTATTCCTGGCGCTGGAATGGCCGGAGAAGTTTTGTTGGATGGAACAGATATCTACAAATCTGGAACAGATGTGACAAAGATTAGGTTGAAAGTTGGAATGGTTTTTCAAAAACCCAATCCATTCCCTTCGATGACAATTGGTGAGAATGTTTTATCCGGAATTAAATTAGCTCAACTCAAAGTCTCGAATAAGGACGATTTATTAGAAGAGTGTTTACAACGTGCCGGACTTTGGAATGAAGTTAAGGATCGCTTAAGCGCACATGGTGGTTCGTTATCTGGTGGACAACAGCAGAGACTTTGTATTGCCCGAGCACTTGCTGTTAAGCCTGAAGTTCTTCTAATGGACGAGCCATGTTCGGCCCTTGATCCAGGTTCAACCTTGAGGATTGAAGAGACTATTCGTCAATTAACTGAATCAGTAATTGTTGTGATCGTTACTCACAATATGCAGCAAGCTGCTCGCGTCTCTGATTTCACCGGATTCTTCTTAAGTGATGGTGGGCCTGGTCAATTAGTCGAAGTTGCCTCCACAAAAGAGATCTTCTCGCGTCCAAAAGATGAACGAACTGAG
>CAIUXE010000204.1 GCA_903902965.1 uncultured Actinomycetes bacterium
CAAGTGAATTTATTATTATTTCGCTATCAATTCTTTCACTTACCAAAGTTAAGTTTCCGCACCTATTACGCGTTGTTTTCATGCGTAAAGTCACTATTTTTATTTGCCTAATATATTTCATTTCATTGACTGTGCTTTCAGCGAAATATCCAGATGGACCTAGATTCTTAGAACCAGTTCTTTATCTAGTGCCAATTTACATGGCAGGGCTTTCGTTTATAAGATCGATAAAAAAAGATTAGTTAATGTAGAACATTCACGGCACGAGCAACAATAAGAAATAAAGTTAACATTGAAATCAGACTCTGTATTGCCATTAAAGATTTTGCAATTTGCGAAAGCGGTAAAACATCTGTCGGGCTAAAAGCGCTTGAATTAGTTAAGGATAAGTAGAAATAATCTAAATAAACTGGCTTCCAATCAGGTTTAGCAAATCCAGGATTGCTCAATTGGGTAAAAAGAAAATCTGGCTGGTATTTTTCGGATTGGGATCGAAAGCCCGACCCACCGCCATCTATCTCCCAATACCAAAGACTGAATATCACCATGTTTGAGATCCAAATGCTTCCGCCAGAAAGTAGAAGCAGTTTTGGGTCTGTAATTTTTCCGTTAACTAATAAGTCTATTAATTTAATAACGCCACCAATATTTGAGATCGTCATTACAAAATTAAGTGCTATGCCGCTATACCAAATATGAGATTTGTGTTGAGCAATTCGATGCGGATTTGAAATGAAGATAAAGAGTAACAAAAGTATTTCAACTACTAAAATAAAATTTTGGAAGTTAAGAGTAAGGCGATCAGGTAGTACAAGTTGCAAAGTTATTACAAGGATTGTGGCTAAAGAGACCGGCCAACGTAACTCTCCTGATTTAGTTTCCACTAGCGATCCTCCCAAAATCCACATTTAGGATCGTACGCGCAATGACCCAGTGAGAGTACCTATTGGGCTCTATCATTTACTCATGTTCTTTGCATTGCCTGCCTATGTAATCACCCTGATAGCACTTGCCCTATTTGCAAATGCCGGTTGGAAGATTTATTCGTTACTGAAATCAGGCCAACCTGACCCAACCAGATTCGGCAATCGCGCTCAACGTTTAGGAAATATGACGCGAGAAGTATTAGGGCACACAAAAATGTTGCGCTTTACGGGAACTGGGATCGCGCATTGGTTTGTGATGATTGGTTTCGGAACTTTGCTGGGAACTTTAATCACCGCATATGGGCAGGTGATAAATCCAAAATTCTTTCTACCAATAATTGGCCACTTTGTTCCGTATTTAGTTTTTACCGAAGCTATCGCTTGGCTAACTGGAATCGGAATTGTTACTTTAATCGGAATTCGACAATTTACGCGATTAACTAGAAAAGATAGAAGCGGAAAACAATCGAGATTTTATGGTTCAGCAAGCTGGAAAGCTTATTATGTTGAAGCAACAATTTTAGTAATTGTTTTTTGTGTAATTGCACTTCGCGGATTAGAAGGAGCGTTAGAAAATCAAACGGCCTGGAGTTGGCAGTACGCACTTTCTTATCCAGTAGTTGAAATTTTCAATGGTTTATCTATTGCAAACATAGAGACAGCGATTAAATCGGTAGCTCTAATTAAAATTTTAGTTTCGATGGCTTGGTTCATAGTTATCGCTTTTAATTTGAATATGGGAGTTGCTTGGCATAGATTCTTGGCATTTTTCAACATTTACTTTAAAAGAAATGCTTACGGAAAGAATTCACTTGGCGAATTGCCACAGATGCTCTCTAAAGGGAAGCCAGTAGATTTCGAAGATCCTGCCGAGGATGACATTTTTGGAATTGGAAAATCAGCAGATATCTCTTGGAAAGGCTTGCTGGATATGGCCAGCTGCACTGAGTGCGGTCGCTGCCAATCTCAATGCCCGGCTTGGCATACTGATAAACCACTTTCACCAAAATTATTGATTATGGCGATGCGAGATCATGCACTTGGAAATATAGGCAGCGAAGATCCAATCGTCAGTGAAAATGGGCCAATAACCCCAGATGTGCTTTGGTCATGTACTTCATGTGGTGCATGTGTAAATGAGTGTCCAGTAGATATCGAACATGTAGATCACATAATTAATATGCGTAGATATCAAGTTTTAGTCGAATCGGAGTTTCCAGCAGAGCTGGCAAATACTTTTAAGAATTTAGAAAAAGCCGGCAACCCTTGGGGCGCTAATCGCAATGATCGAAATGCGTGGATAGCAGAGTGCGATTTCCCAATTCGGATTGTGGAAGGCGAATTACCCGAAGATGTTGAGTATTTATTTTGGGTTGGCTGCGCTGGCGCATATGAAGAACGCGCTAAGAAAACCACAAAAGCTGTGGCTGAATTGCTTTACCGTGCTGGAGTTGAATTTGCAGTACTTGGTAAAAGCGAAACTTGTACGGGGGATCCTGCTCGACGCGCAGGCAATGAATTTTTATATCAAATTTTATCTCGTGAAAATATAGAAACATTAAAAGAGACTTTTGGCAATCGCGGAGTTAAGAAAGTTGTTGTTACTTGTCCTCATTGCTTTACAACAATTGGGCGAGACTACAAACAAAGTGGTTTTGAATTAGAAATGGTGCACCACACCCAATTGTTAAATCAATTGGTACGTGAAGGAAAATTAACTCCAGTTACAAAATCAACTAAGAGCGTTACTTATCATGATCCTTGTTACCTTGGTCGTCACAATGAAATCTATGAACCACCTCGCGAATTACTGGAAGCTACCGGTGTGAAAATTTCAGAGATGCCCCGAAATAAAGATCGCTCTTTTTGTTGCGGTGCCGGTGGCGGAAGAATGTGGATGGAAGAGAAAATCGGAACGCGTATCAATTTAAATCGCGTAGATGAAGCGATCGCTACCGGAGCAGAAGAGATTGCTGTTGCGTGCCCGTTCTGTCGGGTGATGGTTTCAGATGGCGTGAGCGCCCAAGCCCCAGAAGGTGGCCCGGAAGTGCTTGATGTGGCCCAGCGATTACTGGGAACTTTAGGCAGCCGGGAATAGATTTAAAGCCAAAGCCGTTCTCCTATATGTAGGAAGTTGAGTCGGGTTGACTCAGGTTTTTTGACAACAACCCACCTCAAGCTGCAGGATTACCCCCGATCCTCAGGAGTCCCCATATAAAAGGAGCAAGTAAAGATGGCTAGAGCAGTAGGAATTGACCTCGGAACGACCAATAGCGTGGTTTGCGTACTTGAAGGCGGCGAGCCAACAGTGATCGCGAACGCTGAAGGTGCCCGGACAACCCCATCTATCGTGGCTTTTGCCAAAAACGGCGAGGTCCTAGTTGGCGAGGTAGCTAAACGTCAATCAGTGACAAATGTTGAGCGAACAATTCGCTCCGTTAAGCGTCACATGGGAACTAATTGGAAGATTGACATTGATGGAAAGAATTACACCTCACAAGAAATTAGCGCACGCGTTCTTCAGAAACTAAAACGCGATGCTGAGTCATATCTTGGTGAGACCATCACTGACGCAGTAATCACAGTTCCGGCATATTTCAGTGATGCACAACGTCAAGCAACTAAAGAAGCTGGCGAAATTGCTGGTTTAAATGTACTTCGCATTATTAACGAACCAACTGCAGCAGCACTTGCATATGGTTTAGATAAGGGCGACAAAGAACAAACTATTTTGGTATTCGACCTTGGTGGCGGAACATTTGACGTTTCACTTCTTGAAATTGGAGAAGGAATTGTTGAAGTAAAAGCTACAAATGGTGATAACGCACTTGGTGGAGACGATTGGGATGACGCACTTGTTGAGCATCTAGTTAAAACTTTCCGCAGCAAAAATGGAATTGATTTAACAAAAGACAAGATGGCGATGCAACGTGTTCGCGAAGCAGCGGAGAAAGCAAAGATTGAACTATCTTCATCACAACAAAGTTCTGTGAATCTTCCTTACATCACAGTTGATGCTGAGAAGAATCCACTGTTTCTTGATGAGACAGTAACTCGAGCACAATTTCAAACTTTGACTGCAGATTTGTTAAATCGCTGCAAAGTTCCTTTCCAAGCAGTACTAAAAGATGCTGGAATCCCAATCGACAAGATTGACCATGTTGTTCTTGTTGGTGGATCCACTCGTATGCCTGCAGTTGTGGATTTAGTTAAGGAATTAACTGGCGGCCGTGAACCTAATAAAGGCGTAAACCCAGATGAGGTTGTAGCCGTTGGTGCAGCGTTGCAAGCTGGCGTTCTAAAAGGTGAAGTTAAAGATGTATTACTGCTTGATGTAACTCCACTTTCTCTTGGTATTGAAACCAAGGGTGGAATTATGACCAAGTTGATTGAACGTAATACAACTATCCCAACCAAGCGAAGTGAAATCTTTACGACTGCTGATGACAATCAACCAGCGGTACAGATTCAAGTTTTCCAAGGTGAGCGCGAAA
>CAIUXE010000205.1 GCA_903902965.1 uncultured Actinomycetes bacterium
GTTTACTGTCACTCGATTACAGACCCATCAATTGTCGGAAAAAGTGGATTGCATACTTTAACTTTATTTGCACTCCACACACCTGCTGTAATTTTTGAAAACGAAAGAGATAAAAATACCGAGTTAGTAACACAGAGAATTTTGAGCGGACTAAATCAATACTTAGTAGAACCAATAGAAACTGTTTTAGCGGAAAACTCAGATGGAAGTAAATGTCTAGAAGTTAAGACTCCACTTGATTTAGAAGAAGAGATTTTCCTGCCGCGCGGAAATATCTTTCATGCAGATTTAACAATGCCATTTGCAACTGATGAAAGTATGAATGGTGAGTGGGGAGCGCACAGCGGCACTCCACATATTTATCTCGGTGGGGCCGGCGCCCAACGAGGCGGCGGTGTCAGTGGAATCCCAGCGCATAATGCGGCGATGGCCATACTTTCAAAGAGTTAATCTCCTCAGATAGGCTCACCCAATGAGCAAATATCACCCAGAGACCGAGGCCATCATGGGTGGCCGTCCAGACCGCGCTCCAGGGGAGGCGGTAAATGGTGGAATTCAGCTCTCTTCAACTTTTTATGTAGGTGGCGAAAATAATTACGGGCGTTATAACAATGAAACTTGGCAGGATCTTGAGAGCGTTCTCGGAAAATTAGAAAACGGCCAAGCGCTTATTTACGCCTCTGGACTTGCAGCGGTTACCGCTGTTTTAGATTTGATTCCCGGCGGTGGAAAATTTGTGATCCCAACTGCTTCTTATTTGGGAACCGGCGCATTAATTGCAGAGTTAGAAAAAAAGGGTCGGATAAAACCAATTTGGGTTGATATTACGAAAACTGAAGAAGTTATCGCCGCACTTGATGGTGCTCAAATGCTTTACTTCGAATCACCAACCAATCCACTTCTTGATGTAGCAGAAGTTCAGAAATTTATTGACGCGGCACATGCCAGGAATATTTTGGTTGCTGTTGACAATACTTTTGCAACGCCACTAAATCAAAAGCCTTTAGATATGGGCGCAGATGTTGTTATACATTCGCTAACAAAAGCGTTATCTGGACATAGTGACATCTTGCTTGGAGCAGCGATCACAAAATCGGCTGATCTTTATGAAAAATTATTAGTACATCGCAAATTTCACGGATCGATTGCTGGCCCCTTTGAGGCGTGGCTAGCACTACGTGGGGTGCGCACTTTCCCAATGCGAATGCGTCAGGCAAGTGAAAGTGCAGCTATTTTGGTTGAGCGATTAAAGAAAGATCCAGCTATTTCACGCGTTCGGTATCCAGGTTTTGGTTTCATGATCTCTATTGAATTTCATGGCGGTGCGGTAGCTGCTGATAAAGCGCTAGCGGCAGCGAAGATATGGAGTAATGCGACAAGCCTTGGTGGAGTTGAGTCCCTGTGGGAGCGACGCCGATTGCATCCAGAAGAGCCAGAAACCGTTCCAGAAAGTTTGATTCGAATGTCAGTCGGTTGTGAGCATGTTGAAGATTTATGGAGTGATTTAGCGCAAGCGTTACTTAGTTCTGGCAAATAGTTAACACAAACTAGAGAGGAATAAAGATGAGCGAGCAACCATTTCGTTGGGGAATCTTAAGTACCGGAGGAATCGCCCAACAATTCACCAGAGATGTTCAGCGGTTGGCAGATCATAAAGTTGTGGCCGTTGGTTCACGCACTCAAGCTAAAGCTGATGAGTTTGGCGATATGTTTCATGTGCCTAATCGTCACGCAACTTATGAGTCTCTAGTAAATGATCCATCTGTTGATGGAATCTATGTTGCTACTCACCATCCAATGCATAAGCGAGACACAATTCTTGCTCTTAATGCTGGTAAACCAGTTCTGTGTGAGAAGCCGTTTGCAATGAGCGCAGCAGAAACTGCAGAGATGATCAGCGTTGCTCGTTCAAAGAATTTATTATTGATGGAAGCAATGTGGGCACGATTTTTGCCACACATGATTCAAGTTCGTGAAGTTATTAAAAGTGGAGTGCTTGGTGAAATTATCAGCGTTCGTGCAGATCACGGACAATGGTTCCCAGCAAATCCAGAGTTCCGCTTGTACAAACCAGAACTTGGCGGCGGCGCTTTATTTGATCTTGGAATTTATCCAGTCTCATTCTCATCAATGGTTCTTGGCACACCAAGCCGAATCACAGCACGCAGCACAAAAGCTTTCACAGGTGTAGATGGACAAACTTCAATTTTGATGGAGTTTGCTAGCGGAGCTCAAGCATTGTTAAACACAACTAACCTCGCAGCAACACCAAACCGTGCGCTCATTGTTGGGACTGAAGCGCGCATTGAAATAGATCGCACCTTCTATGCACCAAGCACTTTCCGCGTCATCAATAACAAAGATCAAATCATTGGTGGCTCAGATAAGAAATATGTAGGCCATGGTTTGCGTGAACAAGCTATCGAATTCGCACGTTGCGTTCGTGCTGGATTAACTGAATCACCAATTCTTCCATTGGATGAGATTCAGTCAATTATGGAAACCATGACTGAGATTGCTAAGCAGATTGGTTTAACTTATCCAAAATTTGCAGAGTAATTAATTGAGCGGTGCTTCGTAATGAAGCACTTTTCCAGGATTAAGAATCTGGTGGGGGTCAAGTGTGCGTTTAATCGCATGCATGATTCCCACTGCTTCTTTTCCAGTCTCAGCTATTAGCGCATCAATTTTCCCTGAACCAATTCCATGCTCACCGGTACAAGTTCCGCCCATCTCAATTATTTTCATAGTCAATTTATGAGTTAACTCTCGCACCTCTACGAGCTCTTCAGGTTTTTCTGGATCGGTAATGATTAGACAATGGAAATTGCCATCGGCCACATGTCCTAATACCGAGTAAGGGAAGCGATCAGCGCGCAAAATTGCATCTGCAGCGGACACCGCTTCAGCTAATTTAGATAACGGCACCGCCATGTCAGTACTTACGCCACGTTTTCCAGGATTTGCGGCAATTCCAGCCCAGTAGGCGTTGTGACGGGCTTGCCATAATTTTCTACGTGCGCCTTCATCGGTAGTCCATTCAAATTCGGATGCACCAAATTCAGTAACAATCTCTTTTACTGATTCAGCATCTTCAGCAACACCTTGCGGACTTCCATGGAATTCAAAAAATAATGTTGGCGTTTCAGTCAAAGTTAAGTTGTCATGTGCGTTTACATTTCGAATACATTTTTCATCAAGAAATTCACATCGCGCAATTGCAATACCTGAACGCACAACTGCGATTGCCGCTTCAACTCCTTGGGATAAGTTTTTAAAACGAACAACAGCCGCAGCCATTTTCTCTGGGATGCCGTTTAACTTAAGAGTTAGTTCGGTGATGACGGCAAGAGTTCCCTCTGATCCAACAATTAATCTAGTTAAGTCATAGCCAGCTGAAAGTTTTCGTGTTTCCCGACCAGTTCGAATAATTGTTCCGTCCGCCATAACTGCAGTCATTGCCATAACATTTTCGCGCATTGATCCGTATCGAACAGTTGTTGTTCCTGATGCTCCAGTTGCGGCCATTCCACCAAGAGTTGCATCGGCGCCAGGATCTACCGAAAAGAAAAGTCCGTGAACTGCTAATTTTTCATTAAGTGCCACACGATGCACTCCAGCTTCAACTCGCACCAATAGATCATCAGGACGAATTTCAATAATTTTATTCATCGGAGTTAAATCAAGACTCACGCCACCATGAAGCGGAAGTACATGCCCTTCGAGTGATGACCCGGCTCCAAATGCAACAACAGGGATTCGTTGTTCGTTGCAGTAATTTAAAACTCTGGAAACTTCCTCAGTTGTACTTGCCATAACCACGGCAGATGGGCGTACAGGAGGGAATGCAGATTCGTCGCGGCCATGTTGATCAAGAACCGATTCATTGGTGCTGACTTGACCTGCAACAAGAGTTTGTAGATGAGCAACTTGAGCAGGGGTCAGATCAACTCGGTACTTATCCAGCGATGCGATGGTTTCCATGGGGTAAGCCTACGCGTAGCCGATTCCCATCTTCGAGCAAGGAAGTTAATCGCGAGTAGGATTTGGGGTAGTTCTACAAATCCACAAGGGAGTTCAGATGTCTGAGGAGTTATACATTGCCGGAAGTTGCAATATCGGCACCCGCGAAATTATGCGCCGGCGAATTGTCGCACTATCGGGACTCTTATTTGCAGTGATTACTGCCTCAGCTGTGCTTTCAGCGGATGGACCTAAATCGACTCGATGGGCTGTTTTCGTTCCACTTCTAGTGGCGGCTATCGGCTGGATTCAATCACGTCGCAAATTTTGCTTGGCTTATGGATTAGCTGGAACTTTTAATTTTGGCCGAATGGGTGACATCAAGCGCGTAAATGATCCAATATCTCGGAATGCTGATCGTAAAACAGCGATAACCATCCTGCTGCAATCCATAGCACTGGCTTTTGTCGTCACGCTGATTTTTTACTTTTTGCCAATTTAACCAAAATAACCAGTAAAACTGTTGACATATTAAATAGGTATCGGCACCGTATCCCTATGAATGGTCAGACCAGTCCTTTAAAAGTTAGAGATCGCGCCCTCACGCCTCCAAGTGGAAATGATCTAGAGATTGAACTTGAAGAGTTAATTTTTTCAGAGTGGGCAAACCCTGGTGATCGTCTTCCGTCAGAGCGGGCGCTCGCCGATCATTTTCGGGTAAGTCGTCCGTTGTTACGTGAAACGTTGCGCGCACTTGAAGGCCGTGGATTAATTCGCATTGAAGCTGGACGCGGA
>CAIUXE010000206.1 GCA_903902965.1 uncultured Actinomycetes bacterium
CACATTCTCAAGTGCGCTTAACTTCATGCCAAATTGCTCTACACGCAGACGCAGCTTAACTAAATCATGTAACTGCCAACGCCCACCATCACCTGGAATTAGCGGAGTGTTAAAGAGAATATCTGTAGCACCAAATTGTTGTGCGAATTGTAAATACTCCTCGCTGGCTACTTGAAACTGACCAAATCCTGGACGCATCTGCATACCTGCTTTCTTGTGAGTATCTATTGGATTTTTGCCTTAACCTTTTACCGAGCCTGTCTGTAAACCTTCAACAACAAATCTTTGCCCAGCAAAGTAAAGAGCCATGACCGGTAATGCAGCGATGGATGAAAATGCCATTGTGCGGCCCCATGGAACTTCATCAGCAACACTTAAATTAAGAATTGCTACTGGAACCGTGCGCATCTCTGGCGAAATGTTAATTACCAAGGAATAAAGAAGTTCGTTGTAAGCGCCAGTGAAAGTGATAATTGCTACGGATACTAAGCCTGGTGCAACTAATGGAAGAAGAACCATCCAGAGTGCCTGCATACGGCTTGCGCCATCAATTCGAGCTGCCTCTTCCAGCTCTGCAGGAAGGGATCGGAAAAATCCGATCAGGAGGTAGGTTCCGAGAGGAACCATGAAACTCAGATAGACCAGTATTAATCCGCGCAGAGAGTTGGACAAATGTAAATTTGCCATGATCACCGCAAGAGGAATAAATAACAAAGCTCCTGGAGTTAAGAAGGCGATGATGATAATCCGTCCTAATGTGTCGCGGCCTTTAAATTTCAAAATAGTCAAAGCATAAGCTGCCATAACGCTGAAAAGAACTGCAATTAGAGTTGATGATCCACAAACGATTACACTGTTTAATAAGGCTCTTTTGAAATCAGTATTTTCAAATGCGGCTCGATAATTATCAAGATTTGAATCTACTGGAAAAAGAGTTGATTTACTCCAAAGTGAAGATTGCGAACGTAATGACAAAGTAATCATGTAGTAAACAGGGAAAAGCACAAATATAGCCACCAGAGACAACATGGCATATTTAAAAATTGAAAATTTTATATTTTTTCTCTGCATTATTAATCCTTCTTCAATCGACTTAGAATGAAGATGGCAAATACCATAGCTACCGGAACAAGACTTAATGCTGCTGCAGCTGATTCACCAATTTGGAATGCCGCCAATCCTTTATAAGCAAAGACTGGCAAAATCACAGTCGCATCAGAAGGACCACCCGCAGTGGTCAACCAGATCGCTTCAAATGAGTTGATGGTGTTGATAGTTGATAGCATAAAAACAATCAAGATTACTGGTCTAATTCCAGGCAGTGAAATATTTCTAAATCGGTGCCAGGCATTTGCACCATCTACTGCGGCAGCTTCATATAACTCTTTTGGCACTGCTTGTAGTGCAGCCAAAAACATAATCGCCCAGAACGGGAAACCGCGCCATATCGTTGCAAAAATTACTGATCCCATAGCCCAGGTTCGGTCACCGAGAAAGGCAATCGGGGCATCGGTTATCCCAAGTTTCATTAAGAAAATATTTAATGCACCAATATCTGGGTTATAAATCAATTTCCAAACCATAAATGCCACAAAACCTGGCATTGCATAAGGAACCAGAACTACAGCGCGCCAAAAACCGCGCGCAACTAGTTTTTGGTGCAGCAGAATTGCAATACCTAAACCAAGAATGAATTTACCCATTTGCACCAATGAAACATAAACAACGCTATTACGTGCAGCGGTAATGAAATCAGGGTCAGTTAAAAGTGATGCGTAATTATCCAAGCCAATAAATTTTGCATCGTTTCCGAGAGTTTTATCGGTAAGACTTGTCCATACTTCATAACTGAGTGGATACGCAAAAAAGAAAACCAAAACTGACATAGCTGGCAACATCATGAAGTATCCAAAGAGGCTTGTAGGCGCAAATATGCCGGTGCGTTTCTTGCTTACTTCGTTTTTCGCCGAAGCAAGAGTCTTAGCAGCCATGGTATCCCTTCAGAAAATTCACAAAATGTAAAAATTTCATAAATTTGGGTGGGTTACAACTTTCGCTGTAACCCACCCAAATTCTTACTGATTTATCTCAGATTCAACTACGACTTATTTGTCGTAAATCTTCTGACAAACAGCTTGTGCTTCTTTGATTGTCTTATCAGCGCTATCTCCATCAAGCAGGTGACGTTGCACCATCTTCGATAGGTTGAAATCTGAACCAAATGCTGCGAAAGCTGCATTGTTCACATCTGGATAAGAAGAAGAGGTTCCATTTGAAGCGAGGTCAAATAGACCACCGTGTACTGGATCCACATTCTCATCCCAGAAGTTGAACTTGTTGTAATCCTTCAGAGTTGGTCCGTAAATTGCCCACTCGTAGTACTCCTGCATGTTGCGAGTATCCATTAAGTAGCGGACTAGATCCTTTGCAAGCTCTGGATACTTAGTTGTTGCAGGAATTGCGCGCAACCATGAATCAGAAGGAGCTACACGTCCTTTTGGTCCACCAGGAAGGGCAGAGAATCCGGTGTTCTTTGCAAGTGTTGGATTCTTTGGCCAAGCAGCAGAACCGTTTAATAGTGTGGTGTAAACCGAACCTGGGTTAGCAATAAATACTGTCTTGCCACCTAAGTAGAGGTTGTTGTCCCAACCACCATCAGTAGTTACAGCACTGGTTGCGTAAGCACCCTTGTCGTACCACTTCTTTACAAATTCCAAGAAGTCTTTGGTGGCAGGTGCATCAATTGTGCACTTCTTGCCAGCTGCATCTGCGTAACGTCCACCGTAACCAACAAACTGAGCACGGAAAACTGATTCAGCATCTCCAACATTTCCAAGTGCAAATCCGGCACCGCCAACTTTCATAGTTGCAGTTGCAGCGGTCATCAACTCTTCCCAAGTCTTTGGGGCAGTTGTCTTTGCACCGGCTGTTTTAAGTAGATCAAGACGACGGTTAATTAAGTTTCCGGAAATTCCGTATGGAACTCCAAGACCCTTTCCGACGTAATCCTTGTCATCGAATACAGCAGCGGCGGCGTTCCAGCCACCATACTTCTTCGCCATCTCATCTGTAAGGCCTTGAACACTTAGTAAGTTCTTGGCACCAAGTTGCAACATCAATCCTGAAGAAATATCAAGTGCATCTGGCATTGTTCCAGCTGCTAATGATGCAGTTACTTGTGCAGTTAAGTTATTTTGGTTAACAAGTACAGGATCTACTTGAATTCCGCGAGCTTTGCCCCAAGATTTAATTTGATCTTGTGCGGCTGAGTTTGCGATATCAGAGAAGATCAAACCGATCCAGTAAGTAAATTTCTTACCAGATGCATTTAATGCTGCAACCTCTTTTTGAACTGGAGTTGATGCAGCTACTGGTGCTGATTCTGCGGCTGGTTCTGCGGCAGGTTTTGCGGCAGGTTTTGCGGCAGGTTTTTTAGTAACAGTCTTTGCGGCAGGTTTTTTGGTAGCAGCATCAGCGCTGATTGAACCTGCGCCGCCAATTGCTAACGCAAGCACTGCAGCGAGTGCTACGGATTTAATCTTGTTGTTCAAGAGGGACCCTTTCTCTTGGGCATCGTTTTTACTTGGGGAAAGCGGTATTGCTTGGGGTGAGATTCACAGTAAATCGGGCAGATGTCAACGATTTTGAGCATATTTGTCTGACAAATAGCAGGATCGTTATCGGGCTGTTATCGGGCTGTTTTCCGACAGGTATAGGACGGGAAACCCAGGGTCTAAGCATGAGCCAGTACCGTTGCCTTCATGCCTAACTCGGAAAGTTCCACCTCCCCAGAGACTGGCTCAGAGCTAACGCTTGCGGCAATAAAGGATGGTTGGAACCAACTTCTAGATCAGTTGGAATCCCGAAATCGGGCCCTATGGCTGATCTTCTTTGATGCCCGGCTGGCCGCTTTTGATGGGTCAGTGCTTAATCTTGATTTTCGCGATGCCGATAAATTTTCGACCTCGCACGATTTTTCATTTGTGCGCGACCAAGCCAAGTTAGCGATTCTGGAAGAGATTGCACTGAGCCTCTACAAAGTACCGATAAAAATTGAGGTACTTGAATTTAATAAGTAGCGCGGCCGCCAGATAAGTCGAAGACAAATCCAGTTGTGAATGAGCATGCTGGCGAGACCACAAAAGCGATCATTTCGCCGGCTTCACTCGCTTCACCAATACGTCCCATTGGGATACGAGAAATCATGTACTTCATTACTTCTTCTGGAGTATTTTCATTTATCGGTGAGCGAACAACCGCAGGAGCGATCGAGTTAATAGTGACGCCTTTTGTGGCAACTTCTTTTGCAGTTGCTTTTACAAAACCAATCATCGCTGCTTTTGAAGTGCTGTAGGGAGCCATATTTGGATTGCCATCTTTGCCAGAAATAGATGCCACATGCATGATTCGGCCGTACTCAGCTTTGATCATATGTGGAAGTACCGCGGCATTCATATAAATAGCGCTAAAAAGATTTACGTTAAAAACATTTACAAAATCTTCGGTCTTCAGTAAGTGTGCCGCAATTCCAGTTGGTCCAGTGATACCAACAGCATTTACAAAAGCATGAATCGCACCGTGGTCAGCATGGATCGAATTGATGACTTCATGAACTTGTGCTTCCTTTGTTGCATCAAGAAAACGAGCTGATGCAGCACCCCCAGTTGCCTTAATTTCAGCAACAATTTTTTCAGCATTTTCGATTCGTATGTCACAGATAACTACATGAGCACCTTTTGCAGCGATTGCGACTGCACTAGCAGCACCAATCCCACTTCCGCCTCCGGCGACTACTGCGATCTGACCAACCATGCTCTCTGACATCTGCACTCCTAACTCATTAATCCGTAAACGAATATTTAAGTGATCCTAACTTACTCAATTATTTAACTTTAAACGATTTTGCAGGCTTTCCCAATCAATTCCCGCAACTGGCTCGAACCGTTTTAGGCTCGTGGAGCGTCCGATTAGTTCGCGTGCTTGAACTAAATCAGAAACTGCTCCAACTGCTATTGCTTGAACTGCCAAATTTCCCATGACTGTTGCTTCGACTGGGCCGGCCAAAACTTCACAACCGGTCGCATCAGCTGTCAATTGATTCAACAGGTCATTAGCAGAACCTCCACCAACAACATGAATAGTCTCGATCTCTTTTCCTGAAACTAAGGATATTTTACGTATGGTTCTTGCGTAAGCCAGAGCGAGGGAATCATAAACACAACGTGCGTAATCTGCAGGGGTTTCAGGTACGGCCAAGTTTTTCTCTCTGCAGTACCTTGCTATCCGTTCTGGCATTTCTCCAGGGGCTGCAAATCTTGAATCATCTGGGTCGATTAGAAACTTTCCAATTTCAATCTGATTTGCTAACTCAATTAGCTGCTCTGGTGAAAATTCATTTCCCTTTAATCGCCAATCTCTGCGGCACTCCTCGAGCAACCAGAAGCCAGTTACATTTTTCAAAAGCCGAACAGTTCCACCAAAACCCAATTCGTTTGTGACATTTTCAGCCAATGCAAGAGGAGTGGTAATTGGAGAGTCATTTTCAACTCCAATTAATGACCAAGTGCCACTTGAGATGTATGCACTTTTTCCGTCTAGGCGAAGTGGAATTCCGGCTACAGCGGAAGCCGTGTCATGAGATGCAACTGCCACGATCGGCAATCCATCAATCAAACCGTGGCCTGAAATCTTTCCCAAAACCTCGCCTGCTTCATGTAATTCAGGGAAAATATCGGTTCGTAAATTTAATTCTTCAATTAAATCAAAATCCCATTGCCTGCTCGTGGCATCTAGTAATTGAGTAGTTGATGCATTTGTAATTTCCAAAGTGGAAGATCCCACCAAATGATTGTTGAGTAAATCTGGAAGCAGTAAAAATTTTGCCGCCGAAACATACTCGGGAGTTCCAATTGCGCTAACCAATTGGTAAATGGTGTTAAAAAAGAGGAATTGAATTCCGGTTGTTGAATAGATTCGCTCTCGCCCTACTTGAGCGGTCACGGATTCCAAAACCCCATCAGTCCGACTATCGCGATAGCAATGCACTGAACCAATTAATTGATCATCAGAGGTCAAGAATCCATAATCAACCGCCCATGAATCGATGCCAGCACTATCTAGTGGTCCTAAATCCATTGCGTTTTTCAAACCAATTTTTACTTGATTAACTATTTCATCCCATTGCCAAAGTAATCCACCTGCACCTGCATCAACTGGTTCATGAGCAAAGCGGTGAACTTCATTTAAAACAAAACGCCCATCAACTATTTCGCCGCGGGTTACCCGACCACTAGTTGCACCTAAATCAACTGCTGCAAATGCTGGCATTTAGAATCACCGCAAGAATGCTGCGGCGACTCCCCCATCTACTGGAATGTGCAATCCCGTGGTCAAAGGTAAATCTCCTGAAAGCAGAGCAAATGCAGCTGCCCCAATGTGTTCTGGAAGTACCTCTTTTTTCAAGATTGTACGTTGGGCGTAATACTCACCAAGTTTTGCCTCTTCAACTCCATACACAGCAGCACGTTGGGCACCCCATCCACTGGCGAAAATTCCAGAACCTTGTACAACTCCATCTGGATTAATGCCATTCACCCGAATTCCAAATGCACCTAACTCTGCAGCAAGTAATCGCACCTGATGCGCTTGGTCTGCTTTTGTAGAACCATAAGCAACATTGTTTGGTCCGGCAAAAACTGAGTTCTTAGAAGAGATGTAAATAATATCTCCACCAATAGTTTGAGTCTTCTGAGCAATCATCACTTTTGCACACTCGCGAGACACTAAGAATGAACCGCGTGCCATAACATCATGCTGCAAATCCCAATCCTTAACTGAAGTTTCAACAAGTGATTTACTAATTGAAAGTCCAGCATTGTTAACGACTATATCTACCCCACCAAAAGCTAAGGCGGCCGCATCAACACATGCAGCGACTTGCGCCTCATCCGTTACGTCAACAAATACCGCCACTGCTTTATCTGGCCCACCAAATTCAGCAGCAACTTTTGTTGCACCTTCAAGATCTCGATCTGCA
>CAIUXE010000207.1 GCA_903902965.1 uncultured Actinomycetes bacterium
AAGGAGATTTTTTAAACTTACTCGCTAAAAAATTACGTACTGGCGGACTTTTACATATTGCCACTGATTGGCAACCTTATGCAGATTGGATTGCGGAAAGATTAGATCAAGTTCCAGAATTTTCCGGGGGAGTTGTTCCACGTCCAGCTAACAGAACTTTTACGCGCTTCGAAAAACAAGGATTAGACAAAGAGCATCAAGTTACAGATTTTCATTACTTTAAGAAGTAGATCGCTTAAAGCGGTGGGAGTTTTTTGCTTACTTCGTAATCCGAGATCATGTCGATACGACGAGTATGTCGATCTTCCCCGGAATATGGAGTAGCCAGAAACGCATCAACAATTGCGAGTGCTTCACTTTCTGAATTCATGCGCTCGCCGATTGACAAAACATTTGCGTTGTTATGTTGACGAGATAGTGCAGCGATCTCACTGTTATATGCAAGTGCTGCTCGGATTCCCGCAACTTTATTAGCGCTGATCTGTTCGCCATTACCTGAGCCACCTAAAACAATTCCTAGAGAACCAGAATTCTTCGCAACACCTTCGGCTGCTCTCAAACAAAAAGTTGGATAATCATCAAGTGCTTCATAAGTAAATGGCCCATGATCGACGACATCATGTCCTGATTTTTTCAAGTGCTCGATGATCAAAGTTTTATAGGCAAAGCCGGCATGGTCAGATCCAATATGTATTTGCATGAAGAGATCTTGGCAGAAAAAGAATCAGGACGCGGTGCACTTGGCACGCGCGCCCTGATTCTCAAGGGGGATTATTTAATTATGCTGCTTTTGATACCTTTTTTACTTGGCTGATTTTTGCATTCGCCCCACTCTTTGCAGGTGCTGCTGGGGTTGAGGCTGTTGGAGCAGGATTAGTCTTTGGTGCAACCCCGAAGTTGCCTTTAGGAGCTTTTCCTTTTCCACCCATCATCGGACCACCCTTACCGCCCATGTCACCCATTTGACCGCCCATTGTTGGACGATTGGATGAAATTTCTGCGGTTACAAGTGCAACGAGATTTGCCTTAGCAGTTGTTGCTTGTGCGGCCGTTAACTTTCCTGCAGTTACAGCAGCGTCAAGATCTGCACTTTTTTCAGCAACAAGTGCTGCGATAAGTGCATCTTTCTTGGTGCCTGCGATATCAGCAAGAGTCTTACCAGCTTGGAGTTGAACCTTTAACTCTGCTGCGGTAATTCCTAGAGCGCCAGTTATTACGGCTTCATGTTTGGCTTGTTGTGCAACACGATCAGCTTCGTTTGCAGATTGCTGTGCAACGCGAGCTGCTTCTTTTGCAACTTTGTCATCTGCAAGTGCTTTAACAATTGCATCAGATTGTGCCTGGGTAATTGTTCCGGCAGTAACAAGCTTTGCCAGTACGGAAGCTAAAACGTCAACGCCACCTTTTTCTGGTCCGCCCATCATGTCTCCACGTCCACCCATTCCCATTTCGCCACCATTTGATCCACCTTGTACTTGTGGGTTGATCTTTGGATTTGAGGTAACCACTTTTTTGGTTGTGGTCTTAGTGACAGTTGTAGTTCTGCTTGCAGCAAGTGCACTTCCACCACTTGTGATTGCCAAGCCAGATACGACTACTACTGCAATCAATTTTCTGCTGGCCTTCATTTGAACTCCTCTTGTTTTCAAACCAGTGGCGTATCGCCTCTGATGTCTTCAGATAACTGGATCTACCTGATAAAGATAATCAAAAACCCTTAGAACAACTTGTGAATGAGAGCTATTTACTGATTCTCCGAATCTTCACAAGATAGCTACTTTTAGCGCACTTTTTGAGGGTAAAAATGTCCAAAAACGTCAAAATTGGGGGGCTTTTTAAACCTTGCCGCTGTTACTCAGAGCGAGAAACCTTATCTGCAGAGGCTCAGGTTAATTGGAATCTGATCCGATAAGTAGAGAGAAGGTGAGAATCCATGGCGACGACTTCCCTACTAAAGAGTGAGATCAAATTAATTTCAATTATCTCTTTAAGCGTCTTGCTTTGGACATTAACTCCAGATGCATTTGCAGTATCTGGAAAAAATAAAAGTGTGAATACAACAACTAAAACCGCTGGGCGAACTAGTCAAGCTCCAACATTAAATACATTTTTAAATGGATTGGGTGCACCAGATGCAACTGATGGAATTGATGGTGATTTCTATTTGGATACATTGTCATCAAATTTATATGGACCAAAGAAAAAAGGTAAATGGCCGTTACCAAAAAGTTTAGTTGGACCAGTTGGTCCTCAAGGTCCGATTGGAAAACAAGGTAGCGATGGAAAAATTGGAGACAAGGGCGTAACAACTTCAACTGCAGGTACGCAAGGAGTGCAGGGAATACAAGGAGCACAAGGAATTCAAGGTGCAGCTGGAAGTCCCGGTCCTAGTGGTGGAGCAGGTGTTGCAGGAAGTGTTGGTGCCGCAGGAAGTGTTGGTGCTGTAGGTGCAACTGGACCTCAAGGTCCTGCAGGATCACCTGGTACTCAGGGAGTTATTGGTGCAACTGGATTACAAGGGCTTGTTGGAACAACTGGAAATACTGGTGCACGCGGACCAATTGGTGAAACTGGAACAGTTGGAGCTGATGGTCCTCAAGGATCAATAGGTCCACAAGGTTCAGCAGGGCCATCCCGAGCCGTTTTAGGAAATATTAATTTTGTTGGAAGTTTGAGTGGCGGTGTTGGTGTTGGAAAAGAATCAAGCGAATTTGGTGACTTCCAAACTGGAAAAAAATATCTTGTGATTTCAAATATTTTTACAACTTCAATTGCTGCCGTTGATCCATCGCTGGGAATATCAATTTCTGTAAGTGGTGCCGCGTTGACGCCAATTTCAAAGTTCATAACTAATTCTGGCAACGGATATCGATTGTCTAGCGAAAATTTTGAATATGGAATTCAAGTTTTTACTACTGTTGATGCATCTGGAATTTCAGGTCCAAATTTCAACTTGAAAGCGACGATTTCTTCTGGAGTAAACACATCGACAACCGGGTATGCACTAGTTATCACTGGCTTCTACTTGATACAGGAAGTTGGTGCGCTGGCTTAAATCTATCGGCCAGTCCATTTACTTATTGTTGTGTCACCTTCAAAAGCCAGGCCCATACCAGCTTTGGAATCTGCAAGAAGATTTGAATTATCCAAAGTAATTCTTATTTTGGTGTCCAAGTTTTCAGTTCTTATAGGTCGAACTACTGAAGGCTTGCCGTTTTCAGGAAGAAGTACTTGGCGAAGTTTTGAAGCTACTGATTCAAGAGTTTCATTGGGCCAGATGCAATTAACTTCACTCTTTTGCATTAAAAATTCAAGTTGGGAATTCATTTGTTTACCATCTGGTCCTGAAACTGGATAAAAATGACCAGAACCGAAATTATTTTCACCAGGGTTTGGAATTGTTCCCGACCAAAGCATGGGACCAGTTTTAATTCCTCCGATGGCATCAAATCCACTGCGACATTGGGAATTCATAAATGGAGATGCATAAACCGCCCACCAAGTAGTCACTGCAGCGGCTTTTTGTTGAGTGAAACCACCGTTGATAATTACTGTTTGTTCAAAATCGTATGGACCCTTTGCAGGTCTTGCAGTTATTGAAACAGTTGTTTTACTTTTTGTTTGCACGCCCGATACGTCGATTTGAGTACCGTCAATTTGATAGATGTTTGCCGACCAACGGGATAACCGAAGTGTAATTTTAATTCGCACATTTGCACCTAGAGGCGCAGGTGCATCACCGCAGTAATCAACAGTCGATGTGGTGCAAGGAATTTTCTTATTTGCAATCGCTTTTCCAGTTTTGGCATCGACCGGAGTTGCACCAACCTCAAGTGAAGGTGGGGAGAACGTGAAAGGTTGTGAACCAAAACTTACCCATGGATCAGCAGCAAAGAAGGCTCTAAATTCAACCACTCCATCTGAAGTTAAGTCGTTGGGATTGCGCAAACCTGGAATTTTAAATTG
This sequence comes from uncultured Actinomycetes bacterium, assembly GCA_903902965.1. Lineage (GTDB taxonomy): Bacteria > Actinomycetota > Actinomycetes > Nanopelagicales > Nanopelagicaceae > UBA3012. Next base: position 3,967 of record CAIUXE010000207.1, read on the forward strand.
TGGTTGAGGTGATGGAATTTCTAGCCCTCGAACTCCAAGGCCAGTTCCGATAAGTGTGAATCCAAGTGTTGTCGTTTTTACATAAGTTGCTAATTTCTCAACACCCGAGTCATCGATGGCAGCGACTGATTCAATGCAATTATTTTGCGAGACTGTTTTGCAGTAATCAAGAATTACCGGTTTTGCAAGAGTACGAGCATCTGCAGAGAAATTCGTAAAAAATGATGTGCCAAGAATTGCACAGGTAGTAAGGATTGAAATTAATTTCTTAGACATTACTTTGCACCTGCCTTGATGCAGCTTTTAACTTTACTTTTCTTGGCCGCATTCAACCCTGGTGGAAGTTGTGGGGAGTTGAGAACTGCCTTCAATTCGATTGGCGTCAAGAATTTTTTAATGCAGGCTTGAACATTTTTTGAATAGGTCACTTTTGTTGGCTGTGAATTTTTTGGTGCTGAATTCTCGACTGGTTTGTCGGTAGACGCCGTGGAAGTTGCAGCCGGTTGGGAAAGTTTAAGACGTAACGTTGGTTGGCTGTAATGAAATCCTGCCCCGAATACTGAGAGCACATTATTTTTAAGTGAGGTTGAAAGAGTTGCTACTTGGGGTTCGCCACTTTCTTGATCAACAATTGAGATCTGTGCCTGTCCAGCCAACTTCGCCGCAGTATCTACTTGCCACAAACATTTTGCTTCGTAATCACCAATATTGGCTTGATAGAAACCTTCGTTGAGTGTCTTTCCATCTGATAGAAAATGTGGAGCCGCTGTAGCTAATTCAATAATTCTATTTATAGGGTCAAAAACTGGAAGATTTAGTGTTCTGCTATTTGTAAATATTGCTAACTTTCCAGAGAAACATTCTTTTAAAGTGTTAATTGGAGCATAAGCATCAATTACATAAGGATCTTGAGTTGCTACTTGCGGTTCGACATATCGATTTTTTGCAATGTCAATTACTTGCTTGCCTTGTGCAACGCGAATCGCATAAAGATCTAAAGTTATAGTTGATTCATCGCCACTCACTGAAATTTCCGCACTTGATCCATTTCCCGAATGTCCAAACCAACCAAGTGGATCAAAATCTGTAACTTTAAAAGTTATTCGCAAATGCAATTTTGGATCTAGCGAATTTGGCAAAAACATAATTCCGTTGCCATCTAGAGTTTTTCCGATTCGATCTGCTGGAACATTTGGTGTCCCTGGTGTTTCACATGGAAATGCAGAGCCAGTAGGCCAACTCTCATTTGGATCGCGAAGAACTTGGTCTTCGCTGTAAGCACTACTTGCTTGACGCAAAATTAAGCAACGCTTGTCGATTATTGCCGGAGTTACTCGGGCTCTAATGACCGGGGCCATCGCTCTTTCTTCGCGGGAAGTAACTGAACCCCACGGATCTTTTGCAACTTGCACGTCAATAAAAGTTTTGCTGCCGCTACCTGCATTATTAATTCCTGGTAGATCCCATTGAAATTTGGCAGTTGGCAATTCGGCCGACTTAGTACCCATTCCATCCCAGATTGCAAAATGTTTTAGTCCGCGTTCGCTATCAGTTGCGGTCGCAGGAGTTGCATTGCCAGTGGAATCGATTACTTCAACCTTTGTGATGCAATCAGTTGTTTGATTTACACCACATGGAGCAAGGGCAATTGGTGGGGCATAGATGGCTTCTTGGGCGTTAACTTGGCCGGGGAAAATTAAAACAAGCAAGAGCGGAATGAGTGCCGCGCTAACGCGTTTTGCGTTCATCTGCCCTCCAGAAGGACAATGAGTTAAAACCTGGAGCGGGTGACCGGGATCGAACCGGCATGGCCAGCTTGGAAGGCTGGGGCTCTACCATTGAGCTACACCCGCGTTTTGTGAGGCGAACTTACCCCCTAGACTTTGCGTTACGCCACGGGGCGTAGCGTAGTGGCTAGCGCGCCTGCTTTGGGAGCAGGAGACCGGAGGTTCGAATCCTCTCGCCCCGACCAGAATATTTTAGACCACAAGGAGATCTGTGAAAAGCGCGCTTGAAACCCTCTCACCTACACGCGTAAAGCTGACCATTGAAGCGCCATTTGGTGATTTAACTGATCATTTTGCAAAGGCATACAAAGAGATAGCCGGCAAAGTAACAATCCCTGGTTTTCGTAAAGGCAAAGTTCCGTCACATTTAATTGATCAACGTGTTGGTCGTGCTGCTGTTCTTGATGAAGCAATCAACATTGCGATTCCAGCTCTTTATATGGAAGCTGCTCGCGAACATGAAGTACGCGTTATTGGTCGACCAGAAGTAGATATCACTGAATTAGTTGATAACGAAAAATTAGCATTCACTGTAGAAGTTGATGTTCGTCCCAAATTAGATTTACCTTCACTTGAAGGAATCAAATTAACAGTTGATCCTGTAGATGTTTCTGATAAAGATATTGACGAGCAAGTAGAAGCTCTGCGAGTTCGTTTCGGAACACTTTCAACTGTAGAAAAAACAGTAGCAAGTGGCGATTTTGTTTCAATCGATTTAATTGCCCGTATTGACGGAAAAGAAGTTGATGGCGGCAGTGCAAACAATCTTTCTTATGAAGTAGGCACTGATCGAATGATCCCTGGACTTGATGCTGCTCTAATCGGTTTAAATGCAACAGAAAGCAAGATTTTTAAATCTGAACTTTACGGAACCGAAGTTGGTCAATTAGCTGATGTCGAAGTTAAATTAAATGCAGTCAAGCATCGTGAACTTCCACCTCTTGATGATTCATTTGCCGAGCTTGCAAGTGAGTTCGAAACTCTTGCTCAACTTCGCGATGATGTTAAGTCTCGTTTAGAGCGCTTGAAATCTCTTGAACAAGGGACACAAGCTCGTGACAAGTTGCTTGAGTACTTATTAGAAAATACAAAAGTACCTCTGCCAGAGAAATTCATCGAAGCAGAAGTGCATGCTCACTTAGAGCCAGAAGGTCGTCTTGAAGATGCAGCACACCGTGTCGAAGTTGAAGCAGATGTGCGCAAATCACTAACAAATAATTTCTTACTTGATTCAATTGTTGATGCTGAAAAAGTTGATGTCTCAGAAGCAGAGTTAACTGAATTCATTATTCGCTCAGCGATGCGTTACGGAATGCCTCCTGAGCAGTTTGCGCAAGAAGTTGCCCAAGCCGGTCAGATTTCATCCCTAGTGGCTGACGTAGCGCGCACCAAAGCATTGGCAGTAATCCTTGAGCAGTGCAAAGTGGTTGACAGCAAAGGCAAAGCAATAGATCTCGAAGCCCTTCGTCCGCCAGCAGCCATTGAAAGCGCACCTGCCGAGGATTAATCCTTGCTTGCGCTCAGAGCGAACATCCCTCGATATCAGCTCATTTTCGAGCGGTTTTGCGTTGATAAACCATGGGTGCGGAAGTAAAACCCTGCGCCGATTGTTAAGGTAGATATAACGTTCAGGTACTCAATAACTGCAGGAGGATTTTGTGGGAATTATTACTCCCGATAGCCAGATCTCAAACGCTAGCCGTGCAAGTGGAGGCGGATTAGATGACGAGGTCTATCAACGCTTACTTCGTGAGCGAATCATCTTCCTTGGTTCGGTGGTCGAAGATTCAATGGCCAATGCCATCGCAGCTCAGATGTTGTTGCTCTCAGCTGAAGATTCCGAAAAAGATATTTATCTTTACATCAACTCACCTGGTGGTTCAGTAACAGCCGGTATGGCAATTTACGACACCATGCAATACATCAAAAATGATGTTGCAACTGTTGCAATGGGACTTGCTGCATCGATGGGTCAATTCCTACTTTGCGCAGGTGCACCTGGAAAACGTTACGCACTTCCACATGCACGCATCATGATGCACCAACCTTCTGGTGGAATTGGTGGAACTGCAAGTGATATTAAAATTCAAGCAGAGCAAATGGCTTACACCAAAAAAACTTTGGCAGATTTGATCGCTGAACACACTGGACAAAAAGCTGAAACTATTCAAGCTGATTCAGATCGCGATCGTTGGTTTACCGCAGAAGCCGCAAAAGAGTATGGCTTTGTAGATCACGTGGTTCGCTCTGCAAATCAAGTTTCTGGAAATGGCGGAACCGCCTAATGAATAATAATTTTGACTCGAAGGGAAGCAATCAGATGCAAGAAAATATCGGCCAGATAACCAGTCGTTATGTGCTTCCAGTAATTGAAGAAAAGACTTCATATGGATACAAGCGCATGGATCCATATACAAAGTTATTTGAAGAGCGAATCATCTTTATCGGAACACCTATTGATGACACAGTTGCTAACGACGTGATGGCGCAATTGCTTACTCTTGAATCAATGGATCCAGATCGCGACATCATGCTTTACATAAATTCACCTGGTGGATCATTTACAGCGTTGACAGCAATCTATGACACGATGCAATTCGTACGTCCAGACATCATGACAATCTGTCTTGGACAAGCAGCATCTGCAGCAGCAATCATTCTTACTGGTGGAACAAAAGGTAAGCGGTATGCGCTAGAAAATTCACGCATCTTGTTACATCAACCTTCAAGTGAAGGTGGCGGACAAGGTTCCGATATCGAAATCCAAGCAGCTGAAATTATGAGAATGCGTGGATTGCTCGAGACCATGTTGGCAAAGCACTCTTCTCGCTCAGTTGACCAAATTGCTAAAGATATTGATCGCGACAAGATCCTTACCGCAGCTGAAGCTGTCGAGTGGGGCTTAATTGATCAAGTACTTGCATCTCGCAAAGCTGGCGCTCCGAAATAAAGATGAGTATTGAAAAGGGCGATGCAACTTCTGCACAACTTTCGCTCTTCTCGTACCCGGATTTTAGAACTCTCTGGATCTCTGGCTTATTTGTAAACCTTGCTGCAGCTGCTTTTCCAGTTGCGCTTGCAATCGCAGTACTTGATGCCGGAGGTAACGCCGGAGCGCTTGGGTTAATTCTCGCCGCAAGACTTGCTTCCTCAGTTGTCTTTGCGCTCTTGGCTGGCGTGTTAACAGATCGACTATCCCGCAAGAAAGTTATGTTCACAGCAGATTTTCTACGTGGAGTTCTATCAGTGGTAATTGTTTTTGCAACAGGTGCGCCTCTGTGGTTTTTTGCAGCGATTCTTTTTGTAATGGGAGCAGGCGAGGCGTTTATTTCTCCTGCATCTGGTGCAATTCTTCCAAGCATTTTGCCTGATGATAAATTACCAAGCGGAAATGCATTCCGAAGTATTTCTATGCGCTTAACTGCAATAGTTGGACCTGGCGTTGGGGGAGTACTAATCGCACTTGTCGGAAGTAAATTTACTTTTTTGGCTTTAGGGATTCTTTTCTTTGTTGGCTCAATTTTAATTTTACCAATTAAAGAAAATCGCGAGGGTGAAACTCCTCATGACAGTGGTTCCATGTTTCATGAAATTCGTGAAGGAATCAGATTGGTTCGATCTATTCCTTGGATTGCGGCATGCCTGCTCGGCGTTTCAATTCCACTAATGTTAATTATTGGAGTGGAAAGTGTTTTCTTGCCAATTATTAGTCGCCGTGAATTCGGTAGTGACCGAGTATTTGCGATATCACTAATCGCCTTCAGTGTTGGTGCAACTATTACGGCAATTATTGGTTCTAAATATAAAACTAATCGTCCAGGATTGATATCTAATCTCTCGTGGATGTTTTTTATTGCAATACCAATTGCTCTCGCATTTCCATTTGCACCATGGTTTGTGATTTTCTGTTACTTCATAGCAGGAGCCGCCACCGAACCATATGGAATTCATTGGCCCAGTGCGATCCAACGTGAAGTCCCCCGCGAATTTCAAGGGCGGGTATTTAGTCTTGATTACTTAGTCTCTCTTGGTTTGATTCCAATTGGAATGGCACTGGCCGCACCGATGACTTCGATAGTTGGCGAAACCAAGTACTTCTTGATTGCCGCTGTAGTTCATTTGATCTGTATTGGAGCAACACTTTCTGTTCCAGGCGTGTGGGAGCTGAAGAATCCAATTAAGTCCGCTCAGAGCGAACGGGATTTACCCTAAAAGCCAGCGCTTAAAAGTGGCTGCTGACTTATTATTTACCTATGACTCGCATCGGTGAAAGCAGCGAACTGCTCAAATGCTCATTCTGTGGCAAATCCCAGAAACAAGTTAAGAAGTTAATTGCTGGTCCTGGTGTCTACATTTGCGATGAATGTATTGAACTTTGTAATGAAATTATTATTGAAGAGTTGAGTGAGAGTTCAAATTTCACTTTAACTGATTTACCTAAACCGCACGAGATTTTTGAATTTCTAAATCAATATGTAATCGGACAAGATCGCGCAAAGAAGTCCCTCTCTGTTGCTGTTTACAATCACTACAAACGGATTCAAGCAGGGGATAGCAAGAAAGACGATTCAATTGAGATCGCAAAAAGCAATATTTTATTATTAGGGCCAACTGGTTGTGGAAAAACTTTATTAGCGCAAACATTGGCGCGCATGCTAAATGTTCCTTTTGCAATTGCAGATGCAACAGCTTTGACTGAAGCAGGATATGTTGGCGAAGATGTAGAAAATATTTTGCTTAAGTTAATCCAAGCCGCAGATTTTGATGTTAAACGGGCTGAACGCGGAATTATTTATATTGATGAGATCGATAAAGTTGCTCGCAAAAGCGAAAACCCTTCAATCACACGCGATGTTTCAGGTGAAGGTGTACAGCAAGCTCTACTAAAAATTATTGAAGGCACAACTGCTTCAGTTCCTCCACAAGGTGGACGTAAGCATCCACATCAAGAGTTCATTCAAATTGATACAACAAATGTTTTATTTATTGTTGGTGGAGCATTCTCTGGATTAGAAAAAATTATTGAATCCCGAATGGGCGCTAAGGGTCTCGGCTTTAACGCAACTTTGCAAAGTGCAGAAGAACGTAAAGCCATAGATATTTTTAGCAATGTTATGCCTGAAGATTTATTGAAATTTGGAATGATCCCAGAATTTATTGGCCGCTTGCCGGTTATTACAAATGTGGACAGTCTTGATCACGAGGCTTTGATGCAGATTTTGACGGAACCTAAAAATGCTTTGATTAAACAATATGCTCGACTTTTTGAACTTGACGACATAGATCTTGCATTTGAACCTAAGGCCTTGACTGCAATTGCAGATTTGGCGATCAAGCGTGGAACAGGCGCTCGAGGATTACGTGCAATTCTTGAAGAGGTTTTGTTACCAGTGATGTTTGATGCGCCGAGTGCGAAGAACATTTCGAAAGTAATTGTGACCCCAGAAGTTGTGATCGATCACGCAGCCCCCACTTTGATTCCTCGTTCAAGTGATGCGCAGGAGAAAAGCGCTTAAGCCCTAAGATTGCCCCATGAGCGGACAGGGAAATGAGCTAGCAGCACATTTTGACCCTGCCGAAATCGAAGCCCCTTTATATGCATCATGGGTTGAACGTGGTTATTTCAAAGCTGATGCAAATTCTGACAAGCCACCTTTTTGCATTGTTATCCCGCCACCAAATGTGACCGGCAGTTTGCATATTGGTCATGCGCTCGATCACACATTGCAGGACATGTTGATTAGACGTAGACGGATGCAAGGTTATGAAGCTCTTTGGTTGCCCGGAATGGATCACGCAGGAATCGCAACACAAAATGTTGTTGAAAAACAATTAGCAGCAGATGGTCTATCACGTCATGACTTAGGACGCGAAAAATTTCTTGAAAAAGTATGGAACTGGAAAGCTGAATCTGGTGGATCAATTCTTGGCCAGATGCGCCGACTGGGAGATAGCGTTGATTGGAGTCGCGAACGATTCACGATGGATCCCGGTCTATCAGAAGCTGTTCTCACAATCTTCAAAAAATTATATGACCAAGAATTAATTTACCGAGCAGAGCGAATTATTAATTGGTGTCCACGCTGCTTGACTGCATTGTCAGATATTGAAGTAGAGCATCAAGATGATGCAGGTGAATTTGTATCTATTAAATATGGAGAAGGAGATGCAACAATCACCGTAGCAACAACTAGACCAGAAACAATGCTGGGAGATGGTGCTGTAGCGGTTCACCCTGATGATCCACGTTACAAGTCGATGATCGGTACGCAAATTTTGTTGCCGCTAGTAAATCGAATGATTCCGATAATTGCAGATGAGTTAGTGGACCCGGATTTTGGAACTGGTGCTGTGAAAGTGACAGCCGCACACGACCCTAATGATTTTGAAATGGCTGTTCGACACAATGTGCCTTTCGTAGTGATTATGAATGAGCACGGCGTCATGGATGGTACTGGCACTGAGTTTGATGGCATGGACCGTTTTGATGCTCGCGTTGCGGTGGTTGCAAAATTAAAAGAGATGGGTCGAGTTGTTTCTGAAAAACGGCCCTACATTCATGCGGTTGGACACTGCTCGCGTTGTGACACAACAGTGGAGCCAAGACTTTCAAAACAATGGTTTGTAAAAGTAGCACCACTTGCAAAAGCAGCTGGAGATGCGGTTCGTAGTGGTCAAGTAAAAATCGAACCACCTGAATTAGCACCGCGATATTTTGATTGGGTCGATAACATGCATGACTGGTGTATTTCACGCCAACTTTGGTGGGGACATCGAATCCCGGTTTGGTACGGACCTAATGGTGAAGTAGCAGTTGTCGGACCTGGAGAAGAAGCTCCATCTGGCTGGGAACAAGATCCGGATGTTTTGGATACTTGGTTTTCATCAGCACTTTGGCCATTTTCAACTTTAGGTTGGCCGCAGCAAAGTCCTGACTTAAAGAAGTTTTACCCAACAAGTGTTTTGGTAACTGGGTATGACATTTTATTTTTCTGGGTAGCAAGAATGATGATCTTCGGATTATTTGCAATGGATGGAGAACAACCTTTTGATGTAATTGCGCTGCATGGATTAGTTCGTGACAAAAATGGCAAGAAAATGAGTAAGAGTCGCGGAAACACAATAGATCCGATTGAGTTTATGGACCGTTACGGTGCAGATGCATTGAGATTTACTCTTGCAAGAGGTGCAAATCCTGGAACAGACCAAGCACTCGCAGAAGAGTGGGTTGGTGGTTCTCGAAATTTTGCCACAAAACTATGGAACGCAACCAGATTTGCACTTATGAATGGCGCCACTGTTGATCGCCCGCTGCCTATGCCAAGTGAATTGAGCGCGATTGATTCTTGGATATTGAGTCGCTGTAACGAGACAATTGCCGAAGTTGATGAACTGCTAGAGAAATTTGAATTTAGTAGAGCTTGTGAAACTTTGTATCACTTTGCATGGGATGACTTTTGCGACTGGTATCTAGAATTAGCTAAATCTGCGATTAGCGAAGGTGGCGAATCGGCCAGCAAAGCTCAAGCGGTGATTGGACATGTATTAGATATTTTACTGCGGTTGTTACATCCGGTTATGCCATTCATTACGGAAACTTTATGGGTTCGCTTAACTGGTGGGGAGTCACTTGTTATTGCAAAATGGCCACTAGCCGATAACTCATACATTGATTCAACTTCAACTATTTCAATGGACAAAGTTAAGGCTGTAATTACAGAGGTGCGCCGCTTTAGAAGTGATCAAGGTTTAAAACCAACCCAATTCATTCCGGGAAGTTTTACAAATCTTGCTAGTGATGGCATTGATAAATTTGAACCAGCACTCAGAAGTGTTTTGAAATTGTCGGCGCCTGAGAGTTCTTTTGCGCCATCTGCATCTCTTGCGGTTGGAGCCGTAAAAATAGATCTTGATTTGTCCGGAACTGTAGATGTGGATGCTGAGCGTGCCAGATTAACGAAAGATTTGGCTACTGCTAGCAAAGATCGCGAAACGGCTATCTCTAAATTAGAAAATGCTGATTTCATTGCAAAAGCACCCGAGAAGGTTGTAGCAACAATAAAAGATCGGCTTGCAACTTGTGATGCCGAGATATTGCGTATCAACGAGCGACTTAGCGCTTTAGCAGGTTCATAAAGAATGGCTAAAAGTTTGGATGCGCGGGAAGAAGAAAAATTACTTCAGATCCTGAAAGTTTTAGATGCCAGGTGGCCAGAAAATAAAATAGAACCATCTTTAGATCGCATTAAGGCTCTAGTTGATATTCTCGGATCTCCGCAAGAAACTTTTCGGTCAATTCATATCGCCGGTACAAACGGTAAAACCAGCACTTCACGAATGATTGATTCGCTCTTACAAGCTTTTGAACTTCGAACAGGCCGATTTACCAGTCCTCACCTTGAAAGCCCCCTCGAGCGAATATCTTTAAATGGAACTCCAATAACTCCGACATTTTTTAATTACACATACAACGATATTGCTCCATACATTGATTTAATAGATGAGCGAAGCGATAGCAATGGAATACCGCTTTCTTATTTTGAAATAATGACGGCAATTGCATTTGCCGCATTTGCTGACGCCCCAATTGATGTAGCGGTGCTGGAAGCAGGTATGGGCGGAGAGTGGGATGCAACCAATGTTGTCTCATCTGATGTGGCTGTAATGATGCCAATTGGTTTAGACCATCAAGAATATTTAGGTGAAACTATTGCTGAGATTGCCGAAACAAAGGCCGGAATATTTGAAAGTGGAAAACCAGTAGTTATGGCACATCAAGAAATGGAAGCTGCCCAAGTATTAATGCGAAAAGCTGCCGAAATGGAAGCGATTCCCCTTCGGGAGGGACTTGATTTTGGAATCGAAAAACGATCTCTTGCAGTCGGCGGTCAACTGCTGGCCATCCAAGGACTTGGTGGTACATACGAAGACATATTTTTGCCACTTCATGGTCGGCATCAAGGTTCTAATGCCGCAGTAGCGTTAGTGACTCTTGAAGCATTTCTTGGTGGCGGATCAAACGCACTTGATGGCGATGTAATTCGCGAGGGCTTTGCAAATACATCATCACCGGGTCGACTTGAAATTATGCGCAGGAATCCAACGGTGATGATTGATGCAGCTCACAATGCTCACGGTGCAATTGCGTTGTCTCAAGCTTTAGCTGAAGAATTTACTTTTGATCGAGTAATCGCTGTTGTGGCGATTCTCGGTGACAAAGATGTAGTCAAATTTTTAAATGAATTGTCTAAAGTAGCTGACGAAATTATTGTTACGCGTAACTCATCTCCGCGTGCTATGCCCATAGACGACTTAAAAAGAATTGCAGTTGATATTTTCGAAGAAGGTGCAGTATCTGCTGCGCCATCTATTGCAGCAGCGATCCAAGAGGCTGTTGAAAAAGCAAGCCAACCAAATGTTTCTATCGGGGTACTTGTAACCGGATCGGTTGTGACAGCTGGGGCTGCTCGGGCATTACTTAAAAGAGATCGGTAAGGAGTTATCTTGCGAATTTTGGGAGCCACAGTTCTAGTGATGGAAGCATTTACGCTTTCATTTGGATTGTTACTTGCCATGTCTTCAGCGGACGGGATCTGGCTCTTAGCCGGTGGGGCTTTAGCTGTGCTTTTAATTTTGACAGCCGGCCTGTTAAAGCGCAGAAGTGGCTGGATTATCGGCTCGATGCTGCAGGTCGGAGTGATTGCCTATGGCTTTGTAGTCACGGCCATGTTCTCGATGGGGGCGCTCTACACCGAGCTTTGGATCGCTGCGATTGTGGTCGGGCGAAAGGGCGAGGCCGCTCGGGCTCGTCTGAGTGGAAGGTGAGCCGATACGCTTGTGCCCATGACAAGCATGGAGCGCACCTTAATTCTCGTTAAGCCAGATGGAGTACGTCGAGGCTTAGTCGGCCAAGTAATTTCCCGGATTGAATCCAAGGGATATCAGATCACCGATTTGAAGTTAATGAATCCAACTCGTGCGTTACTTGAAGAGCATTATGCAGAACATAAAGGCAAACCTTTTTTTGAGCCTTTAGTTGAATTCATGCTTTCAGGTCCGATTGTCGCGATGGTCGCTGAAGGACAGCGTGTAATTGAAGGATTCCGCTCACTAGCTGGAGTTACTGATCCAACCGTTGCAGCTCCAGGAACTATCCGTGGAGATTTAGCTCGTGATCAAGGAACAAAAGTTGTTCAAAATTTAGTGCACGGCTCTGATTCGCCAGAATCAGCAAATCGAGAAATAGCAATTTTCTTTGGAGGAAAATAATTATGGCGGCTAACTTATCTTTCATTGGTCGCGATATGGCGATTGATTTAGGAACTGCAAATACTTTGGTTTATGTACGTGGGCGTGGAATCGTTTTAAATGAGCCAAGTGTTGTAGCAATTAACCAAACAACTGGTGGAATTCTTGCTGTTGGAATTGAAGCTAAGAAAATGATCGGACGTACTCCCGGAAACATTGTGGCAATTCGCCCGCTAAAAGATGGTGTTATCTCCGATTTTGATACAACTGAGCGGATGTTGCGTTACTTTATTCAAAAAGTTCACAAACGCCGCCACTTTGCAAAACCTCGACTTGTAGTTTGCGTCCCATCTGGAATCACTGGAGTTGAGCAAAGAGCAGTTAAAGATGCTGGATACGCAGCGGGTGCTCGCAAGGTTTACATAATTGAGGAGCCAATGGCTGCTGCAATTGGAGCCGGGCTTCCAATTCACGAACCAACCGGAAATATGGTTGTTGATATTGGTGGAGGAACTACTGAAATTGCAGTTATCTCACTCGGCGGAATTGTTGCAGTTCAATCAATTCGAGTTGGTGGCGACGAGTTAGACCAAGCGATTATTGCTTGGGTAAAACGCGAATACTCTCTATTGCTAGGTGAGAGCACTGCAGAACAAATAAAGATGTCAATCGGATCCGCTTTCCCAAGTGCTGGAGAACCAGATGCTGAAATTCGCGGTCGCGATTTAGTCTCAGGACTTCCGAAAACAATTTTGGTTACTGCAGAAGAGATTCGCAAAGCAATTGAAGAACCAGTTTCTCGAATTATCGAAGCAGTGAAAAGCACACTTGATACCTGTCCTCCAGAATTATCTGGAGACATAATGGATCGCGGCATTGTCCTCACTGGCGGTGGAGCTTTGCTTCATGGATTAGATGAGCGCTTACGTCACGAAACCGGCATTGCAGTAAATATTGCGGAAAATCCATTACATGCAGTTGTTATGGGTACTGGCAGATGTATCGAAGAGTTTGAAGCTCTCGAGAAAGTTCTTATCTCCGAACCGCGCCGATAAACGCCAAAAATAGTGTGGTTTTAAAAGTTCACAGAATTTAGTGAGGTGAGAACATGGGCAATGATAAAGCTCGTTCACGCTTTTTCTTAAGCGCGCTACTCATCACTTCGCTTTTATTAATAACCTTAGATTTGCGCGGCAATTTACCAAGCGAGGGATTGCGGAAAGTTTCAGCAAAAGTTAGTTCCCCGTTTCAAACTCTATTTAATTCGATCTATCGGCCAGTGAGCACATTCACCGGAGATGTTTTTAGTTTGGGCCGCACTCGCAGCAAAATCTCAAACCTTCAAAAAGAGAACGCGGCACTTAAGGAAGAGTTAAGCAGAAAGAATGCAATCACAAATGAAGTCAAGGATTTAAAGTCTGTTATTGATTTAGCTGGTGCAGGTCGATACAAAATTGTTCCAGCTCGAATTATTGCAGTTGGTTCTGCTGCAAGTTTTTCACGCACAATCCAATTAGATGTTGGCAGTGCAGATGGAATTAAGAAAGATATGTCGATTATTGCCGGTGGCGGTTTAGTTGCCCGGATCCTTTCAGTATCGGAACACTCATCGATTGCATTACTAATGGACGATGAGACTTTTAAAGTAGGCGTAAGGCTAGAAAGTTCTGGCACATTGGGTGTCGTAAGTGGCACCGGAGGAAGCGACCTCGAATTAATTTTGCTGGATTCAACCTCGGATTTACGCGTGGGACAAAGAGTTGTTGCTCGCGGAAGTTCAAATAGTCAACCTTTTCTACCGGGAGTCCCAGTAGGAGTTATTACAGAGGTGAATCAAACAGCAGGTGCACTTACTAAAAGCGCAGTAGTAAAACCTTTTGTTGATTTAAATCGGATTTCAGTAGTTGCAGTGATTGTGAGTAAAAGCAAGAACGATCCAAGAGATGCGCTTCTTCCGCCATCACCGAAGCCAATTCCAACTCCGACCGTGACCATATTTGTTACGCCAACTCCCGTACCGTCTCCGAGTAATTCAGATGTGAAGCAATAGATGAGAAAAAGTTTATTTTTTGTAATGTTAGCTGGTTTAATTTTGACGTTACAAGAAGTGGTCGTATCCCGAATTGCTTTTCCATTTGCAAATCCATCAATTTTTCTTATATTTGTAATTTCTTGGGCGTTCCTCGAAGATCAATGGCTGGCGGCTCTGCAAGGATTTTTAGCGGGATTTATTTTAGATATTTCACCGCTTTCGGTCGGAATAGTTGGGCATTGGGCATTTGTGCTTGCTGCTATTTCTTATGGCGTTTCTGAATTAGGCGTGCAATTACGGGGGAGTAGAAAGTCTCCTTTAACTTTGACAGTTGTAGTTACCGCTGGAATCTTTTTCACATTAATCTTTTTCGTAGTTTCGGGCTCATTAATTAATTCAAATCAAGGATATGGCTTTATGCAGACCGTCCCTGGTGTGGTGTTTTGGTCATTAGTTTTTACACCATTAATTTCACCATTGATAATTGTGGTTAAAAGAGCGGCTGATGGCGTAGGTAAATCACTTGAGTGAACGTTCCCGGCTATCAATAATAGTAATTCAAATATTTCTGTTCTCTTTGATGATCGCACTTGCTGGAAGACTTTTTTACTTGCAAGTTGCGGCTGCACCAAAATACAAAACAGCCGCACTTGAAATTCAAAGCCGAAACGTTGTAACTCCCGCAATCCGAGGGATGATTCTAGATAGCAGTGGGAAACCGCTAGCTGTAAATCAAGTAGGTTTGGTTATCACAGTAGATCGTTCAAAAATTGACAGTTTAAAAGATAAAGGCGAATCAGTTCTTCGCAAGTTAGCCAAGACCTTGAAAGTTGATTACCCAAATATTTATGGAAAAACTCGGTTATGTGGTGAAAAAGTTGCCCCAGAGCTAACCGGGAAAGCGCGTTGCTGGAATGGATCTAGGTACCAGCCAATTCCAGTCACGTTAACAGCGACTGAAGATATAGCTTTACAGATTGCTGAACACAGTGAGATTTATTTTGGAGTCGAAGCCAGCCCGCAAGGATTTCGTTATTACCCTTCACCAGAAGGATCCAACTCAGCACATGTACTTGGATACGTTGGTCCTGTAAGCGAAAATGATTTACTAAAAGAACGTGAACGCCCGCTGTATGTCAATGAGGTCTTAGGTAAAGCTGGGCTTGAGTATCAATATGATGATTTGCTCCGGGGAACTCCAGGAGTTAAAACAATTGTGGTGGACAGACGCGAAGCCGCAACAAGTGTATTGAAAGATACGCCACCTATATCTGGAGATCATCTAGTAACTAGTATCGATGCAAAGTTGCAATCAGTTGTGGAACAGCAATTGCTTGCTGCAATCTCTCGTGCTCGTGGCGGCAGTGTTGATAAAAAGGGTGCTCGAAAAGCTGATTCTGGTGCAGCGATTGTTATGGATGTTAAGACTGGCCGGATCTTAGCCATGGCTTCATACCCTACTTACGATCCTAATATTTGGGAGAATGGAATTTCACAACAGCAAGCAACTGATTTGTATAGTGATGCAAAATCTGTTCCTGCACTTTCAAGAGCCTTGCAAGGAACATTTGCTCCGGCGTCAACATTTAAAGTTATTTCAGTAGTTGCGGCAGAGCGAGCTGGATACGACTTGAAAGGCACATACGACTGTCCGGCACAATTCAAAGTAGGAAATAGAATATTTAAAAATTATGAAAGCAAAGGCGTCGGGTTAGTAAAATTGCAGCAAGGAATTGCAGTTTCATGTGACACGCTTTGGTACAAAATAGCTTTTGATCAGTGGATAAAAGATGGTGGGTTGAAACCAAAAAAAGGTGCAAAAAATTATTTCTATACCGCGGCTAAGGATTTTGGAATTGGTAGAAAAACTGGAATTGACTTACCTTCTGAATCTAGTGGGCGTTTGGCAGATCGCGAGTGGAGAGCTGCTTGGTATGAACGGAATAAAAATTACTTCTGTAATTATGAAAAACGGGCTACTAAAGCACAACTAACTTCTTATTTGATTGCTATCGCACATGAAAATTGTGTCGATGGGGACAAAGTTCGTGCAGGAGATGCAGTTAACTTTGCTATTGGTCAAGGCGATACAACTATGACGCCACTACAAATGGTGCAAATGTATGCAGCGATTGCAAATGGCGGAACCATTTGGAAACCAACGGTAGCTTGGGGAGTTGTTACCCCAACAGGAGAGAAGATAAAAGAGATAAACCCAGAGAAAATTGGAAAATTACCTATCTCTAAAAATGCATTAAATTTCTTACACAAAGCGTTGCGATCGGTAGTTACAGATGGAACGGCAAAGTGGCGATTTGATGGAATGCCTGTTGCTATAAGTGCAAAAACTGGAACAGGAGAGGTTTACGGTAAGAATTTAGATGGTTCATTTAAAGATACGACTTCATGGTTTGCTTCATATGGTCCAACTGAAAACCCAAAATACGCAGTTGTCATGATGGTAAGTCAAGGTGGAACTGGTTCTGGTACTTCCGGTCCTTCAGTGCGCAAAATCTATGAATCAATTTTCGGTGTTCAAGGATCCAAGATTGATAACACCACCGCAATATTTCCATCAGGCCCTCCAAAAGTTGTTCCATTGCGAGTAAAAGCGAACGTGATCTCAAAATGAAAAATATTCGCTTACTCAGAGACAGGTTTGATCTGCCACTTTTATTGGCAACCTCAATTTTGTTGGGAATAGGTGTATTACTTGTTTACGCCGCCACTAGAGATTGGTATGCCTCAGCAGGAGAAGATCCACAATTTTATTTAAAGCGACAAATTTTAAACATAATAATTGGGCTCCTGCTTGCTGCAGGTGCAATGTCAATTGATTACCGTTTACTTCGCGCTTACACCCCGATCTTGTGGGGGTTATCAGTTGTCGGATTACTTGCAGTTTTAATTCCAGCTCTCGGTGATTCAGTCAATGGTGCGCGTGCATGGATTGCACTTCCGGGAGGATTGCAAATTCAACCAGCAGAGTTTGCAAAGATTGCAATCATCGTAGGAATGTCGATGATTTTGGCGGAAAAGCGCGAAGGATCCCAAGACCCAACGTCTTTGGATGTCTTGCAATCTCTTGCTGTTGCTGCAATTCCATTACTTTTGATAATCGCGCAACCAGATCTTGGAACTACTGTAATTATTAGCGCAGCGGTTGTAACAATTATTGCCGCTTCCGGTGCTCAAAGTCGCTGGCCTCTTGGACTTTTATCGCTGAGTGGTATTGGCGCTTATGTTGCGATCAAAATTGGTGTGTTAGATGAGTATCAATTAAAGCGTTTGCAATCATTTGTAGATCCAACGGCCGATCCACAAAGTTCTGGATATCAATTGCGTCAAGCGCGAATCACAATCGGATCAGGTGGATTTTTTGGAAAAGGATTATTTAACGGTCCGCAAACAAATGGGCGGTTTGTTCCGGAACAACATACTGATTTTATTTTTACTGTTGCCGGTGAAGAGTTAGGTTTCCTCGGTTGCATTTTTATCCTTGCGCTCTATTCGATAATTTTGTGGAGAGCATTAGTTATCGCCAGAAGATCAAATGACATCTTCGGACGGTTGGTCTGCATAGGGGTCATGGCTTGGTTTGGCTTCCAAATCTTTGAAAATATTGGGATGGCTGTGGGTCTGGCTCCCATGACTGGAGTCCCGCTGCCTTTCCTCTCATACGGGGGTTCGAGCATGTTTGCCACCCTCATAGCGGTTGGATTATTACTAAACGTTCACTCAAGACGCTAAACCTCTGCCATACTGGTACCTGCGCGGCCGGGATTGGCCCTAAATCAATCTGCTGGCGCGCGACCCCCGGAAACTTCCGGGCCACAGGCTTCGTTCTGTTAATTCAGAACATTAGAAAAGTGTTTCAATTATTTGGAGCACGTGAGAGTTGATGTCATGGCTGCAACGCCACGTAAAGGCGCGTCTAAGAAAATCACCCCGTCCACGCTTAAACCAGCTGGTAAAGCCGAGAAGGCTGAGAAGGCTGAGAAAGCTGTTCCGGTCAAGAAGAGTGCAATTAAGAAAGCAGTAACTCCGGTTGGAACAAGTAGCGCAGCAGCGCCAGTAAAAGCGAAGAAAGCTAGCGCAGCAGTTCCGGTTCCGTTATTCCAAGCCCCACCTAAAGCAAAGAGTGCCCCCAAAAAAGTTAGCGCAGTTGCTACTAAAGATAGCGGTGATACCAGCGCTAAGAGTGAGCCAGCTGAAAAAGTTGAAGGTGCTGCCGAGCGCACACGAAGTGGTCGCACGCGCGGAAGTCGCGGCGGTCGTGGGCGTGGTCGTGGACGCAATGAAGAAAACCAAGTCGAGACTGAATCAACAGGTGCAGATACTGATGAGGAAAATTCTGAAGGTGGAGTTCATCGTCGTCGACGTCGCCGAGTAGTTGGTGCAGATGTAGAAGTTGCCGCCGGACAAACTGTTGATGAAGATGGTGTTGTAACAACGATTCGTGTTCGTGAACCGCGGGAACGCAAAGTACCAACCACAAGAGTTGATGCGAAGAGAGACCGAGATTCCAGAGAAGGCCGAGACAGCAGAGGCCGCAACAATCGCGGTGCGCGTGACCGCAATGACCGCAATGACCGAGGCGACCGTAACGACAGAAATGATCGTCACGAACGTCATGACCGCAGACGCACACCAGTAATTACTGAAGCAGAATTCTTAGCTCGCCGTGAATCAGTTGATCGCGTGATGCTT
This sequence comes from uncultured Actinomycetes bacterium, assembly GCA_903902965.1. Lineage (GTDB taxonomy): Bacteria > Actinomycetota > Actinomycetes > Nanopelagicales > Nanopelagicaceae > UBA3012. The sequence continues at coordinate 22,744 of CAIUXE010000207.1, forward strand.
GTTCGTCAAAGTGGAGATAGAACTCAGATTGCAGTTCTTGAAGACAATGTTTTAGTTGAGCATTATGTAAATAGAAATACCAATGCTTCTTATGTAGGAAACGTTTACTTAGGCCGCGTTCAGAACGTACTTCCAAGTATGGAAGCAGCATTCGTCGATATTGGAAAAGGCCGAAACGCAGTTTTATATGCGGGTGAAGTAAATTGGGATGCCGCTGGCTTGGCAGATGGAACTCCGCGCAAAATTGAAACTGCACTAAAAAGCGGACAACCAGTACTTGTGCAAGTAACTAAAGATCCAATTGGTCAAAAAGGTGCTCGCTTAACAAGTCAGGTAAGTCTTCCTGGTCGTTACTTGGTTTATGTTCCTGGTGGCGGAATGAGCGGCATTAGTCGACGCTTGCCAGACCAAGAGCGCTCACGCCTAAAAGCAATTTTGAAGAACTTAGTTCCAGAAGAAGCTGGAGTAATTGTTCGAACTGCAGCTGAAGGTGCAACTGAAGAAGAATTAACTCGTGATGTCACTCG
>CAIUXE010000208.1 GCA_903902965.1 uncultured Actinomycetes bacterium
CTGGCGTAATCATAGTTATAGCCACCGATAGAGTGCTCCCCTCGGGAGGATTCGCATAGCGGCCGAGTGCGCACGCTTGGAAAGCGTGTATAGGGCAACCTATCGAGGGTTCAAATCCCTCATCCTCCGCCAGGACTAACTATGAACTACGGGTGCAGGCGGGGTTAAAGCCGGTCTATTGCCTTGAGGAATCTTTAAGTAGTCATACCACTCTGTATAGAAGTCTTCTCGGCTAATTCCAAAAGCCGATTTAAAAGCTGAGGTCCAATCATTGGAAACTCCAAATTGCGATACAAACTTAAATAATGCATCTAATCCTCCATGTCTTGCTACAAGAAGTTCTACAGCATAGAAATTTTGGCTCGACATACAACTCCCACCCCAATTTCGATCTTTCGATTCAAAATCTTGAAGAGTCTTAACGCATAGAGACTTCGGAAATCCTTCAATTAGGTTGGAGGAAGCAAATGAATCAAAATATGTCTTCTTTTGAGGATTGGAATCAGTGATAGCAAGTGCGGCAAATAACTGAACAAATCCCTCTCGAATCCATGCAGGAATTTGATTCTTTGATCCATCATAAATAGCAGTCCCATACTGAGCCTGTAGTTCAAACATAGTTGCTACATCATGGGCAACCATGTAGTTCAAGGTATTTATTTGAGAAGGAGTTAAAGTCTTTCCGGCAAATTTTTCATTTTGTTGTGCATTTAAAACAAAATATCCATAGCCAAGTTGTATGTGACCGCAATAAATGCCAAGGGGTTGCTCTGGCACCGATCTTCCACATGCAATTGGTTTTCCCGTTGTTGCAAGCCATTCTTCGGTATCACCAAAAACTGCAATTGGTTCTTGAAATAGTGAATACCCATTGGCAACAAAAGTTGAGATCAGTAGATCTGACGTCTTGCTAGCCCCACCCCAAGCTGAGTCATATCCAGGCTGAACAATCAATTTTATTGGAGTGTAATTGCTGGTGCTCTTTTTTCTCCAAGAATCCCAGTTAGCTGATACTTGTGAGACAACTAAATCGTGTCCACTCAATTGCGCAGTAGGAGAGTTTGTAGGCTTTGGTGATTGAACAACTACGCCATTATTCCATTGTAGTTTTTTCCCAATTTTAATGCAGGTAAATTTCTTTCCTGAAATTACTGAACTTTGCCCCACCTTTGTACAAGCCGCACCGGCTTTAACTGCTGAAAAACCTGACTCCATCGTTATGGATGAGAATCCAACTGACATACAAAAAACTATTGCAATAGCTTTTCTTGGATTCATATTCATCCTCCGTAGGTTAAATCTCAAGGCCAATGTACTTAGTCTGCAAGAACTCATGGATGCCATCAAAGCCACCTTCACGGCCCAAACCTGATTGCTTCACGCCGCCAAAAGGCGCTGCTGGATCTGAAATAACACCCTTATTAATGGCAACCATTCCTGATTCCATTGCCTCTGCTGTGCGCAGGGCGCGGGTGAGGTTTGAAGAAAAGACATAACTAATAAGACCGAAATCAGTGTCATTAGCAAGTTTGATGCCTTCTTCATCATTATCAAAAATAATGATGGGTGCAACTGGCCCAAAGATTTCATGGAGAAGAATTGGGTTGTCTTTATCAACGATTAAAACTGTGGCTGGATAGAACGCACCATCGCCTTCAGGTTTTACTCCACCAACTTTTACCTTCGCACCCGCTGCTACTGATTCATCAACGATTTGTGCAATCTTGTTGCGCTCCTTCATTGACACTGAAGCTCCAAGAGTTGTGGTGGCATCGGTTCCACGGCCCATTACAAAGGCGCTCATGGACTTAGTCATCTCATTAATGAAAGCCTCTGAAATACCGCGCTGAACAAAAATGCGGTTTGCAGATGTGCAGGCAGCTCCGCCGTTGCGCATCTTGGCCAGAAGTAGTTGTGGAATTGTGACAGCAAGGTCTGCATCATCGTGAACCATTACTTGTGCGTTTCCGCCCAACTCCATTGAACAGCGAATTACCTTATCTGCAGCCTCTTTTAAGAGCACACGGCCAACTTCAGTAGAACCAGTAAATGAAAGATTTTTTACACGTGGATCATGCAACATCTTTGAAATTGCTGGACCAGTTTTTTCTGGCAGAACTAAATTAAGAACTCCCTTAGGCAAGCCAGCACGCTCCATTACATCCACGATATACATGGCAGTTAACGGAGTTTCTGTTGCTGGCTTTAAAATCATTGTGCAACCGGCCGCAACTGCTGGACCAATCTTTCTAGTTGC
>CAIUXE010000209.1 GCA_903902965.1 uncultured Actinomycetes bacterium
AGCAATCAAATAATCATAGATTTTTGCAGCACCGCATGCAGGATAATCTTTTGCTCCATCAACGACAGCCAGATATAGATGATCTTTAGTTGCGAGCATGTCTAGCAATGCATTGCTTGGGTGACCCACAACTGTTGGCGTGGGAACGGTAATTTTTGATTCCAGAGTTAATACATTTCCAGTTAAATTAGCAACACTTAAAGTCCGAGTTGGGCGATCCCCAATAAAAATTTTATTTCCCGATACTGCCGTAATTAAGGTTTTCGCTTCAGGAATTACAAATGTATCAATATTTAAATTATAAAAATTAGTCTCTTGGGGAGTGACTTTTAACGAATTGATACTTTGCGGAATCGCGATTTCGGCTGCAGATGCAAAAGTAATTGGGAAAACAAGTAGCAGCAGAGTTGCAACTAGGGGAACTCGCTTCATGGTAATTCTCCCGATCTTTTTAGTTTTTGCTTTCAGCCGCTTCTTTTCGAGCCAAAGTTGTGGCTGGATGCTCAAGTAGAAATGGCAACAACTTAGGAGATGCAGCTCGTTTGATTTCCATTCGAGCATCGCAAATCTGTTTCAATTCAGCATAAGCCTTTTTGCCCATTAATTCAGTTAGTTCTGCTTCATTTGAGAGGTAGACCGGCTCTTTGCCAACATGGGCATCAGAGTTGCTGGTGCAATACCAGTGGAAATCCTCACCACCTGGTCCCCAACCGCGACTTTCGTACTCGCCAATTACTGTAACTGATACCTCAACATCATCACCGAGATCAACTTTTTCAAAACTCCGACGAATTGGCAACTGCCAGCAAACATCAGGTTTTGTTTTAACAAAGTGGACGCCTTCGCTTTGAGCAAGATGATGTAGAACGCAACCAAAATCTCCAGTGTAACCTTCAGCGGTATGGCCTTTTCTATTTAAGAAAATACAACCGTTGTCTACTTTTCGAGTTTTACGATCACCATCTTCATCTACTTCGGAAATTTTTAACTTCCCACCTTTTTTCTTAGGTTGGGCTTTGTCAAAGTATTGCCATTGAGACTTTTTTAATTTTTTAGCAAATTTTAAAACGCGTTCTTCATCTTTTTTATCGGAATAAAGAGCACCTTCGGAACAACAACCATCATTTGGACGATCGGCATAAATTCCCTTACAGCCATTGCCATAAATGCAGGTCCAATTAGAGGTTAACCAAGTTAAATCACAGCGAAAACGCTCTCCAAATGGATCTGCGGGATTATCAAATTCAACCCAGTCACGTGGGAAATCAATTACTACTTCAGGCATAAGGCACAAGGGTAGAGGCTTTTTTAGGATCTTGTTACATCGGTAGGAATTTGGGGAGGTGCTGCTTTTTAGTTGGCTTACCGACCTGGCGAGATCTTCGCGTTGTAGGCTCTGTCTCATGAGCCAGATATTGATCATCGGCGCTGGGGCAATGGGAGAGGCGATTATCGCCGGACTCATAAATTCAGGAACCGCGCCTAGTTCGATTTCTATATTAGAAAAGCGGCAGGATCGAAGTAAAGAGATCTGTGCGCGATATGGTGTTAGCGAGCTTGCCAACCTGTCCGGTCCAGGGGAACTTTCGGGGTTTACGGCAATCTTCTTAATTGTTAAACCCCAAGATTTGGCGACCAGTGTTACCGAAATTTCAGATCACATATCTGAAGAGACTTTACTTATCAGCCTTGCAGCGGGTAAAAAAATTGCGGGTATTGAAGCTGGCCTTAATGGCAAGAAAGTCCCAGTTATTCGAGTGATGCCAAATACCCCAGCATTAGTTGGTGAAGGAATGGCAGCTATTTCTGGTGGAACTTATTGCGCCGAAAAAGATTTAGCGCTCGCCGAAAAATTATTAACTGGCACTGGCAAAGTAATTCGCGTTGAAGAAAATTTGCAAGATGCGGTAACTGCAGTAAGTGGATCAGGTCCTGCTTACTTTTTTCTAATAATCGAAGCAATGGTGGCGGCTGGAATTGAGTTAGGTCTGACACCTGAAGACGCACACCAATTGAGTATTCAAACTATTTATGGTGCTGCAACTATGTTGCGAGATTCCGGCAAAACCCCGACAACATTGCGCGAAAATGTAACTAGCCCAAATGGCACAACGGCTGCTGCGCTTAAAACTTTAAATGAAAGTGGAATTCACGAGATATTCAGTGCCGCACTTCTGGCAGCGCGTGATCGCTCACGCGAATTAGCTCAGGGGTGAGCAAATCTGAGACGAGCCTTTTTTGTCGCGGTAGCTATTTCACTTTTATTTACTACAAATGCTGAAGCAGCAACTTTTGCCCCAAAAATAGTAATTCCATTTTTAAGTACAACAATTTCCGGCAATGAAAATGACGAGATTATCGGAATAACTTCCACCAAAAAGAATTGGATAGCTGCAGGCAATACAGTGGGAAATTTTCTTGGGACTACCCCTTTAGGTCCTTTAGGCGGTCTTGATTCATGGGTGAGTGCTTTTGATTCTTCAGGTGGAAACGTATGGTCACTCCGGATTGGTACATCAGAAGATGATGTAGCAACCGCCATCGCGGTTGATGTAAAGGAACTGATTTGGGTCGCAGGATTGGCACAAAGTGCAGAGGATCCAACTGCTGTAATTCCTCCGCAGAGTTCATCCTCAATGGGCGAAGTGCAACCAATTCAAACTAGTCAAACACCAACTGTCCAGACTCTAAATCCCGATACGGTCACTGCGCAAACCGTAAAACCCATTCGAAAAGATTTAAAGGTAGTGACGGTGACGCAAGTAGATAAAAGTGGAGTACTAATAAATAGGTTTGCAACTAAATTAAATAATTTTGGCTATGTAACTTCGATTATTCCTGGAGGTATGGGCGTATTTCTGATTGGAATAGAAATCACCAAGAGTGGAGGTGAACGTTCTTTCATGCAGTCACTTACTATTTCCGGAGAATTTGGAACTAAATACTATTTCGGAAAATCTGCAACAACTTTGAGTTCTGGAATTTTAAATAAAGATAAAACCCTAACTTTAGTTGGCCAAAGTTCTGAAGCGCTTGCAAAAAAATCGGTAGTTGGAAAAACAGATGGAATTATTCTTACTGTTTCACCTACAGATGGGAAGATATTGAAAGTTGTTAGAAGTAATGGAGTAGGGGCAACTCGATCGTGGAAAAGTGCTGCGGGAAATCTAACCGTGGGGGGAACATCCGCAACAAAAAATTTGAATGAAGCCGTAATTTCGCAATTCTCAAGTACTGGTTCAGTTCTTTGGAGCAAGAGGTATTCGGGAGCAAGCTCCGCAATAAATAATTCAGCCGTGGCCGCCGTACTTACTACCCAAAGCAATACCCTCCTAAAGTCAAAAGCGGGTGATTTAGTGGTGTACCAATTTGATAAAAAAGGTGACCCCACATTAGGTGGACGCATTCCGCTGAGTGCGGAGATTGTCGGCCTTAGGTCTCAATCGGGCCTAGGTACTTGTGTAGCAACTCGCGCTATGGACGGGACATTTGTCTTGGCCCAGCTCCCGTTTTAGGGTTTTAGGGCTAAATATCCAGAATTTAGAACTCTCCCCGCAACAGGGTAATCTCTGAGCCTACTTAAAAATCTTCAATCGGTAGTTACCAGAAATTTCTAAGGGAGTGATTCGTGGGTTCAGTTATCAAGAAGCGTCGCAAAAGAATGGCCAAGAAAAAACATAAAAAGTTACTAAAGCGCACCAGAATTCAACGACGTAACGCTAAATAAAGTAAGCGTCGTAAGTTAATTAACTTAAGGGCTTTGTAAGTAATGTTGCTTTCCCATCGACATTTACAAAGGCGTAATCTCTGTTTTTAATTTTAACCCAGGAAGCTGTCGTGCTCTTATCCACCGCAGTGTCATTTGCAAGAGTGCTTTTCTTAGTGATCAGATCTAAGGAACAAAGTCGATCTTCACAGCCATAAATTGCAGTACTTGCAGACAATGAAATCGGCGAAACCGGACTTGATGTTGGAACAAACTCAGCTATAACTCCTGGGGATGTTAAATCAGTCCAATGAATGCGATCTGCTTTTGAAACGGTCGTAGAAGAAGAGGCGTACCAAATGGCACGAATGGCAGAACCATCTAATGCAAGTCCTAAATCAAAACCGGCGACAGGTATCTCACGTTTACCTACCTCCACCGCTGTGTACTGCCAGTCAAGCGGGGACACACTACTTCTAGTCGCATAACGAATATCACCTTGAATAGCTTTCTTTTCAGGAGCAGCCAGAACAGAGTCGTAAAGTAAATGAATTTTCTTTCCCGTAGTTACGGCTGCAAGGTGAAAAGCCACGTCACCATCACTTCGGCCACCAGTTATTTTATCTCCATCAATAATCTCATAACTCCACCCAGATTTAAGCAAGGTGGCACCAAGTAAGATTCCTTGGGAGTTGTCTCGGTAAAATACTTGCAATCCTTGAGTGGTTGCTGCACATGCGTTTGACACATTTACATTACTTGCGGTTTTTGTTCGAATTGTTTCGCGATAATCTTGAATTGTCGGACCATTTCCATCAACAGTTTCATAACTCCATTTTTTTCCATCATACGATGCATGTAGTAAATCTTTCTCTACCGTATCTGTGTAAAAAATGTGTAACTTCTCCTTCTTGCCTGGATCTGTTACGCAAACAGAAAGACGTCCATTGAGGTTACTGCTGCGTCTTCCTGATTTAGCAGAATCTCCATCGACGATTTGCCGCTTCCAGACTTTTCCATCAAATTGATTCATTATTAAATAACCGCTTTTTGAATCAGCATAAATAACTGTTTGCTTGCCTGCATAAATCGCGCTTGCAGTGAATTGAGCGTCTGCATTTGAGTCAATTACTTTCTTAACCCAAGTATCCTCAGGCACAACTACAGACGAAGTAACTTCTTTACTTTGGAACCCGTTTGAAATAGCAACAATGCCAAAATAGTAAGGAAATCCAGGCGATAGCTTTGGAATCGTAACGGGTGAATTAGAAACAGTAACAACTTGGTTCCCAGGATAAACTTTTATTTGATAAGAAGTTACTTCTTGTCTGATTGCTTCCTCGGGCGGATCAAAAGATAAAGTTATTGCCTTATTTCCTGCAATCGTGTGTAGATTTCGAATCTCGCTTATTCGAGTTATTGGAGTTTTCCCACGCATATCTTTTAGCATCCCAATTACTACTGGCCCGGGATCATGGATGGCTTGCTGCATGTCAATCGTAGAACTCATTAATCCATTTATCGCACTTTTTGGAAATAGCTCGTCATCTAGGTGGCTAACTGAAGACCCAGATTTGTATTGACTTGGGGAAAAAAGCTTTGGCTTCACACCACTATTAGCCAATGTTCCTTGCGTGCCAACCCAATAAAGTGGCGATGTTACATAAGTTGAAAATTCAGGAAGTGTTGCTGAAAGATCAGATAATCTTCGCCCAGATTCATTAGCAACAAAGCCTGCAAAAATACTTGGTGAATCATTTGCAAAAGTTCCAAAACGATCATTAAAGGTTTCAGTGGAGATAATTCCAAGCCCATGCCCCAATTCATGGAGTACAGCACTTAAGAAATCAAATTGACCTAATGCATCTTTTCCATCTGTGCCGTAATACCAATTTACATTCGCAGAGCTTGAGTTAAAACGAGCGGTAATTTCAACGTTCAGTTCATCTTGATCTTTTTTGTCGCTAGCTAAGGAGTTTGCAAGCGCCGCTGGGTACCAAAGATTTTTTTCAGGCGCACCAGGAAAATCTTTGAAATATCCGCCGCCTTTTGGTCCACCAGGTCTGGCATTTCCAAGGATTCCTCTATCCAGCGGTGACCAATACGCATCAATGTTTATGGTGACAGGAGATTCAAAAAGATATGACCAGATTTGAGTTGCTCGTAAAAAAGCTTTTTTTGCTGGTTCGGGCCAAGGCGTTCTAGATTCGGTGACAAAATTAACTTCAAACTTAGATTTAGGATCTAAATTAGTGTCATTAAAGGGAATGTAAGTGGAAGTAACCTTTGATGTTGTACCAGCATATGTAACTTGTACTGGTGCAATTGTTGATTGAGTTGTTAAAGCTGAAGCGGTTGGAGCTAGCGGTAGCAGCAAAGTGGCGAGCAGGCCTACAATTACCGTTATCGATTTGGCCCGCTTCATGGAAAAACCGTAGCAGTATTACTGAGTCTAAGAGGAGCTTGAAGTGAATTCGGAAGAATTGGCTAGCGCAGGAATTAGCAGAGCGGCCAAAGAGCAAAAAAATCAGAGTAAGCAGCCTGAGTTATCTGATCTCCGGAGCGATCTGGCTCGCGCGCTCGGTGATTTCATCCAACAAAACTTTGCACATAAATACGGTCCGTTAATTGGTCCTATTTCCGAAGGGGCCATCGAGAAGTTTCTTAAAGATTTTGAGGATAACTCGACTAAGGCAAAAACCGAACTTACTTTTGTTTTGCAGGAGCTACTCGATCGGATAATTTCTAGTAAATGAAAACTAATGTCACGATTTATTCTCGGCATGGGTGTCATCTTTGCGATGTAATGAAAGAAGAAGTTTTACAAATCCAAAAAGATTTAGAGTTCACAATAGAAATAATTTATATTGATAAAAATATTGAATTAGAAGAAAAATACGGAGAACAAGTTCCAGTTATTTTAATTGATGGTGAAATTCATGATTTCTTTAAGCTTAATGAAGAAAGATTTAGAAAAGCTTTAACTTCCTAATTTGTTATCCCCAGAGAGAATGTCATCAGCGTCAATAATTTGATATGAATAACCTTGCTCAGTTAAAAATCGTTGTCTGTTCTGCGCGAAATCTTGATCAATAGTGTCTCGAGCAACTAACGTGTAAAAACGAGCACCCCGTCCATCTGATTTTGGTCGTAAAATTCTGCCTAACCTTTGTGCTTCTTCTTGTCGCGACCCAAATGCCCCAGATACTTGAATTGCGATAGTGGCTTCCGGTAAATCAATTGAGAAATTTGCGACTTTGGAAACGACCAAAGTTGTGACTTCTCCTTCTCTGAAAAGTTGAAACAGTGATTCGCGCTCTTTAATCGGCGTATCTCCAGTTATGACTGGTGCCCCAAGAGTTTCGCCAAGAATTGCAAGTTGATCGAGATATTGACCAATAACCAAAACCTGTTCACCTTGGTGTTTCTCAGCAATAAATTTGGCAACATTAGTTTTAGTAAGAGTCGTTGCACATGTCCGGTATCGATGTTCTGGTTCGGCAGTTGCGTAAAGAAGTCTTTCAGCATCAGTCAAATTAACGCGAACTTCAATACATTCTGCAGGTGCAATATAACCTTGTGCTTCAATTTCTTTCCATGGAACGTCATAACGCTTCGGGCCAATAAGTGAAAAGACTTCACCTTCCATGCCGTCTTCGCGAACAAGAGTCGCAGTCAATCCAAGGCGACGACGAGATTGAATATCTGCAGTGAATCTAAAAACTGGTGCAGGAAGTAAGTGGACTTCATCATAAATAATTAATCCCCAGTCATGAGAATCAAATAAATCTAAATGCGCGTAAACGCCACCTTTTTTAGTTGTTAGCACTTGGTAAGTAGCGATAGTTACTGGCTTTATTTCTTTTTTAGTCCCCGAGTATTCACCGATTTCATCTTCGGTTAGTGAGGTTTTGAGCAGTAATTCGTTCCGCCATTGCCTTGCCGCAACAGTATTTGTTACCAAAATTAATGTTGTAGCTTTAGCAAGTGCCATAGCTGCAGCACCCACCATTGTCTTGCCAGCACCACAAGGTAAAACGATTACACCTGAACCTCCATGCCAGAAACCTTCAGCTGCCATTTTTTGGTAATTGCGTAACTTCCAATCCTTTTCCACTAGCGAGATTGGGTGTGCTTCTCCATCTACATACCCAGCCATATCTTCAGCGGGCCAACCAAGACGCAACAAACTCTGCTTTAGCCTTCCACGTTCACTTGCAAAAACTACAACTGTTTCAGGATCAATTCGAGGCCCAAACATTGGTGCTATTTTTTTGGCTCTTAATACTTCTTCTAAGACTGCGGCATCAGTAGAAGTAAGAATTAATCCATGAACAGGATGCGCTTCAAGTCGAAGCCTTCCATAACGATCCATTGTTTCCGCTATGTCAACTAACAATGCATGTGGAACTGAATACCTTGAATAACGTAACAAAATATCGATTACAGCTTCTGCATCATGACCAGCAGCACGCGCATTCCAAAGTCCCAAATTGGTCAATCTATATGTGTGGATATGCTCTGGAGATCTTTCTAATTCAGCAAATGGAGCGATTGCTTTGCGACATTCATCAGCTAGTACATGGTCGATTTCTAGTAGGAGAGTTTTGTCGCTCTGAACAATTAGTGGACCTTCGCTCATTATTAAGGCCTCTCAGTAAGATCAGTAATTAGTGCATTTATAAATGTAATTTGAGAGTCAATGGAATCTGCCCTAACCCATTCTCCTTGAGCATGAGCTCCTCCGCCAATCGCACCCAA
>CAIUXE010000210.1 GCA_903902965.1 uncultured Actinomycetes bacterium
CCCATTATCCAAATGATCCAGCATTTTTAGATCTAACCGATGAACTTGGTTTTTATGTCATTGATGAAGCAAATATCGAATCCCATGCTTTCTACGATTCAATGTGTGAAGATCCACGTTACACAGGTGCATTTGTAGAACGTGTTGGTCGAATGGTTCAGCGCGACATTCATCATCCAAGCGTTATTTTGTGGTCGCTTGGAAATGAATCAGGAATTGGTGCAAACCATAGAGCAGCAGCCGAGTACGCACGTTCTATTGATCCATCACGTCCGTTGCATTATGAAGGTGCAATCAATGGCGATTGGCGCCAAGGTGTTGGAGTAACAGACATTGTTTGTCCGATGTATCCAGCTCTTGGCGCAGTAATTGCTTACGTGAAATCTGGAAAACAAGATCGCCCATTTATTATGTGCGAGTATTCACATGCAATGGGTAATAGCAATGGAACCCTTGCAGAATATTGGGAGTTCATTGAAAAAACTCCTGGAGTGCAAGGCGGATTTATCTGGGAGTTCTGGGATCACGGTCTTGATCAAAGAATGGCCGATGGAAGCACCCGCGCTGCATACGGTGGAGATTTTGGCGAAACAAAACATGATGGCAATTTCTGTTGTGACGGATTAGTTTTCCCTGATCGCACAGGAAAACCAGCAATGCACGAATTCAAAGCACTTGCTGCTCCTGCGGTAATTACAGCTAAGAGTGCAAGTACAGGGCGCTTTGAAATCTTCAACAAACAATTCTTTAGCGACCTATCTGCCTTTGAAATTCATTGGTCTATCGCATGCGATGGTCTAGTTCTAGATGGTGGAGTAGCAAAGCTTCCATCTGTTGGGCCACGCAAAAAAGCAGTATTTACAATCAAATCTGCTCAACTTTCCAAAGCGGAAGGAAGGGGCGAACGTTTCGTTACTTTCACAATCCACACAAAGGCAAGTACTGCGTGGTCATCATCAATGGCTGAAGTTGGCTGGAGTCAGATTGCTCTTACATCGCGCGCTAAAGCCAAACCTGTTGCTAAACCATCTGATGAATTCGATGGTGTTATCAATGAGTATGCAGAAATTCAATTGCCATTTGGATTAGTGGCACCTGTGCTTTCATTATGGAGAGCGCCAACTGATAACGATCGTATTGGACATATATCTACCCGATGGGAGCGTTGGGGATTACGTGACCTCACTCGCGAAAAAATATCTGTTACTGAAAATACTAAGAAGGTCACTATCAAGTGCACGTGGAGAACAAGTACCGGTTTTGCAATCAAGCACACCCAAGTTATTACCCCAATCGAAAATGGGTTCGCAGTAAGTGAAAACGTCGTACTTCCAAAGGAGCTAAACGATGTTGCCCGTATTGGAACTAACTTCGAACTCAGTGGTGGGCTCACCGATGTTACTTGGTTTGGAAATGGGCCACATGAGAGCTATCCAGATAGAAAAATTGGACGCATACACCGCTGGAACTCAACTATTGAAAATCAATATAGTCCGTATGTCCGACCACAAGAAAACGGTGGACACAATGGTGTGCGCTGGTTTGAAGTAAG